>JBPCLZ010000114.1:0-2092 GCA_051002775.1 Pyrinomonadaceae bacterium | reverse complement strand
GGCCAGTAGCGAACCAGGAATATTAGCCCACGAAAAGTTGAACAGCAAGTTGGCAGTAAGTGCATCTTGACAGTGTTTTTCGACGCACCCTACACTGCCAATGCTTCATTATTGCAATACGCTCAAGAAGTTCAGAGTCCAACCTTTAGGTGGCTGCTTCCCAAGAGCAAGCTAAAGCCTAGACTCTAAACTGCGGGCCTGAACCCGCAACAGGCAATCGCCATCCAAAGTTTTGCCGGCTCGCTACAAGGCTATCAAACGTGAACCTGCCTAATACCCTGACCCTTCTACGCATCTTCATAGTTCCGATCCTGGTTGTTGTTTTGTTGACACCGTTTTCGGAGAGCTTTGGAGTGCCGCGCCACATTTTTGGTGTGGTGCTTTTTCTGGCCGCCGCATTGACCGATTTCCTGGACGGACATTTCGCGCGCAGTCGCAGGCAGGTAACGCGCCTCGGCCAAATGCTCGATCCCATCGCTGACAAATTACTAATTTCCGCGGCGCTGATTTCTCTAGTTGAAAACCAGCTGGCCCCGGCTTGGGCCGTAGTGATTATTATTGGTCGGGAGTTTGCAGTTACCGGTCTGCGTTCAATTGCCGCCGCAGATGGACTGGTGATATCAGCATCGAAGATGGGCAAGTTTAAGATGCTGGTCCAGGTATTCACTGTCGCATTGTTGATTGTCTCGAGCGTCGGAGGAAAACCCCCGGTTGCCAATTTCGGCAAACCTTTTCCAGTGATTAAGTTTTGGTCTGTTCCTGAACTGAGGACGGCATGGCAACACCTGTTTGAAGCCGGCGCCGTCACCGGAAACGATTGGCAAGTGCTTCTTTACACTGCCGGGAGAGCAATGCTCTGGTTGGTGGTGATCTCCGCATGCCTGTCGATGTACGGTTACTTTCGATCTTTTTACCGTGCAGTCATATCGCGTCAGCAATCAGCCAACATCAAGCGTGAAGACCCCGGTTAGGTACTCGACGACATCAAATGTCACCCTCAGTAGTAGTTTTTGATCACGGCGAATGTTGGTTTTAAGACTGAGTCGTTCATTCCTTTTGCCTCACAAGTGTTAGGATATCTGCAATCCTGAGTGCGACTTGCGTTTTCGTATGCGGGTTGTTAGTATCCGCATTTTGTCGGAATGCGCTATTTGTACTCTATAGCGGGCCGGCGTAGCTCAGTTGGTAGAGCATCTGATTTGTAATCAGAGGGTCGGGGGTTCAAGTCCCTTCGCCGGCTCCACTAAGCACTTGACAGTGAATGCAGGGGTGGTCGAGTGGTTAATGGCACCGGGCTGTAAACCCGGCAGGCTAACGCCTTACGCAGGTTCGAATCCTGCCCCCTGCACCAGAAAGAATTTCGGATTTCGGAATGCGGATTTCGGAATTGCTGTAGCGGTAGTTAATCCGCAATCCGAAATCCGCATTCGAAATTTTTGTTGGGCGGGTGTAGCTCAGTTGGTAGAGCATCAGCCTTCCAAGCTGAGGGTCGCGAGTTCGAATCTCGTCGCCCGCTCCAGATTGAAAGGATGAAGTAGGAAGGATGAAGGATGAACAAAGCGACTGTTTCGTCCTTCCACCCTCATCCTTCATCCCTGTTGCCGCCCGCGTAGCTCAGGGGTAGAGCGCCTCCTTGGTAAGGAGGAGGTCATGAGTTCAAATCTCATCGCGGGCTCCATTTAATAGGACTCGCGTTAGCCGATATCGAACTTTTATTGAAGAGGCCAATTAAGAATGTCAAAGGAAAAATTCGACCGCAGTAAGCCGCACGTGAACATCGGGACGATCGGGCACGTGGACCATGGCAAGACGACGTTGACGGCAGCGATAACTAAGGTGCTGGGCAAGAACAATCCGAAGGTGCAGTTTGTGGCTTTCGATCAGATTGACAAAGCGCCTGAGGAAAAAGCACGAGGTATCACGATCGCGACGGCGCACGTGGAGTATGAGACGAAGAACCGCCATTACGCGCACGTTGACTGCCCCGGCCACGCTGACTATGTGAAGAACATGATCACGGGCGCGGCGCAGATGGACGGCGCCATTCTGGTGGTTGCGGCTACCGACGGTCCGATGCCGCAGACGCGTGAGC
>JBPCLZ010000113.1:0-13136 GCA_051002775.1 Pyrinomonadaceae bacterium | reverse complement strand
CCCACGAGCAGGTCGAGGAGCAAGAGGACGAGCACCTGTATCACACGACGGGCTGGGCGCGAGAGCTGTGGATCCAGTCGCTCGGCATGAAAGCGGTGTTGCCGCCGCCGGAAGAGGAAAAGGACGTCAAGACCGCCATCGGAGCCGCGCGCGCCAAGCAGGCCCGCGGTGGGATGAAGAAGGCGAGCTGATCTAACCTAGCGCGTGAGCTCGAGAGCAAGGGCCGTCCGGCGACGAGCTCGCCGGGCGGCTCGCTCCGATGACGGCACCGCGGGCCGCGAAGGATGGTGCCGAAGGGGGGACTCGAACCCCCACGGATTGCTCCACACGCCCCTCAAACGTGCGCGTCTGCCAGTTCCGCCACTTCGGCCTTGTTCGTGAATCGTAAAATCGTGAATCGTAAATCGGATACAGCTTACACAGACTGAGTCTGTGGCACTTAAATCAATCGTAAAACCCTAAAGCTTACGGTAATAATCTTTATTCAAATCCGCACGTTGGTTGCGTTACACCCGTGGTCACTCTTACTTCGAAGCGCTGGGCGAGGCCGCAGGCGCTGCAGGCGACGTCGCCTCGGCTGGTCCAGTTGTCGCCGCCGGGCTCGCTACTGGTGATGGTTCGGGAGTCGGAGTTGCTGTAGCTTCTGGCTCGCTCGATTGCAAAACCGAATGCGTGCCCGTCACTGCCGGCAAAGAAAGCATCAGCGCAATCAACATGAACGCCGCTGCTGCTCCAATCGTAATCTTCGACAGAATGCTCGCCGTGCCTCGCGGACCGAAAGCAGTGCTCGAAACCGAACTTGAAAACAGATCACCTGCGCCGGACTTCCCGGGCTGCAGGAGTACGACAACAATCAACACGAAGCATGCCAAAATAAATAGCGTGTATAAAAGATAAGTTAACAATTGATTCTCCGGTAAAATGGTGAATAGCATCAGAGACGTAAATCGTGAATCGTAAATCGTAAATCGTAAATAGTTTACCTCGGGCTCATGGATCGTTAATTCACGTTCTTCCGTAATTAACAATCTGCGCAAAGCTGTCGGCTTTCAAACTCGCTCCGCCGACCAATGCGCCATCGATATCCTTCTGCTGCATCAACCCCGCAATGTTATCGGGTTTGACCGAGCCGCCATAGAGGATCCGCATCTCGGCTGCCTTTTTTGAGTACCCATCCGCGAAAACGCGCCGGATAAACGCGTGCATTTCCTGCGCTTGCTCCGGCGTCGCTGTACGTCCAGTACCGATGGCCCAAACAGGCTCGTAGGCCACGATGATACGGTCGAGATCTGAGGCTGTCAACCCGCTGAGTCCGCCAGTTAATTGGCCACTAACGACGCGCTCGGCAGTGCCCTGCTCTCTCTGTTCAAGGCTCTCCCCAACGCATAGGATCGCTGTCAATCCCGCGGTAATTGTCGCCTGGCATTTCTTGTTGACCATTGAATCCGTTTCAAAATAATACTGCCGCCGTTCGGAGTGACCCACGATGATGTGTGAGCAACCCACGTCGCGCAACATCGCAGCCGTTACTTCGCCGGTGTGCGCGCCTTCTTCGATTTCAGTCGAACAGTTTTGCGCGGCGACACGAACATTTGAACCCTCGAGCCTGTCGGCTATGGTCTTAAGGACGGTGAAGACGGGCGCGATCACGATTTCGCAGTGGTTGGCGTTTGCCACCAGCGGCTTCAATGCGAGTGCGGTATCGACCGACTCACTTACCGTCTTATACATCTTCCAGTTGCCAGCAATTACAGGTTTACGCATGGGTTTCCGTCTCTAAATATTGACTCTTAACGGTGCATTTTGTAGATGGAGCGCAGTGCCTAATGTATCACACTAGTCGCATGCGTTTTTAATTTGGGGCGCTGTTTGGTAATGGCTTAGTTCTCTGCCTGCGAAGGTTAGTTTTTTTTCTCGGCCGATTAATTTTGGCCGCGTTGGTCTTTGGCGCAGCTTGGGCTTGACGAGGGCGTATTGGTGAGCATTTCAGGCGGTTGTATGCTTCCGACGGATAGTACTCGACTGTCATAACCGTGCGCTTGGCACCGTCTACTGTCCAATTGAGACCCTCGTTAGGGTTAATGTAGGTAGTGAATATTCTGATCATTGTCTTTACGCTTCTCGTATTTGGATTCGTCCAGTTTTACATCGTCGAGTTTTATATGGAATCGTCGGTGAGACTGACAAGCTGATGACGGTATCAAGCGGCACTTGCCATCCGTACGCACACGGCGTGTCGGCATTAGGTCAGTTCAACAGTTTCGGTCGGAGTCTTGTAGATGTTTCGCGTGCCCGGTTGCGACGCACCCAGAAGTCTCTCAACGTTAGCGCGGGTCGAACGGAGCGGCACGATTCCACGCCACGCCTTACCAGCCGCCGGCGCCACGCACAAGAGCGTGACAATCGTGGCAGTAATAACTAATCGAACGATGCTTCTGTTCAACGTCAACCTCGATGGAAGGCGTGCAAACTGGTTAACTCCGTTGTTTTGTCACGCTTTGCTTGTGAGTGCTGTTACGCCGGGCAGTTCTTGGCCGGCAAGGAACTCGAGCGTGGCGCCGCCGCCAGTAGATATATGTGTGATGCGATCGGCGACACCCGCTTGCGTGATTGCGGCAACCGAATCGCCGCCACCAACTATGACAACTGCACCGCGATCCGCAGCTTCGGCCACAGCACGCGCGACACCGATCGTTCCTTCATTGAACGGCGGCTCTTCAAAGACACCCATTGGGCCATTCCAAATGATCGTCTTCGCGTCCCCCAAGGCATTGGCGAAGTGTGCGACCGTTTCTACGCCAATATCCATGCCTGCATGTCCGGCGTTAGTGAACTCAATCGGAATGGTCTTGGCAACGATCTTGTCGCCTTTAATGGGCTCATAGCTGTCAACTACCTGATGATCCGTCGGCAACAGTAACTCAACTCCTTCAGCTTCCGCCCGCTTCATGATCTCCAGCGCCGTTGGCATCATCTCGTTTTCAACGAGCGATTTTCCGACTGTAAAGCCCTGCGCTTTGAAGAAAGTGTAGGCCATTGCGCCGCCGATGAGGATCTTGTCAACCTTGCGATCGATGAGCGCATTGATTACCGGGATTTTGTCGGAAACTTTTGCGCCGCCAAGTATGGCAACAAATGGATGGTCAGGATGGGTAATAACGCGACCCAGGTATTCCAGCTCCTTCAGCATCAACAAACCGGCCGCCGCCTTTTCAACATGCCTGGTAATTCCCACGGTGGAGGCGTGCGCGCGATGGGCGGCGCCAAACGCGTCGTTGACGTAAACGTCGCACAGCTTCGCAAGTTGCGCAGCAAACTCATCATCGTTCTTCTCTTCTTCCTTGTGAAAACGGAGATTCTCCAGCAGCAGCACATCGCCGTCTTTCATCGTTTCAACTTTCGCCTGCGCTTCTTCGCCGATGCAATCGGCCGCAAAGGCCACGGGTTTTCCCAGCAAACCGGACAGATGTTCGGTCACCGGCAGCAGGCTGTATTTCTCAACACGTTCGCCTTTGGGACGTCCAAGATGGGAAGCGAGGATCACGCGCGCGGCATGCTCGACTGCATAGTTGATTGTCGGCAACGCCGCACAGATGCGCGTGTTATCGTCAACTTTACCGTCCTTGATCGGCACGTTGAAGTCCACGCGAATAAAGACGCGTTTGCTTTTTAAATCGAGATCTTTGATGGAGAACTTCGCCATGAAAGTGCTGAGTACTGAGTACTGAGTACTGAGTGCTGAGTACGACTGAGTGCAGTAATTAGCTCAGTCAGCTGATCGGAATTCTCGCCGCCGCTGTACCGCCGCTCTCAGGCCACCAACGATTCTTCCAACCTCGATTGCCTCAGACATCAACGAGTTGAACTCCTCTATTGATATGTATGCGACATCCAATGAAATATAAAGCTGGTTTCGCAACTCCGCACATGATCCTTTCGCCATCACCAAGAACCGGTGAAACTCAGCTGAGCTGCCTCTCTCAAACCCTTCCGCTATGTTGGACATCGTTGAAACGGCTGCTCGTCTGATTTGATCTTTAAGACCAAAGTCGCGCGCAAAGCTGCCTTCGTTGGTTGCTTTGTAGATCCGTCCTGTAAGCTTCCGCGCCTTTTGCCATGCGATTAAGTCTTCGAACTTTTCAACTTTAGCTGACATGAGAATCACTCCTCTTCGCTGTAGAGTTGAGGGTGATAGTTAGACGCTACTGCTCAGTACTCAGCACTCAGCACTCAGCACTCATAGGCCTTTTGAAGCGATGTATTTGATCAGGTCGCGCACGCGGCAGGAGTAGCCCCACTCGTTGTCGTACCACGACAGCACTTTCACCAGGTGCCCGTTAATGACTTTGGTGTATTCAGCGTCGACGATCGAAGAATTTGAATTGCGCTTGAAGTCGCTCGACACCAGTGGCTCTTCCGAGAATTCGAGAATGCCGCGCAGCTCCTCGTTAGCTGCATTCTTAAGTGCGCGGTTCACGTCTTCAGTGCTCGTTTCCTTCTCGACGTCCATGACCACATCGACAAGAGAAACGTTCGGCGTAGGAACGCGCACCGAGATTCCGTCAAACTTTCCTTTCAATTCCGGAAGCACTAATGCCACCGCCTTAGCAGCGCCGGTGGAAGTTGGAATCATCGAGAGGGCCGCCGCCCGCGCGCGGCGTAGATCCTTGTGCGGCAAATCAAGCAGTTGCTGGTCATTTGTGTAGGAGTGGATCGTGGTCATTTGCGCCGACTTAATACCAAACTTTTCGTGCACGACTTTCGCCACCGGCGCCAGACAGTTTGTCGTACATGAAGCGTTGGAAATGATGTGGTGAGCGGCATTGTCATACTTGTCTTCATTCACCCCGAGAACAATCGTAATGTCCTCGTTTTTGGCGGGAGCTGAAATGATCACCTTCTTAACCGAGCCGCGCAGATGTTTGCGCGCGTCCTCAGCCTTGGTAAAGATTCCGGTCGACTCAATGACAATTTCTGCGCCCACTGAATCCCAATCGATGGCGGCCGGGTCTCTTTGCGAGAAGACGCGAAACTCGTCGTTTTCGACTTTTATTCCGTTTTCAGTGGTGGAGATATCATGGTCCAGATTTCCCAAAACGGAGTCATATTTCAGTAAGTATGCGAGCGTCTTTGTGTCCGTCAGATCGTTGACGGCGACGATGTCGATATCTGCATCTCCAATTGACGTGCGATAGATATTTCTGCCAATACGACCGAACCCATTGATGCCAACTTTTACCGCCATTTGCCCAGCCCTCCTGCCAATTTTCCTAGTACAGACTTTGGTCTGCGGGTTTGTTCCGCACAGTCTGAAGTCTGTGCTACAAACTAAAACACCGATAGAAACTTGCACTTGAGTAAAGAAGACCAAGATTATGCGGCGCAGCTTGGCAGTGTCAAGCCAACGTTCTGGTCATCTTTTTGAAACCGCATTCAGCTAAATAGCGTAGTAAAGACTTGATCGCACGAGACTTGTTTGCTAACAGTGCGTCACGCGTCCCAGCGCGATCAACCAAGCGTCAATTGAAGGAGTTTGCTGTAATGTCGATTCTCGTTTATCGCAATCATGTCAACAGACTGCTGTGCTGCGCGCTTTTTGTCGTAGCCACGGCTGGTGTTACCTGGGCACAAGTACCCTCCGCGAGCCCAACGCCAAACGCGGCCACACCGCCCGGCCCCGAGACACAAAGTCCGACGTCGCCGCCGGCAACACAACAGCCTGCGCCCCAAACTCCTCCAAGCCAGCCTGTCGTGCCCGGGGTGCCGACGGTGGTGCCAGGGGCATCGACTCCAGCGCCGCAGGCGTCGCCGACTCCCGTTTCCCCAGACACAATCGTCGACGAGCCAATCATGCCGGCGTTCCCAGCAGCCGAACAACGGCCGCTGCCGCCAATGCCGAATCTAACGCGCCTGGGAGTGACCAGCGATAACACGATTGCCTTATCGCTCAACGACGCGATCAAGCGCGCCCTTGCCAACAACAACGACATTGAAGTAGCGCGCGATGATGTGCGCTTTGCGGAGACTCAACTGCGCTCGCTCGAGGGCGTGTACGATGCGATCTTCAGCATCACACCGCAATACGACAAACGTATCACGCCGCAAACGAGTATCTTCAGCGGTGCAACGAGCAGCGGAACTACTTCGCAAACCGTCTACACGTTAAGCCCAACAATAAGCAAAGCCGTTAGCTTTGGGGGCGGTCAATACGCAGTTAGTTTCGCTAATACCAAGACGATTACGAACGCCACCAGCAGTACGTTAAATCCAATCTTTGCCTCGAATCTATCTTTGTCTTTTACTCAGCCGCTTTGGCGCAACCGTTCGATCGACAACAATCGTCGTCAAATACGGATACAAAAGAAACGGTTGGAACAATCGGATGCGGATTTCCGGCAGCGAACCATTGACATTATTTCTCAGGTGCAGAACGCCTATTGGGACCTGACATTCGCATTACGCGATCAACAAATCCAATTGGCAAACCTGAATCTCACCCGGGAAAATCTGAAGGTGGTTGAGGCGCAGATCTCAGTCGGCGTCAAGGCGCCTCTTGAACGCGCCGAAGTGCTCACTGAGCTGGCCAATCGTGAATCCGCTATCTTGACTGCAACACAGACGGTTTCGACAGCGGAGAACACCTTGAAACAACTAATCCTTAAAGACACTACCAGCCCTGACTGGTCTGCGCAGATCACGCCCACCGATACGCCGACAGTTGACCTGAACCCGGTTAATCTGAATGACGCGATCAGCGAGGCCCGGAAAAATCGTCCGGACTTGCAGCGATTACGAATTCAACGGGAGATAAATGATCTTGACGTGCAGTTTTTCAGGAATCAGACAAAGCCGCAGATTGATTTGCAAGGAACGCTGGCGACAACCGGGCTGGCAGGAGCGCGCTGCATACCGGATCCTGCATCCGGCAAAACGTGTCCCACCGCTGTCCCGCCTGCGAATCTCGTCGGTGGCTACGCACAGGACCTAAGCAATCTTTTCAGTTTTTCCACGCGCAACATCAGTATTGGTGTGGCCATTCAGATACCGCTGCGAAACACGACGGCCAAGGCAAATTTAGCCGGAGCCAGGATCCAGCGTGAACAACTCGAGGCGTCAATGAGATCTCAGGAGCAAGTGGCCGAGGTTGACGTGCGCAATGCTGCGCAGGCAGTTGAATCAGCGCGGCTCAGAGTTGTTACTGCCCGGACTGCCCGGGAAAACGCCGAAGTTCAACTCCAGGGCGAACAGCGGCTCTATGCGGTTGGGCGGTCGACTACCTTCCTTTTGTTTCAGAGGGAAAACGCACTTGCAAACGCGCGCGATCAAGAGCTGCGAGCGGAGACCGATTACAACAAGGCGCGGTCCAGCCTGCAACGCGCGACCTCTACAACGTTGCGAGCCAACAATGTAATTGTTGACTGACGCCGTAACTCTAATTCCTAATTCGAAACCAGATCGCGGCCATAGGGGCACGGGATTCCGTGCCCCTATTTAATTACCACTGCACTCGGTCGCCGCAAGGTTGTTGAAATAATATACAATGCTGTTCGCATGCATCTTGCCCAAACAGCGATCCTCCCGAATGTCGGTCTGATCCCCCAACCATTCTTTTACATCGCCGTCGGCATCTCTGGCGCGATCATCGGCAGCTTCCTTAACGTCGTAATTCACCGGCTGCCGCGCGAAGAATCGATTGTTTTGCCTAGCTCAAAGTGCCCATCATGCGGCGCCGGCATCGCTTTCTACGACAACCTGCCCGTCTTGAGTTACGTCTTTCTCGGTGGCCGCTGCCGTGAATGCAAGACGGGAATTTCGGTGCGCTACCCGGCTGTCGAGGCGTTGACCGCTGCTCTTTTCGTCGCCACCGCATGGCACAATGGCTTCAGCGTCGCACTGCCATTCGATCTCATATTCGTTTCCGCCATAACTGCTCTGGTCTTCATCGACGCTGAGCACATGATCCTGCCGAACGCGATTACGTATCCGGGAATGGTCTTTGCGCTGGTGGCCCGTCTGGCGCTTCCCTACCTAACCGGCACGCCACACTTCGACGACATGCCAATGCTGCTTAATGGCATGCTGGCGGGGATGCCCCTTTGGGCCGCGTCACTCATTGGAGCATTGATTGGCGCTCTGATTGGCGGCGGTTCGCTGTGGCTAATGGGTTGGACCTGGGAAAAACTGCGCGGCGTCGAGGCGATGGGACTCGGCGATGTGAAGATGATGTTTATGGTTGGCGCTTATCTTGGTTGGCGTCTGACAATACTGAATATCTTCCTCGGCGTTTTGTCGGGCTCAATCATTGGAATTGTTCTGATGGCACGCCAGGGCAAACGAAATATGCAAATGCTTTTGCCATTTGGCGTATTCCTCGGCATTGGCGCCATTTTGGCTTTGCTCATGGGCCGGCAGATTGTTGAATGGTACGCAGGACAGTTTAGATGATTTCCGATTGCCAATTACCGATTGGCATCGTAGATCACGGGATTAAGTTCTCTTAGAGGCCACCCAGTGAAAAACGCTTCGACCTCGTTACCATTTCTTCCTATCATGGCAAATGCCAATCGGCAATCGGCATTCGGAAATCGGAAATGAGCCGAACCCGCTATCGATCCGGATTGTCGTTGTTGGCCCTTTTCTTTTTGCTGGCAACGCTCTTTGCCATTCTTCTTTACCTGCTCATACCTGAAACACCTGCCACTCGCGGCCCACTGTTGCTCGCCGCTTTTGTCGCAGTTCTTTTAGGCAGCCTGCTATGCATTTTGTTTCTCTTGCGCCGGTTGCTGCGACCCTACCGGCAACTCGTTGGGGAAGCTGAGAAAGCTTCGCTTACCGCACCTGCCCACCGCTCGCAGGACGAAGCCGAATTCGTTCTGGAAACCTTTCAGTCAGTCGTAGCTCAACTGCAAAAACAACGTGAAGTGCTCGAGGAGCTGCGCACGGAAGCCAGCAAGCGGGCCGCCTCAGCCGAGCAGTTTAGCGAGCGCATCGTGGCGAGTGTTCCTTCCGGACTCATTGCGTTCGATGGTAATGGCCGCTCGATCGTAATTAACGAACCCGGTCGCGCGCTGCTCGAAGTCGATGGCCGCGCCCTGGGCCAACCTGCCCGCACTTTGCTGCAAAATCTGCCGCAACTCGCGGGGATGGTCCAACAATGTCTGCAAAACGGAACGCTCTATCGCCGCGAAGAGATTGAATTAGTGGCCGGCGGTCGCGCGCCGCGCCGTTTGGGCGCAACCGTCGCGCCCATAAATATTTCTCTGGAACAGAATCAGCGCGGTGTGCTCTGTCTGCTGACTGATATCACGGAGGTCACTCAACTGCGGGAGCAGGTAGCGATTAAAAAGAACCTGGAAAGCCTGGGAGAGATGTCGGCGGGACTGGCCCATGAATTCAAAAACGCAATTGCCGCTTTACAGGGCTACGTGCAGCTTCTGCAAAATCTCGAGCTGGATGGCAAAGGTAGAACAGTTGCCGCATCGTTGCTCGGCGAAGTCCGAAATCTTTCAGAGATGGTGACGTCGTTTCTTAACTTCGCCCGGCCGCAGCCGCTCCAGCTTGATGAGGTAAATGTAAAGGAACTGATCGAAGAATGTGCCGCAGAACTCCGCCAACTATTCTCGGAACGTCGCGTCGAGCTCGTTATTACTGAAACCGCAGTCACTAGGACCGCGGGTGTCTCGACCGCTGATTCGGCGGCGCTAATCCGCGCTGACGAGCGAATGCTGCGGCAGGCGTTGCTTAACTTGATTCGTAATGCTGCGGAGGCAATTCCGGAAAACCAAAACGAGCGTCGCGTGGAAGTAGTCACCTCTTCCGAGCGTGATCAGGCTGGTAAAGACTGGGTGACGGTTGAAATTAAAGACACCGGTGAAGGAATCGCGCCGCAGGATTTGCTGCGCATCTTCATACCTTTTTTCACTACCAAAACCAGCGGCCACGGGGTTGGCTTGGCATTGGCCCATCGCGTCAGCACGCAGCACGGTGGCACCTTGACTGCGGCAAACGCGCCAACAGGGGGCGCAGAGTTTATTCTGCGATTGCCAATGCAGAGTTCAGGGAATTTGTAATCGTTCCTTAACTCCAAATCGTTTGGCTTCACGTCGCCAAAAGCGCACGCTTAGTTCAGGCGCATCCTGCGAAACGCGGTTCATCTCCTTACGAACTTCATCCAAACAATCCTTAGCTGTTCCGCGACACCTTTCGGGCAGATGGAGTATCTCCTCAATGTCGCGTCGAATAGCTGAATACCAATCAGCCGCGGTTGCGTGTTGCGAAGCTCTCTCTGAGAAACGTAGGAACGTTTGGAGTCCAGCCAGAACTGCTGCAACGATACTGGCGGCAGCAACCATAAATGCGCGCGGCGAATCTTTTTCCAAGCCGGCAAAAATTGCAGTACCGACAATGCTCGAGAACACGATTGCGGGCACACCGACGGCGTAGTTGAGTTTTCGGAAAAGATCAGCCGAGGCGTAATGTGCAGATTGTGCCGCATAAACTCTTCGGTGCCACTCACCCAGCAGTTGAGAGACCTTATCGGTCCAATCCAGGTTGGTTGAGGTGGCAAGGTTGTCCAATGCGTCCATGGTCGCCTCCTTTATGCCCGCATTTGGCTGTAATCGGAACCAGGCGAGCTGACGGTGGTTTGAGGATAGGACGGCCAAACGTTATCACATCAGCGGGGGGAGCAAAAGTATTTTTCGCGACGAAAGTGGGCACCTGACGGTTGATTAGAATTCGCTGGGAAAGTATTCGGTCCAGCGACGTTGGACGAGATCAGCGACGTCTTCACGAACAACTAGTTCCCTGGGAAAGCCGGGCTTGGTGCGCGCGTCGATCAAGATTGGCCCCGCGTACGAAAGGTGATGGCGAATCACGTTTGTCTTAGCTGCATAAATGTCAGCCGCCGGTTCAAAGCGTGTCCAGGTGGACCAGAGAAAGTCGGGGGTCGACCGCGCCGCCTTCCCATCGTCGTGAAGAACAACTAAAGGCCATTCAGCTAACCAATCCTCTTCTGCCAATCGCGCCGCTTGCTCCGGATCCTCTTCGTAGGGCAACCCCTGAATTACCAGACAGCCGCCGCAGAACACTTCGGCGGACGCAACATCGCGCGGCAACTGGCCACGAAATTCGCGCGGCAAGTCCCGCTGCGCTTCACCCAAACCGAGCATTACTGCTTTGCTGCCTTCATTTACTTTTCCACTCGTGTAGTCGAGCGTATCCATCGACACGTTGGAAAAGATGAACAGGTCGGTGGCGGGATTAAAACGCGCCAGAACATGTTCCAGTAAACGTGGGAAGTCATGAAGATCCTGGGGCGTGTCAGTTAGCAATAAGAACTTGGTTAATGAAAGCTGGCCCTCGCCGAGGATACGAAAGGCCGAGACCAGCGCTTCGCGGCCGTAGCGTTCGCGGACGACCGCAGCACACAACGAATGGAAGCCGGTTTCGCCGTAGGTCCATAAATCGCGAACACCGGGCATTACTAGCGGGAACAAGGGCGATAACAACTTCTGCAGGTAATCGCCGATAAAAAAGTCTTCCTGACGCGGTTTGCCCACCACCGTCGCCGGATAAATTGCGTCGCGACGGTGAAAGACAGCGTCAACTTCAAATACCGGATAATCGTGTTGGAGCGAGTAATAGCCGTAGTGATCGCCGAAAGGGCCTTCCGGGCGTCGCACATGCGGCTGCGCTTTCCCAACCAAAGTGAATTCTGCGGCGGCGGCCAAACGATGTGGGCCACCGAGCGGGTTTTGCGTCAGCTTTAACTTTTCACCCGCCAACAATGAAGCGAGCATCAGCTCAGGCACGTCCTCAGGAAGCGGCGCGATCGCTGCGAGAATCAGCGCCGGCGGGCCACCAAGAAAGACGGTAACCGGCAACGGTTGATCCATTTTTTCCGCTTCGTGGTAATGGAAACCGCCACCTTTTTGAATTTGCCAATGCAGGCCGGTGGACCTCGCGTCGTAAACCTGCATGCGGTAAATGCCCAGATTATGTTTCTTTGTGACCGGATTTTCGGTGTAGACCAACGGCAACGTAATGAATGGGCCACCGTCTTCATCCCAGGTCGTTAAGACTGGCAGCTCATTGAGCCGGGCCGGTCGATCAAGAACCTGTTTCACCGGCGCGCGCTCAGTGTTCTTAGTACCAAGCCGTAGCAGCTCAAATGCGAGTGAACGATGCTGCCATAGTTCTGAGCGTCGCGGCGGCAGTAACGATTCAGCAACCTGCGCCAACTCTCGGACCAACTTTTCGGGTTTTGGCCCAAAAGCGAGTTCGATGCGGCGCGCTGTGCCGAAAAGATTTGTAACGACCGGATACCGGCTCCCCTTCACTCGCTTAAACAATAAGGCCGGCCCACCACGTTCGATCACACGGCGATGAATCTCCGCAGCCTCAAGGAAAGGATCAACTTCCGCTTCAATGTTCAGGATTTCGTTTTCTCGATACAGGAGATCGAGAAATGTGCGCAGGTCAGGATGCATCTTGGGAGGCTTAGTATAGCGGCAGCGAGGTTGAGGTAGGAAACGAAGAGTGGCACAGACTTCAGACTGTGGACCGTACGAAGCCACAGACTAAGGCACTTTGATCAAGTCTTTTCGACGCGTAGCGTCCTTATGAATCTTCGACGCATAGCCTCCGTATGAGTTTAGCTCGGCGTTTCAACGCGCGGTTAAATCGAAATGTGTACTCGTTGCGTAGCGATAGTCGAAAACAATAACAGTTCAGGCGTCGCTAGGCGACGCGAACTATTTCTGACTGTTCCCGGCCTTAAAAGGGTAATAATACTTCACTGACCATCTAGAGTCATAACCACGCAACCGTCGCTCCGGTCCAACGATTTGTTGAACTAAGCGCTGCGCGCAGTTAAGAACCTTCCTCTTAGTAACCCGATCATTCTCCCTCGCGATTCTCTCCGACTACACTTCCATAAAACAGTCCCGAGATTCTTAGCCGGAAGCTGGGCTGTTCAACTTTTGCATCTGGAGGTGTAACCATGACAGAACTGCGAAAGAGAATGATCGAGTGTCTGCAGCTCAGAGGTCTCTCTGAGCGAACTCAGGAGGCGTACACCAGAGCCGTGCGCCAACTGGCCGCACATTATCATAAGCCTCCTGATCAGATCAGCG
>JBPCLZ010000112.1:0-3324 GCA_051002775.1 Pyrinomonadaceae bacterium | reverse complement strand
TTGGCGTTAACGTTTCCGGGCCGGGGTTGGAAGCGCGCCTCGTCAGTTACTTGCTCAAACCGGTTCCAGGGGCAAACGTCCTGGCAGATGTCGCAACCATAAAGCCACCCGTCCAGATTCTCTTTTACTTGTGCAGGAATTTCGTCGGCACGTAGCTCAATTGTCGCGTATGAAATGCATTTGTTTGAATCAAGGACGTAGGGTTCCGTGATCGCGCCGGTCGGACAGGCGTCGATACAGAGCGTGCAAGTGCCGCAGTGATCTTCGATCTGCTGCGCGTCGTATTCGAGTTCGAAATTCAACAGCAACTCGCCAATGAAGACCCACGATCCGTATTCAGGCGTGATGACATTCGTATGTTTACCGAGCCAGCCGAGTCCGGCGTGCACTGCCCAGGCCTTGTCCATCATGGGCTGAATGTCGACGCAAACTTTTCCTTCAGCGCCCGGAACAGTCTCCTTTAGCCAGGAGAGTAGCGAATGTAATCTGCCGGCGACGATCTCGTGGTAGTCGTCGCCCCAGGCATAGCGTGAAATTTTGCCAATACCGGGTTCGTATTGGTGTTGCGCGGGGGTGTAATAGTTCTGGGCGACCACGACTACCGAGCGTGCAGCCGGAAAAAGTTTACGCGGATCGGTTCGCATTTCCGGATCGCGCGCTATCCAATTCATCTCGCCTTGATAGCCGCGTCGCAGCCACTCGCGCAATTGGTCAGCACCATGACCGAGAGCTTCCGCGGGCACAATGCCTACTTTTTCAAAGCCCTCGCCCAGCGCGCGTTCCTTTATTAAGCGCGCCAGTTGGCGCGAATATGGAATCTCAGATTTATCGGCTTGGTGAACTGATGCGATAGCGGACATTTCGTCCGTAGCATACGTTCGTGGATAAGCGTGCGTCTACTGGAGACAGCGCGGTTAAGGAGTCCCGGCGTAAATGAGTACCGAATTCTGCCTTACTGAATTTTTTGCAATGTCACAGTGGTCAGCGGTGAGTTACCGCCGGTCCGGTTATAAGAAACCCAATAGCCTGCTTTCGGGAAGCGCACCATCTTGTAAACCGAGCCATCAGCCTTGGCTTCAACCTCTGCGCCAAAAACCTGTTTGGCAGTCGGAACAGTGGTGCCCGCGTTCAAAAAATCGGCAGAGATAGTGACCACTTTGTTAGTCTTGTCATAAACAATTTGGGCAGTTTCTGTGTCACCGAACATGTAAAAGTCCTGCTCATCGCCCTTGTCTTTCGGTTCACCGAGCTTTTTTCGAACCTCGTCAGCCAGCATGCCGAGTTGAAGGCCGCGATAGTCATAAAACGCCGCCGCTTCGACTTCATTGGTTTTTCGCTGTGCCTGAGCAGGCGACGCGGCCGTAAGAAACGACAAAGCCGTGCCCATGAGAACCATTGCGCAGACGGTGGCCGACGCCGGGAAACGTCTAAATAGCTTAATCATCGTACTGACTCCTGTTGAAGAAATTGCGGTCAGGCAGCGCCCGAAAGTTTCGCAGGATGCGTTTGGAATGAAGTCGGGGGGCTGGACGCCGGCCGCCAGTTTAACTCAACTGCTGCGCACAATATCGCCAACAATTGGCGATGTCAATAGTATGCCGGGCCGTTTTTGGCCCGTTGCCGCGGCCGCCGGGCCCGGTTAGCCCTTTCGGCAAGAAAGAAGGAAAAAGTGTTATTCAAAGTATTGACTCCGCGCGCGATTTGGCTTAGAAGCAACATGCTTTTCCAAACAATTTGCTTTCGTCAGGCGTGCCCACGCCAAGGAGTGTAATAAATGAAACGAACTGTGTTTTTGGGGGCTTGCTCCCTGGGGTTGTCGGTATTGTTATTGAGCGGTTGCCAGCCGGCAGACAATACGAATCAACCAGTGGTTGTTACAAGCCCTACACCCGAAAGAGTTGATACGGCCGCAATCCAAACCGAGTTATTGCGGATTGAAAATGATTGGCCCCGGGTACTTAAGGAAAGAGATGTCGCGACCGTTGAACGCGTTGAAGCGGATGATGCGGTTTTCATATACCCGGACGGCAGCGTAGGAAACAAGGCCCAGGACATAAAGGACATGCAAGCCGGCAACTTGACCGCCGACGCCTGGGTGGTTTCCGATCTCGCGGTGACAGTGCTTGACGCTGACGCTGCGATTGTCTCCGGCCGCGCAAATGTGCAAAACGGGAAATACAAGATGCCGGATGGCAAGACGATGGACATAAGCGGTGAGTACAGGTTCATCGACACTTTTGCCAGACGCAACGGCGTATGGAAGTTGGTTGCCGGAGCTTCGGTGAAAGTGCAGCGGCCGACTGCTTCTGCGTCTCCCGCAATGACGGCGTCACCAGCTGTGGGTGCTTCGCCGGCAACAAAAGCATCACCGGCCGTGAAGCCTTCTCCGGCGACGACACCGGCGGTTAGAGCTTCGCCTGCAGCGACACCGTAAGCGCGTAAATCGTGAATCGTAAATCGTGAATCGTTAAGAAAAACGATTCATGCTCACATTCGGGCTGCGAATGGCCATGTTCGTCCGCAGCCCGATTTGTGTTGCACGCGAATGAACAAGTTAATGAGATCGCTTCGCGTTTCTCCGGGCCATCGGTCCAAGAAGAAGTCGATATATAACCAAACCGGCCCACCAAACTACGCGTCGTTTTTCTTCATCTTACGAAACCTCCTAACAAGCAAGTCTCGCCGCAGTGGGCTGAGGTGGCGAATGAAAAGAATGCCGTCGTTGTGATCAGTTTCATGGAGAAAACAACGCGCGGCGAGTCCGGTAGCCTCTCCTTCAAAAACCTTTCCGGTAACATCCTGCGCTCGTAGTTTTACTGTGGCTGCTCGTTTGAGATCAGCGTGAATCGCCCCGACCGAGAGGCAGCCTTCCTCGCCATCCTGTTCGCCTTCCGCTGAAATGATTTCCGGATTTGCAGCCACCAACTTTATACCCTCGCAATCCATCACGAACAGACGCAAAGGCAAACCAATCTGCTGCGCCGCCAAACCAACGCCGCGGGCCTTGTACATCGTCTCGAACATGTCGCGCGTCAACCGTAGGAGTTCGGCATCAAAGTTAACTACCGGCTCTCCCGGTTCCAAAAGAACCGCGGCGGGATAATCAACGATTGGTCTTGCCGGCATAGGAGATCTAAAGGGTCGCAACGAAGAAAGAACTCTGGTCAAGCGTCTTCGACGCGTAGCGTCTGAACGAGTTTAGCGTGTGCCGAGCATGTTCGACGACTTGAGGGTGAAAGTCCCTTTCCAACCTGATGGAGGTGAAGGATAGCAAAGCGCAAGGGCGTTGTCGTGAGGCAAGGTCTGAAGGAAGCGTGGAGCAAA
>JBPCLZ010000111.1:0-52180 GCA_051002775.1 Pyrinomonadaceae bacterium | reverse complement strand
TCTCGTCGAGGGACGCGGGATACAATTCTCCGAGAAACGGTTTACCGTACTCCAGTAGTTCTTCCATAAGGATGGTAAGGCGTCCTATTTCAGAGCGGAGCACATCGGTATAGCGCTGATACTCCACGCGATCGCTAAAGCGCTTTTCAAAGGCATCTAGAATTGAAGATATACCGAAAAGCGGATTCCTTACTTCGTGGGCTACACCAGCTACGACCGAACCAAGAAGCGACATTATCTTACTCTGTCGCAGTGAAGCTTCCAGTTCAGTTCTCTTGGTGATGTCTTGTGCAACTAATATTACCCGGTCTCCGACTGTCCCAAACCCATTAACTAAAAAGAGCGTAATAGACCACGTCGTGGCCGTTTTCTCGTCTCTTACTTCTTCTGAAACTGGCGCGCGAAACTGGCGCAAATTCTCAATTAGCTCGACCGACTTTTTCCATGGCTGGCGCTCGCCCAGGTCCGACACCAGCTGGCCTGCAATTTCTTCGGCTGTATTCCCGACAATATGCTCGGCCGCCTCGTTGCAACGTCTGATTCTTCCTTCCAGATCTACAATCAACACCGGAAAATCGATTGCGTCGAAAGTTTGGCGCCACTCCATTGCTGACTGTTGCACCGAAATGTGCATGCGCCGCTGCTCCTCATCGAGGAGCTTTCGCTCTGTAACGTCATTAACAATAACGAGCTTGCCGTGCTTACCATCAAAAACGATAGGATGTGAGGTTATCTCAACATCGATAGTTTTTTTGTTCTTTGTTTGGTGTTGGCATGCACTGGGAATGACTTGCTCGCCCGAGTTGTCAGCCCAGTCCATCGAGGCAGGTATGTCTTCCTCTACTCCGATATCATGGATCGTCATTGAGAGGAATTCTTCTCGTGTGTAACCATACGTCTGGATAGCGGCCTCGTTAATAGTCAGGAATCTAAGACTTTTTTCATCATAAACCCAAATAGGTTGCGGCGTTGATTCGAAGAGTAAGCGATATCGTTCTTCAGAATCCCGAAGCGCTAGTTCGACCCTTTTCCTTTCAGTAATGTCACGAGCTAAACCACGAAAACCCGTAATGTCGTTGAATCTGTCTCGAATAGGCGAGATCGTTAAATCAAGCCATCGTTCCTCACCAGAGGCTCGTCTCGCTATGAATTGATGCCTATATTCCTGCGCGTTACCACGATTGGTGAAATAAGTGGCAAAGCCGTTGCTATTTGAATCAAGACCCAGCACACCGAAAACTGAAGCTAGTGACTCTCCCAGAATTTCCTGGGAATCCCGTCCTAAAAATCTGGCACCTTCAATGTTCAGACTGGTTATTCGCCCTGACAAATCTTGAGTGAAAATCACATCGGTCGCTTGTTCAACCAAATCCCGATAAGTCGTCTCCAAACGCGAACGCTCGAGCAGACGCGCGACCTTTGCCACCAATCGCGACGCATCAAAGGGAACCTCCAAATACTCATCCGCTCCAGCTCGGAGGCCTTCTACAACGCTCTCAGTGTCGTTCTGTAACGCGCTAAGCAGTAGGATAGGTACCGAACGGAGCTCGTTATCGCTTCGAAGCAATCGGCAGAAGTCCAAACCGTTCATGCCCGGCATGCAAACGTCGCTGATGACCAGGTCAGGCTGCGCCTGCTTGGCTATATTGAATCCTTGAAGGCCATCCTCCGCCGTAAGCACGGAATAGCCGGCTTTTCCCAGGAGTCTCTCCATCAACTTGAGTTGGTCGGGCAAGTCGTTGACGATCAGTATCGACTCCTCTTCCCCTGTTTTTGAAATTTGTGTCGCGGACATATACCTCGATTCAGTATTGGGTCGCTGCGCGATGGTCCTCGCGCTCGCCTTCAAGGGGTGGAAACCCCTCATTTGAAGGAAGATTCAAAGTTTACTGACTGTTCAAAGTATAACACTCCTAATACCCCTAAAATCTAAGGGAAACGAGACTGCTGAATACGAAAATTGCTAGCCAGCGCCCGTGGACATGCCCAGTGTTGATGTTTCTGGTGCCCTATTGGTGAACAGAATTACGCAGAACTGATGTAAAAGAGAGGCCAGCCTATTGTGGCTGCCTCTTATAGTACGTGGGAAGCTCGGTTGAACTCGACATGTCACGATCGGTTTAGGATGAGTCCAATTGTATCCCGGTCGTTCCATCCTTCCCGCAGAAAACCAAAAAGGCCGCAACGCTAAAGCGTCACGGCCTCGAAACTTTACTTACTTCAGAAGACGTGCCTAAACCGCGACCTCGTTTTCCTCGCCCACCAGCACGAGTTCCTTTACTCGCTGTCGCAATGCTCCTTCAAATCTCCTCGCTTCTTCAACTTCAGAGAATGAAAGCGCACGCAACTCAGTTTCTATACGGCGGCGGTAGTCCGAAACCAGTGAATCTGAAACCCCTAACACAGCCGCGACTTCCAATTGCGTCGAGTGTGTCTCGCTCAAGTAACAATGCCACAACACGCCAAGGATGCGGTTATACTGTTTGATCTTTCCACGCACGGTGTCGTGCAAATTGTCGAGAAAGTGGTCTACAAAGCCCGCTGCTTCATTTTCGGACTCGCGTCTTAACAGTCCCTGCTCGGGATCTTCGCGTTTGTCGACTGGCTCGAAATGGTTGCCCTCACCATCGTTGTCGTCGCCATCCAAAGGCACCAAATAGATGTCCATGACTGGCAGTCGAGACATCACCAGGCTTCTGAGCGTTCGCACATCAACCGGTGAATCAACTGCGTCCAAGACGGAAACGATCAAGTCCTCGAGATCCGAATTACTGATCACAACTTGGGAATCGCCTGTGCAACCAACCATGCGCGTGTCGCGAGCTCGCACGGGAATGATGTGAACGCGCTGCTCAACGTCGTGAGAATCGCGCCGACGTTTGCCATCGGCCCACTCGCTTAGACCGTAGACCCGGTCCGCGAGCCGGCGATGCGGTTCTTCGCCAGTGCCACTGGAATCAAAGCGGCGGAAATTTGAGCTCGACTGGATCAGCGTGGAGATACGTCGTGCCAGACGATAGCTTTCGGGATGACGTTTTCGCAGTTCAGCGGTCAGGAGATTAGTAAGTTCGATTTGTCCGATCTCACACTCGATCTCGTAGTCGGTCATCTCCGTCTCGAGGTAATGCTCAAAACGGTTCTTGCTAAGCAGTTGGACGAAGAGTTCCTGCGTCAGGTCCGTATATGCGCTGCTAGCTCCTTCTTCCACGATCAGACCCGCACTGCGCGAGGCCCTCACCAAAGGATGGTGAGAAACGATGCGGTGCAGTTCCGACCACAGCCGGCCAACATCTGAGCACCGAAGACTCTCGACCCATTTGCCGCTCCTGGCCATTCTCTCGGCAGTGCGCTTCGCACGAAGCGAGGGCGGCGCCGGATTGGCGGGAGTCGACTCGATATCTTTTGCTACTTCGCGACTTAGAGATTTCACGATTTTTCTTCGATCAGGGGATTAGACTTTGGATTTCGGGGGGAGCGTGTATTAAGTGCAGAATTCGCTAAGTGAAACTGAAATGTCGGGTCTCCGTGACAAGCGACCTTCAAGTGAGATAAAGAGTGGTAAGGCGATAGAAAGGATCTTTACGGGTAAAGAAACTTCGCTAGCGAATCGGGGCTGAGCTGATGGTCATTGAATTTTGCCCGGGTAATCCTGCGAAAACAGGTGGGCTTTCCCTGGACGAGGGTCAAAGAGCAGGCGCTCTCTGCCTTGACGACGAGCATCTTAGCAACAATCCAGTAATTGAGCAACAAGTTTTTACACTCCCGCCAAGTTATTGATTCCAGACTGCAAAAACGCCGTTTTAGATTTAAAAAGTTGTGGAATGCAAACACGATTAGGTCTATAAAACTTCTGAACAAGCGGATGATTTGCGGATTACAGGCCGAGGGTTTGGCAAGCTAGTTTTGCCCCCTTGCTTCTCTTTAACCAAGCCGTAAAATTTTGTAAGCTGCAGAAGTGCCGGTGAAAACCACTCGGATAGCTTGAGGGGCAAACAGATGAAGTCCTCGACCGTAAAGTATTTCAGCAAAAGCCTGGCTTGCCCTTCGTCAAATCTTCTTCTTTCATTCAGCTCGCAAACCCTGGCGCCCGAGATCAATTTCCTGGTAAAGCACCATCTGGCGGCATGCGATTTTTGCTATTGCGAGATACCGCTGCTTTCTTTTTACTGCACCCCGCGCAAGGGAGAAATGCGAGTACCCGAAATCCCAATCAATCTCAGGGTGTTGGCCGAGTCAATTTTGCTTAGGAGCAGATCGGGCAAGGGGAAGGTTGAAGGGGTTGAGGGCGAAAAGGGTTTCACCACCATCCAGGGCGAGGATGAATAGAACCCTCATTGAATATTAATTCCTTTAAATCGATTTCCACCTCACGAATATAGGCCTTCAATCAGTTCGCGAAACCTTTCGTCAACCACTCGCCGTTTAACTTTAAGCGTCGGGGTAAGTTCGCCTTTGTCGATACTAAATTCATCCGGTAACAAAGCGACCTTGCGGATCCGTTCATAGTCTGCCAGCTCGCGCGTGAGTTGCGAGATGTCGCTTTGCACCAACTTCACTGCCGCAGGAAACCCGGCGAGTTTATAGCGATTAGCAGGAAACTCTTCACCCTTTTCCGCAAGCGCCTGCCTCAATGCTTCCCATTCGGGCACGATGAGCGCCGCGGGTTGTTTGCGTCCTGCGCCGACAACCACCACCTGGCTTACAAACTCGCTCTGTTTTAAGAGACTTTCAATTTGTTGCGGCGCAACATACTTTCCGTTTGAAAGTTTGAACAGGTCTTTCTTCCGATCGGTGATGTACAAGTGATCCTGCTTGTCGAGATGTCCGACGTCGCCAGTCGCAAACCATCCGTCGTTTAGAACGGAAGCGGATTCCTCAGGATGTCCGTAATAGCCGCGCATGACATTTGGCCCGCGCAAAAGGATTTCGCCGTCGGCGGCGATTGAAACCTCGATCCCTTCAAAAGGTAGGCCGACTGAACCCACCTGATTGTTGTCGGGTCGATTGGCAGAGACGATACATGTTTCGGTAGCCCCGTAGCCCTGGAGAATAGGAATTCCCGCAGCCAGGAATGCATGCGAAAGTGCCGGCGAAAGCGGTGCACCGCCGGAAACGAAATATCGCAAACGGCCGCCTACGCCCTCACGCCATTTGGAAAACACCAGCCTGCTGGCCATGCGCTGTTGTAGCGACAAAACCGGCCATACGCGGCTTCCTTTATCCCGTTGTTCCGCATAGCGTTGACCAACCTCGAGCGAACGCATGAAGATTTTGCGCCTAATTCCTTTTTGCGAAAGCCCTTTCTTCAGAATGCGGTGGTAAACCTTTTCAAAGAGTCGCGGCACTGCGGTCATAATCGTCGGCCTTACTTCGCGAAGGTTTTCGCCAACCTGATCGAATGAAGCGGTGTAGTAAACGGAAACGCCGTTATAACAGAAGATGTAAAAACCAGTCCGTTCGAAGATGTGCGAAAGAGGCAGCACCGACAGTGCGACATCGGTTGAGGCAATCGGTAAACCCGCAGTGATGGCAAGGACGTTTGAAATGAAATTAGCATGCGTCAACATCACGCCCTTCGGTTCACCAGTAGTTCCCGAAGTGTAAATGATCGTCGCAAGGTCCGCGGGTCTAATCGCCCCGAGATAGGCGTCGAATGCGGTGGGCTTATTCTGCGCTCGTTGCCGGCCCGCCTGCTCGAGCGATTTGAGGTCAGTTGACCTTTCGATTTTTTTATCAACCCCGGTGTCAAAGAAAATAATTCTTTCCAGAAAGTCGAGACCCTCCAGGGCCGGTGCCGCATGCTTAAATAACTTTTCATTCGAAACAAATATTGCGCGGATCCCGGCATCACTCACGATGTAACGAATCTGATCGACTGCCTGGGTGGTGTAAATCGGCACGTTAATCGCCCCGAGACTGAGGATGGCGAGATCGGCTATTGACCATTCGGGACGGTTCTCTGAAAGTAACGCCACTCGATCTCCCGGCTTAACACCGAGGTCAGCCAAACCGAGCGCTACGTGGCGTACGCGGTCAACAAACTCAGCCGCAGAAATATTTATCCACTCATCAGCGCTCTTATAATTGAGCGCGTCCTCTTTGCCGTGTTTTAACGCTGCGTTCAGACACAGCTCCGGAACAGACGAAGCGCGTGCCGATTCGCTCTGGTGGGATTTTTCTTTTTGTAGCAACGTGGACGCCAAGTCTCACCCTTATGGCTAAATCTTAAGGGACGAATTTTCCAAGCGACATCATAATATGGCCGAGGCCGAACTTATTAACGTTAGGCCGCGGAGACGGTCTCGGTTTCCACAATTTGCGGTACCGTTTGCGATGTTGCCTTCCTTTTCTTTTTCCGCCGGGAGTGCACTTCCTCGACACGACCATTCATAGTTGCAAGCGCTGCGAGCACCAGAAACAGCAACGAGTTGGAAGTCGTATGCAAGGTGAAGTCAAAAAAGCTGTGCACCAGCACTGCGAAACATCCGGCAAGCGCGCCAGTCGCCACCCCTCGTCTGAAATCGTCGCGGGATTCGAGACGCGAAAAGCCCATACGGAACAGGGCTATCAGGAACACTAACCCAATAGCGGCGCCGACGATCCCGCCATCCGATAACACCTGCAAATAGTCGTTATGTGCCTGCTCTAAACGAAAAAAACCGTTGCGCGTATCGTACCCCGTATACACCACGCCAAAAGATCCGAGGCCCGTTCCGATCACTGGATGGGTTCTTATTATGTCCAGGGTCACACTCCAAAACTGCGTGCGGCCAGTGGTCGGATCGTCGGCGTTTACAGTACCAACCAAGCGGCTCAGAGCTTGTTCTCCTCCCAGCAAAACCACCCCGCCAAATAGGGTGATCACAAGCGTCAAGGCAAGTCCTGCCTTCATCGCCGCGCTTTTAATGCGTGGCTTTTTGTTCGTGTGCTTCTTTCGATGACGGCGGCCAATTCCCATCACCGCGACCAGGAACAGCACTTCTGCCACCAGGCTGATTATGCCACCGCGGGAGTTTGTAAATATCAAAGCCACCGCCATCAAGCCAGCCGCGAACAGGTAGATAAACTTCTTCTCTCTTTCAACTGCGTTAGAAAAGATCAGGCCCAGAGGTAACCCGATGGTCAACTCCATGTAACCAGCAAAGTGATGGCGATTGATGAACGGACCGAACGCCTGACTTTGCGGCAATTCGCGGATCCAGTAAACACGCGTTGGGCTGGTAAACGATTGAGTCAAGCCAAAGATCGCGAGAACGAATCCGAAGATGGTGATGGTTCTTACCAGCAGACGGAGACGCTTCGGCGTATCGACAAATACCAGCGTGGCCCCGAAGTAAAGCACCAACGCTATTACTTCGATAACAATAAACCTCGTCGCGTAGGGATTGAAGGAGAGGCTGTGAACGAGAGGAAGCGATGTGCCGGCAATATTCGGATTTCTTAATGGCAGGAGTTGGATCAAACCCAGCACCAGCAAACCCAGGAGCGGGAGTTGCAAAACGTTTCGACTGATACGCACTGAGTCCAAGATCCAGCTGTCTATCACCCACAGCACCAGTAGCACGATGCTGCCAATGAAAAACACTGCGAGCGACCAAGCGTGCACAGTGCCGTAAGCGAGCGCCGAAAGAATAATTGCCAGACAAATAATCAGGAATGAAAAGCGGCTCGCTAACGTATGCCGGATGCGATAGGGCGTAAAGCCCACCGCGTCAGTTAAACGCACTTCAGTTTCCGACGAAACGAATGCGCTATTTTTTGGACTTGAGATCGAAGTCGTCATACCAGACAGTTCCAAAAACCGGGCACACCGGAGCATCAACGCATGCCGGACGCTGTATTCTTATTCTCACTGCCTCAACCTTAGCGCCCGTCTTAAACGAAAGTGCAATGCGTTGCCAATTGTTGTTGCCGCTGGGGGCTGCCCCGGAAGCTGCAATCGTTGTTTCGTCGGCAGCGTCAGTGATCGCAACCAGTGGCGTAGACGCGCTCTCTAACCGTTCAGTTTGCATGTAACACTCAAAATCATATTGCGTGTCAGCTGTCACCGGCACCAATTGCGAAACTTCAATCTTCTCAATATATGAACGCACCTGAAAAAAGATTCGCAGGCTGTGATTTCCCGTGTGACCGACGCGCGCGTCGATTCCTATCTGCAATTGCGGGGTAGATTGAACTTGCCAACCAAATACCGCGTTTGGACCGTGGGCGAGGTTGTCTTCCAAGCCACCATCAATAAGTTTTCCAAGTTCCGCGTGATACGAAGGTCCGGGAGCAATGTCGTTCCAGACGTCCATCGCCTGGTGAAAATGTTTTGCTTTAACCAATTCCGCAATAATCGAGTCGGCGAACGGGCGATTTTCTCTCTTCTCTCGTTCCGTTAACGAGTTCCAAAGTCGCAATCCATCTTCAAAGCGGGAACGTTTGACCAGGTAGGTTGAAAAGTTTGCTCGTATTTCCGGTGTGTTCCCAACCGCGGCTTTCAATGCTTCAAAATCGTCTTTGTTCAATTGCCAGGCCAGGTTAAATAGCTGCGACTGTAACTCGGGATTTGCCTCGCTGGCGTTTCGCAATTCCGTAAATGCTTCCGCATAACGATCGCTGCGCAGTAACAAATTTCCCAAGTACCAGCGCGGTAGAGCATAAGCAGGAGCGAGTCTGACGGCTTCGCGCAATGATTTTTCTGCCTTCTCAAGCTCGCCGGCTTGCTCTTGCGCTCCGCCCAAAGACATCCAAAACCTGTAGTCGCTTGGGGACAGGCTAACCGCCTTCTCATACGCGGCCACACTTTGAGCAATCTGATCAGGTGGCATTTCGGTTTGGATCAAATTGCCCACGCGCCAGTGTGTGAGCGGATCGGTAGGCGCCCAGCGCGCCGCCATTTGCGCAATTTCCAGGCGGCGCGTTTCCGCAGAGAAATACTCGGCGATGGTGTTGCCCAGGTACCAGCGGACGACAAACCAGGATGCAAGCAGGGCCAGCAGAACAGTGAGGAGCATAATAACTTTAAGAGGCGCGCGCGCCTTCACTTGCATCAGCTGATCAGGCATAGGTGCGAGTCAATTCTTCTGGTGAGCCCGGGCCGTTAGTTGCACAACTTAATATTGCGTCAAATCTTCTATGGTTATGCGCATCCGTTTGACGCCAATCGCCTGCTCGCGACAAAAGCCAAGAATCTCCTGCAATCGTTCGTCAGTCATGCGCGAACTTGAAATCAAAACTTCATCAACCTGGTGTTGCCGGCAAATGGCGCTTAGATCCCCGTTCCCACCATAGACCTTGAGCCCATGAATGACCTTCCCAGACTTGGCTGGATCGTCATCGACAAAACCAACCGGTGCATATTTTAAGGCGCGATTGTTTTGCAGTTCTCGCAGCAACAATTCGCCGCCATCGCCCGCGCCATAGATCAGGACCCGCCTGCCATCGCTCGCGCCCGGCGTGGGCAGCACCTGCCGAAACAAGCGAAAGGCCATGCGGCTGCCGGCCAAAAACATAAACATCAATATGCCATCGAGAATAAAGATGGTCCGCGAAAAACCTTCGAAGCGAAACGCAAAAAGTATTGCCAGCACGCTCAACACTGAGCTAAGCATCACTGCCTTGGCAAAGACAATCAGGTCGTCAAGACTTGTATAGCGCCAGATGCCGCGGTACACCCCCATCACCAAAAACGCAGCCATCTTTACGAAAACCAATACTGGTAAGGTTCGCAGGAACAGTTTCCAGGCGCCGCTGCCCGAGAGAGCTCCAAACTTAACCGCATAAGCACACCAGTAAGACAGCAGAATGAGAACCACATCCAATAGCACTTCAAAAATGCGCCGTTTGTAGGAGAGGTCGACGATAAACGCATAGGGCGAATTGTCGCGCAGCGCCAACACTTCGTCAGTTTCGTCGTAGACCTTAACACCCGCGAGATAAACGCCGATCAGTGTCAACAACACCGTAAACCCGGCAATGGCGGCCAGGCTAACGTCAATCTTTACCTGTTGGACCAGTAGCGCCAGCACCCCCGACAGTGCTGCAAATCCGTAGAGCATCCAGACCGCATGTTTTTCCGACATGCCGAGCGCAACCAGCCGGTGCGAGGTGTGGTCGCGGCCGCCTTGCGAAGCTGCTCGGCCTGAAAATTTGCGCAGGATGGTGACTAACGTCGTGTCGAATATCGGAATAAAGAGCACAAGAATTGGAACTGCCAGCACCGGCAACAAACTGCGCGACCGGCCGCCGGAAACATTTACCAGCGCCGAGCTCGCCAGGAAGAACCCGATAAACATCGAGCCTGAGTCGCCCATGAAAATGGAGGCGGGGTTTGAGTTGTAAACAAGAAAACCGAGCAGCGCTCCGGCGAAAGTCATCAACATCAGTGCTTCGGTGATTTGGCCCGTACTAAGAAAACTGAGAGCGAGAAAGCCAGATGCAATTACTGCGATGCCAGTGGCCAGGCCGTCCATATTGTCGAGCAGGTTTACAGCATTGGTTACGCCAATCAACCAGAAAATCGTGATGGCTACGTTGACCGCCGAATAGCTTGTCCAGGGCAAACTCAAGCCGTAATAGATCACGAAGGCTGATCCCATCACCTGTCCGATTAGTTTCTGGTAAGGCTTAGTGTGTAGAAAATCGTCAACCAGACCGACAAGGAAAAGAAATGTGCTGGCCGCCAGTACTACCAACCCATAAGGCGTGCGCGGGACGAAAGCAAAATAACTGATCACCACCGACAGCCAGATAGCGACACCACCAAGCATGGCGGTTGGTTTCTTGTGCCAGCGGTCGGTCTTCGGCTTGGCGACCATGCCAACGCGCCGCGCCAGCAGGCGAACCAGTGGGGTCAGTACCAGCGCCAGAATGGCAGCCATCGCGACGGCAAGAAAATTCAGCGAGCTAAACGGCATAGTCCGAAAGCGGGATCTGCAAACGGTTTCAGGCTAAGAAGTGTAAGAGGAAAGCTAATCGATAGCAGGCATTCAAATCAAGTCAACAACGGGTTGATGCTAACCTTAATCATCCAACGACGAGGGGCGGCCGCTGTGGTAGTCAATGACGCTTTGCAGGATGCCTTCGAGCTTCATCTTTGGTTCGAAGCCGACAAGCTGTTTGATTTTCGAGGTGTCGGGAACACGGCGCGGCATGTCTTCAAAACCTTCCTCGTAAGCTTCGTCGTAAGGCACGAAGACAATTTCAGAAGCGGAATTGGTCAGCTCTTTAACTTTTTCTGCGAGCTTGACGATGGAGATTTCTTCAGTGGAGCCGATGTTGTAGACCTGGCCCACGCTGTCCGGATGGTCCATCAACTTGATCAGGGCGCCGACGACGTCGCCAACATACCCGAAACAACGCGTTTGTTTGCCGTTGCCATATACGGTGATGGGACGACTGGCAAGCGCCTGTCTGACAAACGTGGGGATGACCATGCCATAGCGGCCAGTCTGGCGCGGGCCGACTGTGTTGAAAAGCCGGACAATGGTGGTTGGGAGTTTTTTCTCGCGCCAGTAAGCCAGCGCCAGAAATTCATCAATCGCTTTGGAGCAGGCATAGCTCCAACGCCCTTTCGTAGTCGCACCCATCACAAGATTGCCGTCTTCCTTGAAAGGGACGTCGGTGCTCAAGCCATACACTTCCGAGGTCGACGCGACCAGGACTCGCTTTTGTTTCTTGTTTGCCAGCGCCAGCACCACTTCGGTGCCGCGTACATTGGTTTCAATGGTGCGCACCGGGCTTTCAACAATCAGCTTCACGCCGACGGCAGCCGCCAGATGGACCACCACGTCACATTGATCGACCAGCTCAGCCGTGACGGGCTGGTTGTGCACAGAGTCAATCGTGTACTGGAAGCGTGGATTGTTTTTGAGATGACGAATGTTTTCGATGGTGCCCGTCGACAGGTCGTCAATGATTAGCACTTCGTCGCCGCGCTGCAAGTATGCGTCCGCCAAATGAGATCCGATAAAGCCGGCGCCGCCGGTTATGAGTACACGCAAAGTATTAAGCTCCTAAGGTTCGTTGAATGTGTTGACGCGTAGCGTCGGTGGCGAATTTAGCCGGCTTTCAACGCCGGGATCAGGTTGCTTTGATTCCCGTCGCGTAGCAACGATTGAACCAGATGCAGTCTCTGGCGTCGCTACGCGACGCGCACCTCTGACTCAACTTTCTTGCCCGCCCTTAAAAGGAGCGGGCTAAACTCGTACGGACGCTACGCGTCGAAGACGGATTCCGACCTTAATGCTTATTTGACCAGAGGCTCGTAGGTTTTTGGGACAGCAATTCCGCATATAGTCTCTTGATGTCCTGTAACAATCGCTCTTTTGAATAATGGGCCAAAACGAATTGTAAACCACGCTCGCCGATTTCGCGACGCAGGGACTCATCGCGCGTTAGGCAGGCTAAGCCGTCAGCAAACGCGCGAGCATCATTGGGAGGAACGCGAACACCCCGTTCGCAGATAACAAATGCCTCGTTAACACCCTGTGAAACTTCCTGACCGAGGAGGTCAACGACGCCACCGACCGCCGTGGAAATCACTGGTCGCGCGTTGGCCATTGCTTCGATCAAGGTAAGCGGCGTGCCTTCGTTGCGCGAGGTAAGGGCAACGATATCCAGCGCCGGATAAAAGTTTTCCGGATCGCGCCGGCTGCCAACGAAAATAACATCCTCGTTTAGTCCGTAGGCGTCTGTTTGCTGCTTGAGTTTGTGACGCAAATGTCCGTCACCGATGACAACGAAACGCACACGGGCAGGACCGGATTCACTGGCAAATTGTTGTTTGTAGAGCGCGGCAGCCTGCAGAAAAAGCTCGTGGTTTTTGATCTCGGTTAGCCGGCCAACGATGCCCACCAGGATGTCGTTCGCACCTACCCTCAACTCATCACGAAAAGTTTCGCGACGTTCGTGCCATTCCGCAAAGATTCCTGTGTCCAGGCCCAACGGAATCACGGCGAACTGATCGGCGCGACCTACCGCAAACTCTTCGTTGATCTCCCGGCGCTGTTGTTCGCTAATAACAACGATGCGATCGGTAGCCAGTCGGGATAGGATCTTTTCAATTGTCAAGAAAAGACTCGTCTTTGCTGGTCCATAATAGCCATGAAAAATATGGCCATGGTAAGTGTGCACAAAACGACAAGCACGCGGCCGACCTAGTAATGTGGCATGAGTAAGCCAGCGATATAGCAATCCTGCCAGGCGACCGACAGTGCCGGCTTTCGCTGTGTGGGTGTGAACGATGTCAGGCTGCTCGCGGCAAAAGAGACGGTAAAGCTTCCAAACGCTGACCGCATCCTTGAGCGAAACCTCGCGGCTCATTTCCTGAACGAAGACAGGATTAACACCCATCTCAGTTGCGAAATAACCCATGTCATCTTCGCCAGCCGGAACCGTTCCCGCGACCAACACCGACTCGCACTCGGGGGTTTGCAGTCCCTGGGTGAGCCAAATCACATGTTTGGCCGGGCCACCAACATTCAGGCGGGCGATAACGCGAACTATCTTTGCTCTATTTACGATTTTGGTTCTTTGATCTTTGATCTGCTCAGGAGCTTTCATCGAAGATCTCGCTCGCTCGTTGGAGCGCGGAAAATTTCATTGGTGGGTAGCTCAGACTTTAGCGGTAATTTCATTCGCGCGCGGCGATTCCAACTTGTTAGCTCCGGTTTCCGCTACCAGATTCGACGCATGAAGCAAGCTTTCGAAAGTTCCCGCGTCGGTCCACCAGCCATCGAGCTCTTCCCAGGTCATTTCTTCTCGTTTGATGTAAGCGTTGTTCACGTCGGTGATTTCCAGTTCGCCGCGTCCCGAGGGCTCAAGTGTTCGGATGATGTCATAAACCTCGCCGTCGTACATATAGATTCCTGTGACGGCATACTCCGACTTCGGCGCTTTGGGTTTCTCTTCGATGCGCACCACGTTTTGACCACTCAGTTCCGGAACACCGAAACGCTCAGGGTCAGGGACGCGCTTCAAAATGATTTTCGCACCTTTCCCTTGTTGCTTGTACGCGCGTACGGCGGCGGCAATGTTGCCCTCAATAATGTTGTCGCCGAGCACTACGCAGACCGGTTCTTTCGCGGCGAAGTGTTCCACCAGCGAAAGGGCCTCAGCAATGCCGCCCTCGCCTTCCTGATAAGTGTAGTTGAGATGTTTCAGACCAAAAGCTTTCCCATTTCCCAACAGCTTAAGAAAGTCTCCGGCGGAATTGCCGCCGGTAACGATCATGATATCCGTTATTCCGGCGTTCACCAGTGTTTGAATCGGATAATAAATCATCGGCCGATCGTAAACGGGAAGCAGGTGCTTATTGGTCACCGCCGTCAACGGGTGAAGCCGTGTCCCCAATCCGCCGGCTAAAACTACACCTTTCACTAAACCTACCTCCGCGCTTTCAGTAGCTGCTCGATCTTTGAGTTTCGCTGTTGGTCTGGGTCTGAGGTCTTTGCTCTTTGAATGGCGTCATCTTGTGGCGCCCATGTCAAGACTGCTCCGACGAAGGTAATGTCTTAGTTTGAAATCTTCTCTGTGCGTCCTCTGCGTTCTTTGTGACTCCGTGGTGAATCTTTTTATCCACGATTGCTTCCCACAGAGACCCTGGAACACAGGGGACACAGAGAAACTGAAAATAAGCCACTCTACCAAAGTCCAAAGGCCCAAGACCCAAACCCAACGCTTTTAATCAATAAACCTCTGGAACCAAAGCTCAAGCATCAATAATGTCCACAGCTGATGGGAATAATCGCGCTCGCTGCGCGCATGAAGCTCGACCAGACGCTTGACCACTTCGGGTTTAAAGAGACCGCGCTTCAGCGCTGCCTCTGAGAGTATGGTTTCGCGAAGAAACGGCTGGAGCTTTCCACGAAACCAATGCCCAATGGGCACGCCGAAGCCCATCTTTCGCCGATCCAGATTTTCCGACGGCAGCAGTTTCCGCAGCACGCGCTTCAGTAAATACTTCGTAGTCAGCCCGCGCAATTTGTATTTCTCTGGCAAGCTCGCGGCAAACTCGATGACGTGATGATCGAGAAACGGAGAACGGGCCTCAAGTGAGTTTGCCATCGTTGCAATGTCAACTTTTACCAGTAAATCGTTGGGCAAGTACGTCATGATGTCAGTAAGCAAGGCCGCATCGACGATGCCTGATCCGTTCGCGTGTGCAAACCACGGATCGATTATGTTGCTCGCGGGGTTAGCCTGCGTTTGCCGCCGGAAATTTTCTGTCAGCAAATCCTCTTTTGCTTGCGAGTCAAAGACGCTTACCCAGCGGAGATAACGTTCGCTTTTCGGTAACGAGGCCGCTGCAGCAAAGCGTTTCACATCGCGCACACGGCCGCGTTTAGTTTCCGACGACGGCATTAACTCTATCGCCTGGCGCATGAACGTATCGCGGAGCACAGCCGGTATACGGTTATATCTCTCAGCCAGTCGCATCGCGGCGTACCGCTCGTAACCCGCAAACGTTTCGTCGCCACCATCGCCGTTCAAAGCAACGGTCACATGCTTTCGCGTTTCGCGGGCAACGTAATAGGTGGGAACGGCCGAAGAATCTGCGTAAGGCTCGCCATAGTGCTCAACCAAAATTGGTAGGACCTCTAGCGCATCAGGACGAACGATGAACTCGTGATGGTCCGCACCCACATGTTCGGCAACTCTGCGCGCATGATGCAACTCGCTGAAGTCCTGTTCTTCAAATCCGATCGAGAATGTTTTTACCGGCGCGCTGGATTCTTCGCTCATGAGCGCAACCACGGCACTCGAATCGATGCCGCCGGAGAGAAAGGCGCCGAGAGGTACTTCCGACATCAAGCGCACTTTCACCGCGTCGCGCAGGATACGAATGGCCTGTTCGCCCGCTTCGTGCTCATCGATAGCCAGCTTCTGCGAAAAGTCCGGCTGCCAGTAGCGCTCGATCTCTATTTGACCTTTTCGGTAGCGCAGGCTATGTCCCGGTTCCAGCTTTCTAATATCGCGATAAGCTGTCAGCGGCGCCGGCACACACATGAAAGATAGATAATGGTTGAGTGCTTCGAAATCGATGTCTTTGCCAATGTCGGGGTGCTGCAACAGAGCGCTGAATTCTGAGCCGAAAACAAACTGACCGTTGACCTGTGCGTAAAGAATTGGCTTTTTACCCACACGGTCGCGGGCTAGAAAAAGTTCCTGAGTCCGCTCGTCCCAAATCGCGAACGCAAACATTCCGCGCAGGTATTTCGGGCAGTCCTTGCCATACTGATCATAGGCCTGAATGATTGCTTCGGTGTCGCTGTTTGTATAAAAGGAGTGGCCAAGCTTCTCGAGCTGGTCGCGGAGTTGGCGATAGTTGTAGATTTCGCCGTTGAAAACAATCCAGGCGGTGCTGTCCTGGTTGTGAATTGGTTGCGCGCCGCCTTTGACATCGATGATTGACAATCGGCGCATGCCTAAACCAACTGGTCCCCTGAAGTAAAAGCCATCGTCATCCGGACCACGGTGCCGAATGGCGGCGCACATTCTTTGGATGAGTGCTTGGTCCACACCCGAACTATCATTACGCACTATGCCTACAATTCCACACATGACTGCAGTGAGTCCTTTTTTGAGCTCCAGCCCGGCTCGTACTTTTATCGTCTCGTCATCCGATTCGAATAAGGTAGAGCTTGTTGGGCCTCAAACCGTTGCTGGCGCAATAGTCTCTGCCTCTTTCTCTCTTCTCTTTTTTCCTGCAAGAGCACGAACCCTGCAGCGACGAAAATGAAGTAGAAGACCAGCAACTGGGCACGCTGCCGATAAGCCGTTCCTACGTTTCCCTGAAACACGGAATAGGCAACCGAGAGCATGACGGTAAAAATTAGAATTGGAGAGATCATGCGTAACCGATACTTAATCGCAAACCATAATCCCAGCACCAACAACGGAAACGAAGCCCACCAAACAATCATCTCGGGCAAAGTGATACTCTGCCGTAAGGAAACCACCTGCCAGGGAAACGGCGCAAACAAGAGATAAAGAATGCCTATTGGAATTGTGGATAAGGCGCCCGATGTTGTCGAAACGTCCACATCCCGCCCAAAGCCCGATTGCGCGCTGTGGGCTAAATCGCTGCGACTCACTTGTATGCGCTCTAGATTTCCGTATTGCTCAAATTGGGTAGCGGCTGACCGGGTAATGCCAACGTAAGTTAGCGCCACTCCCAACAAGATGATCGCGGCAAACTGGCGAATGAAACTGGTTGCCGTGAAAGCCTGCATACCGATAATGAATGCCCCGCCGATAGCCACACAAATCATGTAGAACACGTAGAAACGAAGACTAAGCAGACATAACAGCGATATGACTAGTACGCCTATGTATTTCAAACTGAATCTTTGACCAAGTTTTAAGGTGACGAGAATGCATAGCGCGAGAAAGAATACGATTGGACCATCTTTCAGCCCTTGCGATGACCACAATACCAGCGACGGGTAGAAGGCCACTGCCATTGCCGCCAATCGGGCGACTCTCCGGTTGTTGAAAACCTGTTGCGCGCATAAAAAAATTACTGGCGCAGTCAAAGCACCCAGCACCGAATTAATAAACTGAATGGCCAGCATGTTTCGGCCAATCAACCCGTAGACCGCCGCGACAAAGTAAGTCATTCCCCATGCCGATGCCCCGGTATTCCCCACGAATGTGTTCACGATACCCTGAAAATATCTTTCACCGCCCCAGGCTTTGTATTGCGCGAAACCAATGTAGTCGTAGGTGAGTGCATCGCCGCCAAAAAATTCCTGGCGGGCAAAAATGAAAATAAGGGTACCTACAATAATTCTCAACAGCAAAGCTGAGATAAAAATCTTTAAAAGAAACTCGCCGTCCTCACCTTGCTTGTGGGAATACAAACCAGCAAGAAATGCGAAGAAGGCACATAAAACAACCGCTTTGCCTGTATCTCCGATAGTGACAAAAGGTGTCCCGTAACCTAAGGGATTTGGGCTGGCCACGTACGGCACCACAAAGATGACCAGGGCGGCGATTACCAGCGATAGGAGAGTTAGAACACCTTTCATAATCGATTACACATCGTCCGGCAAATCCAAACGGGTCTTACGTTCGATCAAAAACCGGTCACTCTCGTCAAGTTCTTTGATGGGCTTTGCGGGCACTCCAGCAATTAAGAAATGATCCTGCGTCAGTTGCGTCGTGATTACGGACCCGATACCAACAATGCAGCTTGAGGGCACCGAACCGCCCGGCGCTATTCGGATCTCGGAGCCGATATAAGCGAATGAGCCGATTTCAATAGGCTTCGTTCGTTGCCGGTTATGTGTCCACAACGACGAGTTGCGGCCTCCGAGGATCGATCGGCGACCGATGGTTACGCGGTCCGTAAAATCGATCTTGTGCCCGGCCGTTACAATACTCCCCTCGCCCAGGGTGAAACGCGGGTCAGTTGGGTTGACCACGTCGGGATCAGGTATTGAGTTAATCTCATTCATACGAATAATCTCCGCGTAACGTCCGATCATGACCTCATCTCCACCGCGAATGATATTCAAATGGCCGATGCGGACGTGATCTCCGATCACCAGCTTCTTAACACCGATAACAGCGTTGAGATGTCCGATCGAAACGTCATCGTCAATCTTACACTGGCCGGCATCAATGATGCTCAACCCTATCCGTACGCGCTTTCCAATGCGATAACCGAAAAACAAGCGGTACAACGGGCGCTTCACAAATGACGGCAGCAGGGCTATGCACGCCAGCACTGCGAGTCGAGATTTACTCGTACGGCGCATTCGCTTAGTTCGTCTCCACGCGCGCCCTTGCCGCCTCTCGTAACGCGTCAGCTAACTTTTTCGCCTGCTGTGAAAGAGAATAATGTTCAACAGAATGATGGCGCCCTGCGGCGCCCATCTGCTTCTGCAGCGTCGAATCAGAAAGCAAACGCTGCAGCGCTTCATGCCACTCTTCTTTCGTAGTGGCGTTGAAATGTGTGATGCCTGGCTCGCCGATGTCTTTAATCGCCCCTACCGGAGAAGCTACATATGGAATGCCAAGCGCCATGTATTGAATCGCTTTGAATCCTGACTTCCCAGAGGCCCAATTCTCGGCATACATCCCCGAGTCGATGGGATACAAACCAATATCTAAGGACTGAAAATGTTCTAGTTCGCTTTCGAGTTTCCATTCCAGCGTCTCAACTTCAACTCCTGGGATCCTCACTTCTTTCACGCCGGCACCAACGATCTTCACCTTGAAAGAATGTGTTTGGGCTAAATCCTGTAATACAGGAAAGATTGTTTTCAGGTATGGAAAACTTGAGTGCGTTCCGATCCAGCCTAGCACCGGCTTACTCTGCGGCGTTCGCGGGACCGGCCGAAAGAGCTCCGTGTCAACCACAGTTGGAATTATCCGGGCGACTCCGCCTTTGCGCTCTACATGATCGGCGATGGCTCGATTTCCACAAGTAACCAATGTGGCCCACTTGATCAGGTCGTCAGTCTTACCGGCCCACTTCAGCGCCTTTCCCAGCTTCCCGTAAGTAGGGCTAGTATATGAAACGTAAGTCGCGTCGTCCAAATCGAGCACCATCGGCCGTTTGAGAACCTTGGCAGCAAGCCATTCAATCACGGGCGGACCAAATATCATGGCCTCACGCTGGATAAACAATACGTCGGCTTGCTGAGCCTGCCTGATTGTTCCACCTCGCCGTAAAGCTGCTCGCATTAGTCCGAATGCGGTGTGGGGCCATTCCGCTGGATTGTATAGTGATGCCTGCAGCTTTGAATCAATGAACGGTTGCAGGCTCAAGCTAATGCCAAGTTCGCTGAGCGGTTTGATGAATTGAATGACGCGATACCGCGTACAGGCAGCCTCGACTGGATATGAAGACAGGGCCAGAACTTTCATAAACGATCGCCGAACAACGCCGACGTTTTCACGGGCATGGCTTCAACGAACGGACGATGTTGCGTACTCCGTTTTTCTTTTCATTTCTCGGCCCAAATCTTCAAGGAGTCCCCAAGGCGACCGAAATTGAGCAGTCCGTGGAGCGTCTTTTTCAGCAAACCACGCGATGGGCTCGCCATCAAACTCTCATTCAACCGATAACTTGTTTCGACGCGTGCATTCCCTGGTTGCGAATTTGCATCGGGCGGCGTTTGCTCGCTGGGGCCTCGTAAACCCTTGAGCAGCTCAAATGGGTTGAAGCCTTCAGTCACTACCCGCACCTGCCGTAGTCCAACCGCCGTCAACAACCTCTCGGCCGCCGGCACGAGAAAACAACTGAAGGTGCTCGGCGGACTCACAACGCTCCAGTTTACACCAAGAATTTGTGCGGACACGCCGCGACCATGCGGAGTTGTTGCGAAGCTTCGAGTAGCGTGCCTGCCCTAAAACCAACGTCGAGCAGTCGTCCGTTTTGTCGGTACGCGCCAAATTCAGCCAGGATCTGATCGAGTCGCAAGCTAATAAAATCGGGCGCGGTAAGATTATCTTCGTGGTAATAGCCTTCATAGTCTTCGGAGCTTTCGCCGCGCGGGAGTTGTGACGTATAGAGCGTTTTGCAATCGATGCAGCTCAACATCTCAAAGCCATTCTTTCGTCCACGACTCGAGTAGACCGATGAAAAACATGCTGGGCACGGGCGCGGGTCTTCGTAACGATCAGCGAGTTCGGGTCCTATAACGTTAGAATCGGCGACTAATCGATGGGGTTTAAGCGACGTCTGCGAATTCTCTTTCAGCACGAATTATTGCTCCGCGAGGCGACGATATACATTGACGTATCTAGGGCCGCCCACCGTCTGCAAATCAAAGTTCACCCACGCCACGCGGCGACAATGCTCACGAATTTCCGGATCTTGCGCAATTAGAAGTGCCTCGTCCGCCGCTCTTTGATAAGCGTTGTCATCGAAATGACGGAGGACGACGCCGACCTGTTCGCGTTGCACCAGCTTATCCATATCTCCGATTCCTGCGTTGCAGACAACCGGCAAGCCGGCGGCAAGGTATTCAGGAATTTTGGTTGGTGATGCCGCAATCTGCGCAAAAGCAGGTTTGCGAAACGACACGCCCAGCCGCGCATGGCGCAAATACGCCGGCACATCTGAAGGCGGGACTTTGCGAATATCAAAGTCAGTTTCACTAAGGCCGGCGCGACTGAGCGCGGCCGCTCCCTGCTCTGGTGGAGAGACCGAAAGGATTCGCAGGAATGCGTCCGGTCGTTTCTTCTTAATCGCCTGGAAAAAGCGACCCATTTCTTCAACCAGGTAAAGCCCGATCAACGAACCGGCATAGATAACCTCGAAGCGATCTGCCTGGGAAAGCTCGCCGCCTTTCCCTACCGAGTCTTGGCGTTCGAAGCGCTCGGTATCAACACAACACGGAATGACCTCAATCTGGTTTACGTTTTTTAACCGACTGGACACCAGCCACTCACGCAAACGCTCAGTCAGTACAACTATTTGATCTGCACGACGAATGCCCGCACGCTCAAGTGCTTTGACCACACGAAAGGTCAGTGAACGCTCTGTCCAGATGGCAGCATCCCTGTACTCTTCAGCCATCAGACCACGAATATCAAAAATCAATTTGACGTATACAAACTTCTGCGCCCAGAGTGCCATAGCCATCGGCACGTGCGCACGCGCGTGTAACACCTCTAATCCCTCGCGCCGCGCCAATTGCACAGCGAAACGCGCACCGGCCCTAATGTCGTAAAGCGTTGCAGGTAGCGTGGGGCTCTTGTGATAGGGCAGACAAAACCAATTAATGAACTCCGTCGCCAGTTGAGCTCTTTGGCTGGCCAGTTCATTTGCACTCCAATCTTCGCGGAGCCGCGGTTCGAACGTGAGCAAGTGCACCTTGATTCCGGCTTCCGCAAGCTGTCGCAAATAAGGTAATACCTGCGTCTGGACCAGTGGTTCGCGAATCCCGAAGTAACAAATGTAAAGTGTGCCAATGGCCATTAGTTGCGCGTGCACCGTCATTTCGCGCGGGCACGCTCCTGAGTCTCTCTTGTGCGGCTAGTATCGTATGGAGAAGTTCAAGGTCTCCGGCTGAGAATTGTAGGAGCGAGCGCGGTTCGTATCCCATCGGGAACCGATGACGGTCGTGTGCGACTTAAGCAGGAACGCGCCCTCCGACAACAACTCTGTAGCCAAAGTATAAGTTCCTGGCCCGAAACGCAGTGTGTGTTTCGGATTAATAACCACTTGGGTCGAAATCGTGCCGCCACTACGCACCTGGTTTTCACCTTCCCTGTTGCCCAGATCTTTATCTGCGGCGTTTATCTTGGCGCCAAGATCAGAACCGGGAAAATTATTGGCAACGCGCGTTAACTTTTGCGAGCCTCGCTGCTGACCAGCACCGGCGGCGACCACGGCAGCGCGGGGACTTCACCTTTGGGAGTAAAAACAATCAGACCCAATGTGATACAAATTAAAACCCATTTCATGCGATTTACCCTCCTGCGTCTTTCTCCCCGATGATATTGACACCCGAATTGTCCAACCGCCGCAGGTGAATTACACCCCCACTGCGCAAAGCTCGTTCGACCTCCTGCCTGGTGCGTGGCTGGTCAAACCGAGGTGAAAGCATGTCAAAGGTGTCAAGGATCGCCCAATCGTAACGCTGCTCACGCGTCATCGAACGCTCGTTCACGTAGTTGGCAACCGGGATGGCGAACATAAAAAGTCGGCCGGCCAGTGGCAATCGAAAGAGCACATCGGTCACGGGGAAGAGGACGGGCATCGCCCTTCTGATGCCGGATAGCAATTTCTTTTGGTCGATGCGTTTAGTCAAAGGTCGCAGCCAATACTTGGGATATAGGATGGTCCAGGGCTTACGTTCGTAAGCCGTGATGGCGATGCGTCCCCCCTGGCGTAATAGGCGCGGCAGTGTACGCATAGTCCGCTGCGGATCCGGTGTGTGCTGTACAACGCCGATACAGTAGCAACCGTCGAAGGCGCCAGAACGAAAGGGTGGTTCGTAGATGCTGGCCTGGACCAGATGGACGTTTTTGCGGCCCCCAAGATTCGAGCCAGCGGCATCAATCGCACTGCTAATGTCCAAGCCGACAACCTCCGCTTCGCTGTCCGAAGCAACATCGAGAAAGCGGCCCGCCCCACATCCCGCGTCAAGAATCCATTTTGCTTTCATCCACTCCCTGGTCCATCCCGTCTCTGAATAAAATCTATTCCTTGAGAGGTTAGTGTGATTATGAGAGTCGAGTTGCTCCAATCTGAACCTGTTCCACTGATATCCGAATGACGAGGCATAATTTTGCTCGTCGACAAATCTGGGAATACCATCTTTGATTGGGTAAACCTTGCGGCATGACGGACACTCAAGGCGGCCGCTCAAGACTTCTTTGTCTGAGCCGAGCACTGAAGAAGTACAGGATAACTCGCCAAAACATAGTGGACATCCCAAAACCTGAAGCAATTTCATCCACATAGCTCAATTGTGTACCTTAATCTGTGCTGAACTCGTTACGCTCGCGGAAGCGTTCGTACGAAGCGCTTCAAAGAGGTAGTTTTCCAGTAGTCTCGTTTGTTCTTCTCGGGAAATTCCGGCTGAAACAGTTTCCGGCAAAGATGGGATCGCGCCCTTGGCGTCCTTCTCTTTAATCCATTTCAGCAACTGCCCGGCAATAACGGATGTATCGTTGGTGACAAGACCCGCTCCTCTTTCTCTCACAAGGTCCGCCGCGACATTTTCAGTGGCGCCCACCGCAAGAATAGGACGCCGCGAACCGACGTACTCGAATAACTTCCCGGTATAGACGCCGCGATAGTTCTGATCATTCCAGAGTAGCAGGAGGAGAATATCCGCCTCGGCCTGTAGTTTTAAAGAATCCAAATAGGGTACCGGATCATGAACTTCGATCATATCAGAGATTCCATGACGATTCGCGAGCTCTCGCACACTGCTCAAATAAGATCCGTAGAAACTGACTTTTATTCTTTTTGAAATAGGGCCTAACTCATGCAGTGCTCTAAAAAGCGGAGAAGGATCTTGTTTTCCTGCATAAATGACACCCGTGTACACAATTCGTAGATCGTTATCTCGAACGACGTGGTCAGTTGAAGGATAGTCGTCAGGATCATAGCCATTCAAGACGATTGCTGTGGGCTTTTGGTACTTTACTCTCAAAGTTTCAGCCAATGGCTCAGAGACAGTCACAAATCCTGATGCTGAGGAAAGCACACGGCGCTCAACCCTTTCTTCAATGGTCTTGCGCCAGCCCGGCTGCTCATAATACTGATGGTCTACCCAAAGATCGCGCATATCTGCAATCCAGGGGATTCCAAATTTTCTCGATAACCGGTGGGCTACGACCAGTGATGTTGGGGGCGGCGCGCTCGCAATAATCAATTCTGGTTTCCAGGATTCTATGAGCCTTGAAGCATCCGCCAAAGCCCAGGGAATCCACCCGACGGCTGTATCCGGAAAGTAGGCGATACTTCTGTACTGAGAGCTTAGAAACTGCCTGAGGCTTAGTCTAAATCCCAACTGAGCTCTTTCATTCCTGGTGACAACGCTCCCCTCCCTCAGTCCTATCTCAACCGGTTTGCGGACATTGAGCCACTTACTATAAATGATATTTTCAGCAAGAGTCTCCACGGGTAGTGATAACAGGAACGGCTGATCTCTTGCTGTTAAAACGCGAACGTCATGGCCAAATTTGTTTAGGTACTTAACCGTCTTACCTACTCGCAAACCTCCAATGCTATTGAAAGGAGGAAAAGCGAAGGAAATAAATAAGAGACGCATTTATCTAAACTTATTCAGGGTTGATCAAATTGTTCGTTTGAGTAAGCCGTAGGTGCGGTGGAAGGCTCGAGTTAGAACTCTCCCTAAGTTATCGATCTCAAATCATCTAAAAATTTACACCAAGGAGCTCAGCCCAACGAATTACGTTCAGCCAGCGCCAAAACTTGAAATCGAAAGAATGGCCGTTAAGCTGAGAATCCCATTGCTGCCTGACTGCTTTTAGGTTCAAGGCCGGCATGCCCTTCGCGGTGCTGCTGCTCAAAACATCCTCGACCCACGGTCGTAAAGCGGTTAGCCAACGACGCTCAGGCGTAGCAAACCCTACTTTGTCAGTGCGATCAAGAATCGCGTCAGGGACAATGCCACGCATCGCCCGGCGGAACACTGACTTGGAAGTACCGTCGGGAGCGATGATGAACTCATCCGGTAGGGTTATGATGAATTCAGCAAGCGGTGCGGTCAGAAAGGGCACACGGCTCTCGATGGAATGGGCCATCGAATTACGGTCTTCGTAGCGCAGAAGCATCGGCAGGCTGTTTACCATCAGAGATTCGCGAAGTTGTGATCGCAGATCATTGCCAGCAACTCCTTTCAATGCGTGTTTAGGGTCAACGCCGTGCTTCATGAACCAGTTGTTGTTGAGCCAGGGTGGCGCCAACCCGTTCCCCGTCGCCCGCTCAGCCAACCTTTGCAGATTTGCAGGCAGCAAAGACCCTCCGGCGCTAACCAGCAGCCTCGATGCTGCGATCCCAGGAAGATGCGCCGCCTGCCTCGAAAGCTGACCGGCCGCCATTAACCGGCCCTGACGCAGTAAAGAGGCGACACGCGCCACCAAATACCAGGGATAGCCCGCCAACATCTCGTCTGCGCCTTGCCCATCGAGCATCACTTTGATTCCAGACTTATGGGCCAAATGGAAGACCCGATATTGAGCATAAATGCTGGTGCTACCGAAGGGCTCATCCTGTGTTTGAATCAAATTGTCCAGTTCGTCCGCGAGTGATGTCGCGCAGGGCTGTACTTTATGCACGGATGAGTTGGCTGCTAGCCCTGCCATGTCCACCCAGCGTTCTTCACTGATTGTAGAATCGTCGGCGATATAGCTAAAGGTATGTATCCCGAGATCCGGCTGGAGGAGCCGCATCGAGGTGACGATGGCCGAGGAATCAATCCCTCCCGAAAGCGCGGCGCCAATCGGCACGTCGCTACGTAGGTGTAGCTTAATGCTCTCCAAAAACAGTTCGCGCAGCCGAGTCGCCGCCTCCTCAAAAGAGAGATTTGCTTTTCGATCAAGGTCAAGATGCCAATAGCGGTTGATTTGCAACTCTTCTGGCTGGTCGAGCGAGATCACCAGGCGATGAGCGGGCGGAAGCTGATGAATACTCGTAAATAAAGTCTCTTCGCTGTGATCAGTCAATCCGAAACGTAAGTAGTCATAGAGGCGATTGGGATTAACCTGTCGGCTTGCTTTATCGGAATCAAGCAGTGCTTTGATCTCCGAAGCAAAAACAAACCGCTTGCCATCATTGGTGTAGTAAAGTGGTTTTATGCCAAAGCGATCACGCGCCAGAAAGAGGCAGCGCTTCAAGCTGTCCCATATAGCAAAGGCCCACATGCCGTTGAAGTGTGAAAGACAATCGACACCCCAATGCCGGTATGCGGCGAGAATTACCTCCGTATCCGTGCCGGTGTGAAACCCAAAGCCGTGATCGGCCAATTCGGTTCGCAGTTCTAAATAGTTGTAAATCTCGCCGTTGTATACGATCCAACATGTTCCGTCGGCGCTTGCCATCGGTTGATGACCAGCGGGGGAAAGATCCAGTATCGACAGACGGCGAAAGCCAAACGCTAGATCAAAAATTTCTCCGTCTAATGTTTCAATTGGCGGGAGGTTTAGACTCGGGGTGGTATCGTGTCCACTACACAGCGCCGTCCGCCCGGTTCTTGTGTTGACGAACGAGTAGCCTTCGTCGTCAGGCCCGCGATGACGCAGGGTTGTAGTTGAACGCAGGAGCGCTCTCAAACCTATAGGCGTGTGACCCTTGCTATAAATGCCAAAGATTCCGCACATTAGATATGAAACTAGACGGAGGCTTTGACCGAGAAATTAGACATATATTCTTGGTGTTTGCTGATGCATGAATCTATAAGGCTCAGATTCTTCTGTGTCCATTCAATTGTTTGCTGCAGTCCTTTTTCGAGGCTGACTTGTGCGTTAAAGCCCAATTCTTTGTGCGCCTTTTCGGTACTACCGTACCGTTTCCCTGAATTATCCCAGACGCGTCTTGGCAGGAATTCAATCGGGGCACAGTTGTCCGTAAGATTATTGATGATCTTCGCAAGGTCCAGGATAGAAGTTTCCAAGCCATTAGCGAGATTGTAGACCTCTCCGGCCACTCCCTCAGTAGCGCACAACATCAACCCTCGCACAATATCATCAACATAGATAAAATCACGGGTTGCAATGCCTTCGTTCTCAACAGTCAATGGCATCCTGTTAATGGCCCGATAGACGAACGTCGGTATGACGTTACGCCATACAGTTGCGGGCGTGCCGCGCCATTTACCAGCGCCAAGGATTTCACGTGGTCCATAAACGTTCTGAAAGCGGGCCTTAACGACCGGCAGACCAAAATGCTTGAAATAATAGTTGGAATACAGCTCGCCGATGATTTTGGAGATCTGATACGGACTATCCATATAAAGCGATAGGGGTTCATCTTCGCTTGTGGCATGCGCCGTGTGAAAAGTCTTTTCTGCTACGGTGCAGCCCGCAGAAGAGTAAACCGCCTTCTTGAGTTTCTTAAACTCTTTGACTCTTTCGAGGAGCTTTAGCGTCGAGAGCGTATTGTTCTCGTGATCGGCCAGAGGGTCATAAATAGAACTCTGATTGCCGTGATAAGTAGCAAGATGGAACAGATAATCGAAATCGTCATGCAACTCAGCCAAAATGCGATCATTTGTTATCGAGCCCTCTATAAGCGTAATTTCGGAGGCCAGCGGCACATTGACACGCTCAGCAGAAAGTAGATTGTCAATGATGGTAATGGCTCGCGGGGAAAAGTCGACCAGTGTTCTCACTAGATTGCTGCCTACAAAGCCTGCGCCGCCAACAACTAAGATGTTCTGACCTTCAAATTTGTTCAAGGTTAGCTCCATGAAATCATGAGAGATCTTTTTCAGTATGGATGAGACCGAGTAGCGGGATCAAGGAGTGTCGCACGACACGACCGCCGCAAAATCGTACATTCAAAGATTGTTATAGCGTGGAATCCTAGCGTGGATTGTTCATGAAAAAAGGGACCACCGAGGAGATCCACTCAATGCGGGCTAGTGTTCGGCGCCTTCGATTCTTAGGTGAGTATAAGTCTCAGCGATGCCATACTCGTCATAGTACTTGATGGCAGCCTGAACACCTTCTGATAGCGGTGTGCTAACCTGCCAGTCGAAATCCCGATTCGTCTTCGAGGGATCGAGGAGGATGGTAAAAGCGTCATCAGGATGACGAGGGCGCACTTCGACCTGATCTTCAAGTTCAATACCCAGGGCGTTAACGGTCGCATCAAAGAGTTCTTTGATAGAATAATCAGAGCCAGACGAAATATGATAAAAGCCTCGCTCTCCCTTCCCGTCCAGTGCCTTTATTGCGACCGCAATCAGATCATCGATGTAGATGAAATCTCGGCGTGTGTCCATAACGAAGGAAGGTTTGCTATTCGTCAAGCGTTGATAAAACGTCGGTAATGGCCCGCTCAGGTTTCTAGGCCCGTAAGCATTAGCCAGGCGAAATGAGATAAAGTCCAGGCTACTTAGTTGTATGTAATTCTCGCCCGCAGTCTTGCTGATTGCATAACTGCTAGACTCTGAGCGGAGCGGATGAGAAAGCTTGATGGGTTGCTCAATCGGCTGCAATCCGTAGCAGAGCGCGGTTTGAAAGTATATTAGGCGCTTGACTCCGTTCTGTTGAGCGGATTGTGTGACGTTAGCGGTTCCCAGGATGTTTGTTCTTACGTCTTCAGCCCAGTTGTCTGGATTTTTGTAAGACGCGGCGGCATGAACGACCTGATCGGGCCTAAACTCATCGAATAGCCGGTGGATTAGACTCGTGTCGGCCACGGTGTCCTCGATCACTGTTAGATTAGGATGCTCCTTCAGGTTATCGTGACGGCCCGTAGCAAAATTATCAATCACAAGAACTTTGTCGCCGCGCTCCAGCAAGCGATCACTTAAATGCGACCCGATAAAACCAGCCCCACCTGTAATTAGTATCTTCATGCGTTCGCCCTTATTGTTTCCTTCGCATTACCGACCAAATGTTTAAACATGTACGCTTTGTCGTGAAACTCCTGCTGCCACAATTCCAGCGACAGTAAACCCCAGATTTTCCTGCCGAACTTCGGCTCGTTGTCCAATCCCTCTATGACCTTGCGGTTATCAATCAACTCACGGTTGAGTGCGCTTTGAGACTTGAAAATATCGCACACGAACTCGTGCGCCTCACCACGAAGCCATACGTTGAGGGGAGTTGGGAAGCCCATCTTGTCCTTGCGCTCAATAATCTGTTTGGGAACAATAGAGCGCATGGCGTCTTTGAGAACCTGCTTCATGGTGCCATCCTTGAACTTAATGTTGGATGGAATGGTGGCCGCCAACTCGACCATGGGGTGATCGAGGAAAGGCACTCGCGACTCGATCCCATGCGCCATGCTGACGCGGTCTTCAACTTGCAGCAAGGCGGGCAATAGGGTCTTGAAATCGAAATGGGTCATCAAGTCGAAGTAGGACTCTTCGCCGACGTTGTTTCCGTTAAAGATGCTCCGAAGCGTTTCAAAGGGCGAGTAACTATTCAACAACTCCCATCGAATCTCATTCTGCAGTGTTGCTGCGCGATTGATCAGACGGAAATAACGTTTGTCCATATCTTCAAATAAACCTTCGCGCCAGAACTCCTGCAGCAAGGGTTTATAATTTCGCAGTGCAGTCAGGTTAGGGATGATGGACTCGTAGGTCACGATGAAGTTTCCGTTATTCATCGTCCCGTCTATCGCGGCTTTGATGCATTGCTCGAAGTATGCAATGAGATATCGGGTGTAGCCGCCAAAGATTTCATCACCACCCTGTCCGCCCAGAACGACTTTGCGAGAGCGGCCGGCGAGCTTCGAGACCATGTACTGAGGGAACGAGCCCGGCCCCGCAACCGGGAAGTCCAGATGATAAATAACCTTGCTGATATTCTCGATGAAATCGTCCGCCGTGATGTCAACCTCCTGCAGCTCGAAATTGCATGACGTAGCCAGCGCCCGGGCATAATGGCTCTCGTCATAATCACGGCTGAGGGAAAACTTGCCGGTGAAACCGATGAACTCCCTGCTGTGTTGCACGCTCGCCAGCGCAGCGACGATGCTTGAATCCAATCCGCCGCTTACGTAGGCGCCCAGCGGCACGTCGCTGCGCAGGTGCAGGCGTACAGAATCGGCCAACATCGTCCGGAGTTGCTCCTCGAAATACTTGGCTGTATGGCTGAAGTCGATGTTGTAGAAAACCTCCCAGTACTGCTTAGTTGTGATATTGCTGTTGCTGATTTGCAGCAGATGCCCGGGCATCAACTCGTGTACGTTCTTAAATAGGGTCTTACCGGAAAGGCAGAACTGAAAAGTAAGATATTCCTTGAAAGCTTCTAAATTGGTTTCTATATGCTTAAGGAAAGGCAAAATAGCCTTGACTTCGGAAGCGAAGTAAAAGGTATCGGCCACGACGGTGTAGTAGAAAGGTTTGATGCCGAAGCGGTCGCGTGCGCAGAAGAGACTCTGATTTACCTCGTCCCAGAGGGCGAAAGCGAACATGCCGCGCAAATGGTTAACACAATCCGCACCCCATTTCTGATAGGCCAGTAGAATGACTTCGGTGTCCGAAGCGGTCTTGAACTGCTCGCGTCCAAGCTCATCCCGCAGTTCAATGTAGTTGTAGATTTCGCCGTTGTATGTGATCCAGTTGCCCGCGGCGTCGGCCATCGGCTGGTCGCCCGTGCTCAGGTCGATAATCGTAAGACGACGATGCCCAAAACCGACATGGCCGTGAGCGTGTTGCCACATTCCCTCGCCGTCCGGGCCGCGATGCCGCTGCAATTGGTTCATCACGGCGAGTTTTTTGTCCAGACCTGAAACCGCGTTGGAATTGAGATTAAGGAGACCTGCGATGCCACACATATCAGACCTCAGACTTACCTCTAAACCGCTGCCTCAGAGATAGGATTGTCTGTTCCGAAAACATGTCGATCAGCTTCTGACGGAAGTGGCGCTTAACGCGCATTATAAAATACCAGTGAAACATCACAATTATCCAACTCAGCTTATCAGCCAACCGAAACCTGTAAGAAATCAAGCAACTCTGAAACGGCAGAGTGTCATTCGGTCGCGAAAGGGCGGTAGAGCCGAAAGCTCGCTCAATGGTTGATTCGACAAAACTCTTGTAGGTATATCGCTCAGACTCCACACAGTCCCTGAATGCCGCCTCGACAATTTCATGCCTTAAGCGATCTTGTTTCATAGTATGCAACACCTCATCGAGATTGCTGAAATCACGCTTTAGTTCAATGTAGTGTTTACCCGCCACTAAGATTCCGTTGTAGTCCCCTTCGACCAACACCTGACAGGTTCGCGTCGCACAAGCCTCCAGATGGCGCGGCGAAATGGCGAAGAGCTTAAGCGAACCTTCCAGATTCGCGAAGCAATTCCTCTCAATCTCGTCAAAACTGGCCTCCGGATGTGCTTGCACGTAAGCTTCGGTTCTTTCCCTGATGGATCCATCCCGATCAAGGATGCTGGCACCTCCCTCGACGCCGATTATGTATTTGCAGCGGAGTAGGAATTCGTACCAGGCTTCTCCAAGCAAGGTATCTTCGGCGCGTGTTGAAACATCCGTCACCAACCCCTTCGCGGGCGCCTTTTCCTGAAAGCGGTCGGAAATTTCCGCCTTCAGAAAACCATGTCGCCCGAGCCAGGCACCACCGCGCCATGCCCTGTAGCCGATATCAATCGGTCGTGATCTCACGGAAGAAGCCAGACGGTTGATCTTCGCGAGCATGTTGGTATCAAGATACCCGGTAAGAGCATTGACGAAGCCGACCTTATTCCGATCCACAGTAGAATAGATTTTCCCCCACTCGGATTCCGGCGCCACCGAAAAGACGTAATCCACCCCGAACTCGTTAATGAAATCGCACAACAAGTCTGTGTTGAGGAACTCGTCTTGGGGGAGGGCCACTTTCACCGCGTCCACGTCCTTGAGGGCAGACACTTTGTGCACCACGTGCCTGAAGAGCAAGCGATTCCACCGAGCGGAAAGGAAGATGGTGTGGAAAATGATTAAATCAATGCGAACCTTTCTAAGGTACGATGGTATATCTCGAACAGCCACATTCAGATAAAGACAGTTGTGCTGCGCGTACTTTTGAAAAGAGTACAGATGATCCGCAATCGTAGCACGTAGAGGATATTCTTGGTTGTAGTAATAGACGATTAGAATATTTGCCATCGGGTGGCGCTAGTTTAGGGAAAACTGGTCGTGCTCATTCCTGTCCTATAGTTCTACTCTTTATACACCCTGTAAACGCCTCCGACACCGGCGTGTTGTCCGTTATGTTTAGGCAATCCTTCATCAAAGACCAGATTCGCAATAAATTGTCTGTGTTCGTCATCCAATCTCTTATCTTGCACGGCGGACTTGCCGTGTTCCCAGTAAGACTTTAGTTCGGTGTCGGAGAGGTACCCCCCGACCCACTCGCACCGAAATCCTGCCGCCTGGCACATCGCCGTGAACTCTTCAGCTGCGTAGCACCTGGCGATCGGGCAATCGACCCCGTCGGTGTTTTTGGCGAACGCTTCCTCAACACTCATGCCGGTAAATGCGCCCTGCACTATCATCCTTACATAGGCCGTAAACAGGTGCAGCCACAAGCTATCCCGGTTGTAAACCATCACGCAGTCTTCCGAACCCGGTTTCAGGACTCTGTAGAAGTCCTTTAGTAATGATTGCGGGTCACTGGTGTGATGCAGCACTCCCGAAAAGTTAATGTAGTCAACGCTGCTATCTTCTAACGGAACTTTCGAAAGAGAGTCTGATGAAAGGATGAGTTCTATTCTATCCGCAGCGACGTTGTGAAGCGTAAGTCGGTGCCTGGCAAGATTCAAAGCTTTCTGAGAGACATCAATACCTATGACTTTTTTTGCTTTGGTGTAGATGGCAAACCCGACTACGTCATTGCCTGGTCCGCAGCCGTAGTCTAAAACCACTTGCCCGTCATGATTTCCATACAGTTGCATGAACTCCTTAAGCTTCGGGTACACGGAGGCCCTCCACTCGAGGTATCTCTCCGACTCCCGCGCCGATGTGAAAGGTTTCGAGTTAACCGTATGCTCATTCCAGTAGTGGTCCACGGAAGTGACATTCGTTACTTCGAGCTTGGTAACCGGTAAAGCCCTTTCCTGATTGAGAGAGGTGCTGCTGGCCGAATCACTTCCAAAGTTGAATATCCGCATAACAGACTGCTTTAGGTAGCCCACTTCGAATCACACCCCTTACATCCACACGAAAAATACAAAACCGGCAGTAACCTGACACCCGTTTGGGGGCCGTTTAACCGGGCTGCTGCATAGCCAACCAAGAGCTGCGGGGAGGTGCCTTACGGGCAAGCATCGAAAAGCGGCTACTTTGTGATCCTCGCAAATGCGCCTCCGACACCAACCCGCTCACCACGCATTAAGTCAGAATATATTTCATCGAGCCGCCTAGCCGCCGCCTCAGCGGAATGCCACTTAACGGCGAACTCCCGGCTGCGGCGACCGACCTCCCTGCGCTTTTCTGGTTGTTCTACTAAATCCTTAAGCACATCGTAGACGGTGTTCGGCGTCGCGTTGATGACGGGCAGTTCGTCTACATATTGAGGAATTTCCCTCCGCATACTCTCCAACCATTCAGGCCTTAGAAAACAGACTGCTGGCTTACCGAGCATCAGTGCTTCCCGCACCGTCGCCCCAAAAAAACCGAAAGTCAGCATGTCTACCACAATATCGGCCTGAACTTGATAGTAGCGCAGCTTCTGGTTAGGAACGTCGTTAAAGAAGATCATCTCGACGTCATGCCCCTCAGACTTCAGTCGCTCGATTGTGGGAATGTAGATATGAGTTGACTTTATATTTTGCGTTGAGCTTGCCGCAGTACGCGACGCGAAGTTGCCCACCGCATGGTAGATTTTGACTGTTTGCTGCGACAGCGGCAGGCGATAGTTGGACGGTATCATTAAGTCAGACCGCCAGAAATCAGGATCAAGGCAGTAGAACTCCGGCACCTCATGCACTCGTGGGTCGTCGTTATAATCCTTGCGGTTGCCTCCGAGCGTTACCTGGTAATCGGCTAGATCATTCCTTATTTTGCCCCAGGCGAGGTTTCGTTCGTCACTGCAGACATGCGGCATATCACGCCACCGGCAAATGCTGCATACAGATTCCGGCAACCAAGCGCTAAACGAACTCTGCGATACGCCGTCTAAACAGCTGTTATTGGAATAGACGATCTTTTTTCCCAGTTTCCTTATGAGTTTAACGTCCCAAAACGCAGGTAGACCCAGCCGCCGGAAGTACGTCGAAAATGTCAGGTTGTGCGCGCCGCTGAAGTGAAAGATGTCATAGCTGTGCAGCGCCTTCAAATAGAACTTGAGGTGGCGCAGCACATCCATTTTGCCCCGGTACTCTAGTTGAATATCCTGGCCGTGATAGAACATTCTCGAATGTTCATCAGGGTCAATATTGACGGTATCCGCTACCCAACCGAGCCTTCTTAGGGCTCTGGAAAGATACCAGGTGTTGTAATAGGACTGGCCCACATAAAGCACTCTACCCTTCGGGGCATGTCCATCCTTAGCGATTGTTCTGGGTAAAGCCTTGGTCACTCTGTCTTCAACCTTCAATGATTAATATATCGCACCTTGCTGTCGTTGCCGGACCCATGACAGTGCGGTCCCTACGAATAAAGGAGCCTGTTCTTAACTGTTCCCAGCAGTGTGCTGACCGCGGCGCGCTCTCTGCTTGATAGCGTCACGTAGAGCACGTACAAAGCGTACAATATTAGAGATAGTAGGCCCATAGCAAAACTGGAGAGCAGAGTATCAGCGAGCGGGACGTATGACATTACCGCCAGCACGACGAAACCCGCGGCGAACTTCGCGATTCCCTTCCATTCATATTGCACCGGTAAGTATCTGGCGCTAAGAAAATATGTGAACACAGGCAAGCACAAATACGCGATGAGCGTGGCGATAGCAGCGCCCTCTTTGCGAAGAATCGGAATCAGTAAAAAGTTAAGTCCCAGATTGACTGCTGCCGCAGCCCACTCAATCCCGCTTTGAATATAAAGTTTCTTTTCATAAACCAGGCCAGGCAAAATGATCAAATAACAACCCTTCAACATGTACGAAAGGGCGACCAGGCCAACGACTTTATATGTGCTGTGAAACGGCTGCGCGGTCATTAAAATGACCACCGGCTTGGCCATTAGAAAGAACACCAAGGCCAGCGTTCCATACGCAATGATGTAGTACTTCAGAATGCCGCCAAACAGGACTGCGGCCTCGTCCCGCTTATTGATGAACGAAATAAAGTATGGCGGCCAGGCGCTGCCGAAGGCTCCCACGGCAAGAAACATGACCATACCAAGGCTGTACCCGACCGAGTAGATGCCGACTTCATTCAAACCGAGAAAGCGATCAAGCAGAATGCGATCAGACCAATCAATAAAGAAGAAAGCGCCAAGACCAAAAACGGAAGGGAAACCTATCCTGACGAGCGGCGCTATTTTATTCGAGTTCAGGCCAAATTTGAGGCGTGGTGAAACGGTAGTTACGGTGGCCAACAGAAGCACGATTGCCCCGATCAGGCTCGCCTCAAACATTCCTACAATCCCCCGGCGAAGATACGCAACACCCACAATGCTGAACAGAATCGTTATCACCGAAGAGACCGTCGTCAGAACAACATAAGTCTTCGCCCTTTCCTCTAATTGTAGAAAAGCCATGAAGGGCATCGTGACCGTGCTAATGGCGAGGCTGGCGAGAGACAATCGGATGAGGTGGTCAGCGTCTCGCGATCCGAACATCAGGCGGCTGAGATGTGGAGCAAAGAAAAATCCCACAATTGTGAGCAGAAGACAATTAGCCAACAATAAAGCTGCCGTCGTCCAGATCACCTTCGCCCGCTCATCGCAGTCGGTCGTCTCAAAGTAACAAAGACCAACCGAAGCGCCCGTGCCAAGTGTGAAGAAGCCACCCAGCAGCGTAGTGAGAACTGTCACCAGCGCGCTGATGCCATAGTCGCCGGGAGTTAGATAATGTGTGAAGACTGGTAGGAGAAGGAATCCGATTGACCGGTTAAGCAGACTGCCGAACCCATAGATAAAGGTCCCTCTGACGATACGGGCAAGTTGCGCTTTAATAACTACACCTCGGAAGGCGTAACCAACGCATGCGTCTGCTCAAAGCCGCAATTCATCAGCGCATCAACGATGGAGAGGCCGGGTATAAATTCTTCGACACCATTTTGCGGATAAACAGGATGCTCGAAATTCTGGTAAATCAGTTGAAGCCCTTGATCGGAAAATTTCCCATCCTCCTGATAGCCTCCAGCGCCGTGCCCGCAAAGGTAAGCGGTGCCGCCGACAACTTTTACCATTGATATTAATAGGTCGGTGGCGTTTCCCTCGACGTTGAGAGTTGAACCGAGGACAATATCAGAAGTTTCAAGCCTGAGGGCCTTTGCCAGCGCGGTAATCGCCGACACGTTGTACTTCGTCAAATCATTGGTCGGATCGTTAATCAGTTCCGCTAGTAAGGGGAAAACATCTGAGAAGAACGGCGCGCGACCATAGTTCGTCTCGATGCTTTTCAAAAGCTTTGCCCGCCATTTCGCCGTCTCATCAAGTTGCATCTGATCGATTCGCCGCAGGCCGTGATACGCACGCGCGACCGGCATCGTCACCCAAGCGGGCTGCCCGTTAACGATTAACCGCACACGATTCAACCATGTCCCCCCCTTCTTGGGAAATTGCGCGTTGTCCATGATGAGGAATAGACCGGCGCGGGCGATTTTGTTGAAGTAGCCGAGCCAGGGGAAGAAATTGGGCTGGTGGATCGCCACAACTTTATTCGGCGACAAATTCATTGCGTGAGATTCCCATCACTATGACATCGATTTGCTTGCCATCAATGCGGGCAGCCTCTTTCAATGTACCCTCGTGCTTGAAACCGGTCTGTTCATAGATAATAATGACAGCTCGATCGGTGCTAAGAACGTGCGAGCAGACGCGGTACAAACCTAACTGTTTAAAAGCGAAGTCCAGCAGTGATCGCACTGCTGCTTTGAAGTAGCTATGATCGAACGAGACCTCATTCAACGCGATCTGCAGCTCGGCGCGGTAATGAATGTAATCAATATCCTTTAACCGGCATGATCCGATAAGCTCTCCCGTCTCTGCTAAACGAATACCAAAGATTATCAGGTCGTTCAGTCGCCGTAGCGACTCAAAACATTGCTTGCGTTGGACCTCGGTCTTTTTTTTGTTGGGGCTACTTAAGAGGCCCTGCTCGTGGCCATTAATCCCCCCGAGCAGCGCAGTCAAATCTTCCAGCGTGAGCGGTGTCAGAACCACATCCGCCACTCTGAGGATTTGTCCGCCCCCCTGGGCGCTATATTTCAGCGCCGTCAGTTTTGGAATGGATAGGTACTCATCTAACACAACCTTGTCTGTCCCTTGATAATAAAATGCGCCCGGGTGGGGCTTTATCAACGCTCGCACAAGATTATAGATAGACAGAATACTGTCTTGCCAGTCAATCCTGCCGTCTTCGGGGTGACGCCTCCGGAAATAGCGAGCCTTGGCTTGATCCTGCGGCTGACGAGCATTGGCATGTGACAGCAGTCTAGGTATTTCCTCAGCTAGCATGACTTGGGTGGCCGCAAGAATGCGCGTTTGAATATCACGCCAGGTGTCTTCAAAGTGAATTGGCACGCGTCTCTCGGCAATAATGTCGCCGGTGTCGAAATCAGCTGACATATAATGCATCGTTACGCCCGTTTCAATTTCATTGTTCAACAGTGCCCACTGAATAGGATTGCTACCCCGGTATTGGGGCAACAGGGCGCCGTGAATATTAACCGCGCCGCATTTAGGCATCTCCAATAACTCGCGACCAAGTAGCATTGAGTATGAGTTAACCAGGATGAGGTCCGGGGCGACATCAAGGATCTGCTCCAAAAAAGACGGATATCTAGGAGAGGTTCTCTTGGGTTGAATAAGCAGAGGTACTTTAGAGGTCTCGGCGATACTCCGTAATTGCGGATGGTCGTGCCGTCGAATATCAGCGCCAACCAACCCTCGGATCAACTCCGCAGGAAGGACCTCCAGGAGTTGAGGAATGCCCAAAGAATCACCAAACAGAACAACAGAGCCAACCATCATCTCCGCTCATTTTCCCTGGCCAAACGCCACCATTGGTCTGCGAAACTCTGCAACAACTTGTACGGCAACCCAGAGGGAAACATTGTTTGGTAACATAGGTTGCCACGCATCTCTTGCTCTGTTTCCCGAATTAAGTACGGCCAACCTCCAGCGAACACTTCACTCATATTAGAGCCTCCGGCGACCCAGTTGATCGGGTGGAGCAGCAACTGTAACGCCTCGCACGTCGCATCATTGAACAGAATCAAGAAGTGGTCGGCACTGTAGCGCATGTTTGAGTCCGAGGCGTAAAGTATATTGCGCGTAAAGCGGGCTCCGTAAGCATTGATCAGCCCAGCGAAAATATCTGATGTCAAGTACCGTTCAAGTACTTCGGCCGTCGGATTGTGCCAGGAAAACACCGGCTGGATCATTGGTAGGTAAGATTGAACAAACTGGAAATCATTCCGCAGCTTGCCCTCTACCTCGGCATCGGTGGTTGTCGGCACGGCGGCGTGCAGGCCAATGTGCTGTCCAAGCGAGTGGATTTCCTTCACGATTCGTTGCGCACTAGCGCACATAAGGTTATAGCTGTGCGAATGCAAGAGGGCGAAAAAAGTTCCCGCCACTCCCAAATCAGCGTTTACCCGCGCGAGTTCAAGCGCCATTGATGGCGAGTAATCGATATCGTGGCGAAGGTAGATCCGCCGTGACAACTCCCGTTCTTCGTCAACAAAAGAACGAAAGGTGTAACCGGAAGCTAAGGCTTGCTTAATGATCGAACGATAGCTTGCTAGAGAGTAGTTCATCCGCTCTTACCACGCGCCGTCATTCCGCGGTTCCTAAGACAATACCATCTTCAACCGAATTGGCAGCGATGAACTCGGCGCCACTCATTGGTACCCCATGCGGCGGCCCCACTTCATCCACTTGCAGGATCTGACCGTCAGCACAGCACACGCCAAACGCATCCGGCGCGCTCACCAAGTTTATCAGCATTGTGCCGGGCGCCAGTTCTCTTTGGTAAAACCCCGATATTCCTGCCCTCCAAATGGATACCTTCTCCGTGCCTAAATAGGTGAATGCGCCGGGATAAGGCCTGGTTTGAGCGCGTATCCAGTTATGGATCTGTTTCGCTGTTTGCGACTTCCAATCAATAAGACCATCGTCAGGCTTGCGCTGTGGAAATTGTGTTGCGGCCTCATTATTCTGCGGAATGCGCGGCGCTTTGCCCTCTCGAAGTCGAGGGATGTACTGACGCAAAATATTGAGCGAAGCTCGCGTAGCTTCCTGGTATATGTCCTTAATCGTATCGTTCTCAGAAATCGCTAGCTCTTCTTGAGCAATGATGTCCCCTGTATCTACCCCACCATCAAAATAAAAAAAGGATACGCCGGTCCTTTTTTCGCCGTTAATGATTGCCCACACGAGGGGAGCGCCTCCGCGGTACTTAGGCAACAAGGAAGCATGGATGCCTGCGATCCCCAGGGGAAAAAGATCCCGGACAACACTAGGCACCATATGGTACCAGCCGATAACAAGACCGAAGTCCGGCCGCCAGGCTCGCAACGCTTCGATGTATTGTGATTCGCTCATCTTTGTTGTCATATGAACAAAGGGTACGGAAAATCTGTCTGCGAGGTCCGCAAAGTTCCGAAACGTTACATTCCGTACTTGCGACAGCGAATAGGAAATCTGGAACTCTTGGGGGATCGAGAAGATCCCGACGACGTTCTCTCCTGTCCCCAAAAGTTGTTGACAGCATTGGAAGCCCAACTCTGTGGCCCCGAAAAAAACAATTCTCATTTGTGGCTACTTACATCTCTCCTTTAGACTGTTTGATGAGGGGAACCGTGTTAACAGGAGTAAATCGAGAAGGAGACGCATACAAGTTTCACTTACATTCTCTTGTGATTCTCGAAGGTGCCAAGAAAAGATCTGCACCACCATTCGAAACTGAGCATTGACCAAATCACCAGACGTCGGTTCACGCGGCCGGAACAATGTTCATCGAGCACTTGCCCAACGTATTTTGGACTGAGAAAGTCAAAGATCATTGCCTTGGGATCTCGTAGCAGCCGGTTGATATAGTCAATGCTCTCACCGCGAAACCAACTGGCGTCGGGTGCGCTGAACCCCTGCTTGGTTCTGCTGCTAATCTCATCGGGAATGAGCCGGCTCATCGCCTGACGCAATACTGTCTTGCCACTGCTGGTCTTTAGCTCATATATCAAGCGCTTATCACCAGGAAGGTTCTCGTCCAGAGGCGCCGCCTGCCCTAACTCGGTAAGCTTCTGTCGGATTGGGACCCGCGCCGCAAAGTCCACCAAATCGTTGTCTAGAAACGGTACTCGCGTTTCCAATGAGTGGGCCATGCTAACTTTGTCCTCGACGACTAAGAGCCCGTGCAGGAATGTCTTCAATTCAAAATAGAGCGAGGCGTTAATGAAATCCTCATTGGTTTGAAGGGTTCCTTGCCAACCAGCAAAAATGCCACGAAAAACCTCAAAAGTGGAGTGCCCTCCGATTGCGCGGCTGACGTCTGAATTGAACAATCTGGATTTATCTTCATCCGGTACAAGCCTTTGCCAGAACTGGTAGTAACGCTGGAAATAGTCCTTGCTGCCGGCGCTGTTAATGCCTCGGAAGTACCGCCAGGGATAGCCGGCAAACAGTTCGTCGCCGCCAGCGCCGGAGAGCACGACCTTGACGAACTTCCCGGCAAGATGGGCGACGTAATAGTTAGGGTAGCACTGCCCAACCCGCAAATCTTCAAGATGCCAGATCAGTTGCGGCAGCACCCACTCCATGTCCCCCGCATGCATTACCACCTCGTAGTGTTCGGTTTTGAGCAGGTTAGCCATCATTTCGGCGGGCTGTCGTTCGTCAAAGCCGAGTTCCAAGCCTGAGGCCGAAGTAAGATCAAAACCGCAGGTGAAGGTAGTCAACCGGGGAAGGTGGCGGCTGGCGACGGAGGTTATCGAACCCGAGTCCATGCCCCCGCTCAAATAGGAGCCGACCGGAACATCGCTAACCAATTGTCTCGTTACTGCTTGGACAAACAGTTGATATAACTCTTCCGTATTCTCCTCAGTTGATCGATTCAGCGAATCCTGGAGGAACGGGTAATCCCAGTAACGTTTGATCACCGGCACGGCCGTCCTCGTGATCTCAAGCGTAAGGGTGCTGCCGGGTGACAGTAGGCGGATGCCTTCAAAGAGTGTCAGGTCGCTGAAAATGTTCTGAAATGTGAAATACTCGTTTAGCGCGGGATAGCATACCGAGCGCGAAACTTGTGGGTGCTCAAGGATGGCCTTGATCTCGGATGCAAAGACAAAGACGCCGCTTTGGCAGTACCAGTATAGCGGCTTAACACCGTACCGATCCCGCGCCAGAAACAGTCGCCGCCGCTTGCGATCCAAGATGGCGAAGGCGAACATGCCGTTGAAACGATCAACGCACTGCTCGCCCCATTCCTCGTAAGCGTGAAGAACGACCTCAGTATCGGTGCGGGAATGAAAATGATATCCGAGCGCTTCCAACTCAATCCGCAGTTTCTGAAAGTTGTAGATTTCGCCGTTATAGGTGATGACGACGTCGCCGGCTTTGTTGGCCATCGGCTGATGCCCCGCAGGAGATAGATCAATGATTGCCAGCCTACGATGTCCTAAACCGACCGACGCATCCGTGTAGTGGCCTTCACCGTCGGGGCCCCGGTGAGCGATAGAATCCGTCATACTCCTGAGCAGGCCGGTCGGCACCGGATCGCCGTTCAGGTTACAAATACCAACAATTCCGCACATGCGTTAACCCTTGCTAGCGCGCACCGTAAACCCGCTCTCTTGTGCGTCCAGGTGCGTGATCGAGAGATCGGCTTCGTCGCACCAGCGTCGAACCTCTTCCTCGGTGTGACGGTGTGCATACTTGGGGTGATACCAGTCGAAGTTGACGTGATTGTTTTCTTCCAGCGAAAACGATTCGTTCCAGTAAAGCTTGGCGAAATGCCAGTAGATCAAACGCTGAACGTCAAGGCGTCCAGCCTTAATACCGAGATACGGGATGTCTTCCGGCACCTCGACTTCGGCGCGTAATTCGGCGAGAGCCTTCCCTAGTTTCGTGAGGGGGCGGACAAGCGGTGAAACGGTATCACGGATGTGGTCGTCGGTGAATTCGCGGACAGGGCTTTTCTTCCGATATACGTAAAACAGAGCCTGCCCGCCAGGTTCAAGGAGGGCGGCCACAGACTTTATCGCACGCTCGGTAGACGGAGTGTGATGAAAGACGCCGTCCGAAAAGATCGTATCAAAACTCCCGTCACGAAAAGGAAGCTGCAGAATATCGGCCTGCACAAAATGCGTGCCGCGTATAGGTCCTAACCGCTTTCGCGCAATATCTATAGCGATCGAGATGTCCGCTCCGACCCACTGGGCGCGGTCGTCTCTTTGCCAAGCTTGACTCATCCACAAAGAAGAGCCGAAGCCGCTGCCGCAACCGGCATCCAAGATGAGCCGCCGGCTTCCGAAAAAAGCTCGCATCTCGTCAACGTCTTGGAAACCGTAGCGATGCACGATCCATTGCTGACATGCGGCATGCATGTGCGGCGAGTCATAGGTGTCTTCCTGCTGCCACTTAAAACCAAAACTGCTCTCAGTTTGCTTCTGATTACTGTCTTCAGTGAGCACAAAACGTGGAATGCCATTCGCAATTGCGTATGATCTTCCCTCGGCACTTTGCAAATTTCCTTCTATGATGTCGGCTTCTTCGTCATGCGGCTCTGCAAGGCGCAGCGGAGTTTTTGAAACCGGATCGACCAGGACATCGAGCAACGACTTACGCATTAAAACCCTCACGAAGACTTTCGCACACGTAAGACTGCTCGGCCTCACTCATCTGCGGGTATAGCGGCAGAGTCAAACTGAGTCGCTCAGCCAGGTAGGCGTTCGGAAACTGATCTGAACTCAGACCGTATTTCCCGGCGTAGTAGCCGACGAGTGCAGCGGCGTGTGTGCCCTGGCGCGTGGAAACGCCACTAATCTCCAGGCGCGTCATTAAATCGTTGCGCTGATGATGCACTCGCTCCGCGTTTTTGAGCGTCGGCTGCTCAGGCCGAAACAGACACACGTATGCTTGATAGCCGTGAACGTATCCTTCGTCTACTGCCGGAGTCACTAACCATTCGCTGTCGCCCAACGCCTGATCGTAGAAACGCGCGCATCGTGCGCGCTCGGCCAGGATCCACTCCGCGCGACCCATCTGGGCACAGCCCAGCGCCCCTTGAATATCAGTCAGGCGGAAGTTGTATCCAAGGTGGTTGTACTCCGCGAGCAGGAAAGCATGCTTATCCCGATGGCGAGCGAAATCCGAGCGTGAAGCACCATGATCGCGCAGAGAACGAGATAGTAAGTCGAGTTCCTCCTGCGAGGTAGTTATCATTCCGCCTTCGCCGGTGGTGATAGATTTTCGTGGATGAAAGCTGAAGCATCCAGCTTCTCCGAAAGTGCCAGCATGCTGCCCACGAAACCACGAGCCGAAAGCGCAGGCGGCGTCCTCGACAACCCAGAGGCTGTGCTTGCGCGCGATCTCCATCACTGACTGCATGTCGGCGCACAACCCGAACAAATGAACCGGGATAAGGCCGACCGTGCGAGTTGTAATTAGCGCTTCAATCTGTCGTGGATCAACGTTGAAGGTACGCAGGTCAATGTCGCAGAAGATGGGACGCGCGCCCATGTACTCGACGACGTTAGCCGTGGCGACCCAGGTAAAGGCCGGCACGATCACCTCGTCGCCCGGCTTCAAGCCGAGCGCCGCGACAGCGATATGCAACGCCGTCGTACAGGAGCTTGTAGCAATGGAAAAGCGCGACTTCGTAAAGCTTGAAAACTGTTCCTCAAACTGTCTGACGAAAGGCCCCTGCACGACCCAACCGCTCTCCAGAGGCTTTTGCACCGCTGCCATCTCTTCTGCCCCGAAGACTGTTTTGGTGATCGGAATTCGCCGCGCCGCGACACTTGCCACGCTATCAGGGGTATCTTTCACGCTGACTGTCCTTTCCTGTTGCTAAGACGCCACTCCACAAGGCGACGCAGACCCTCAGCCAATGGCGTCCGAGCTTTGAACCCAAGCAGTTCTTCAGCTTTTTCCGTGCTGCCGATGCGGTGTGTAACAAAGCTCTGTTCCTGCGGCTGGTACTCAGGTTTTAGGGTCGAGCCTGTCAACTGCAGGAGAATGGACACCAACTCGTTGATTGTCGTGCCGACCCCCCTTCCGATATTGAAGAATTCGTCTGCGCAGTCGGCTTTCATGCCGAGAATGTTCGCCTCGGCCACGTCTTCAACATAGACAAAATCGTAAACTTGCGTGCCGTCACCGTAAATAACCGGTGGAGCATCTGCGAAGATGCGATCCAACACTTTCATAATTACGCTCACGTACGTCCCATGATAGTCCATTCGCGGGCCATAGATGTTCATGTAGCGATATCCGATGTAAGGGAGTGAATGTTGCTCGTAGATTGCCCTGAACATCTGTTCGTTGGCGATCTTGGTTGCGCCATAGGTTGTGCGGCAGTTAAGCGGATGGTCCTCGGTCATCGGCGTGAAGACTGCATTGCCGTAAACGGAAGCGGATGACGAGTATACTACGCGCTTGATGCCCAACTCGTGACACGCCTCCACTACGTTCCAGGTGCCCATCGTATTCACTTCCCAGGCGCGACGGGGGGCGTTGACACATTCGCCCAGCCATAGCGACGCGAGCAGGAAGACCCCATCCGCGCCGGTTAATTCGCGGCGCAGTGTGTCGATGTCGGTCATCGAGGCTTCTACGATCCTCACTTTCGGACTCGTCAGGGCCTGCGCAAGGTTCGAGCGCCTGCCTCGGACAAAATCGTCATAGACGACTATTTCCTTCACGGGCTCATTAATCAATTGATCTACGATATGCGAGCCGACCAGTCCGGCTCCCCCGATAAGCGCAATTACTTTGTCTCTCAAGTCCATTGTTTATTCGCGCACTCGATCCGAGTTAGCCGACTCCCGTTGTAATGTTTCTTGTCCGGCAGTTTCATCGTCATGATTCCAAGAGTCGCACGCAGCGCTCGCTGGCCAGAGGTTCGCCGTACAAATGTTGCTTTACTGCTTCACCTTCAGGTTTGAAGGAGCGCACCGCAGCAACGATGCACTTGGCATCTGCTCCTACCAGTAGATTCCATCCAGACTGCACAGTTTCGACCCACTCGGTTTCATCCCTCAATGTCACGCAAGGCACACCGAACCAATACGCCTCTTTCTGCATGCCGCCCGAGTCAGTTAAGATCATACGTGCGTGCCGCTCGAGATTGAGCATATCAAGATAGCCGATCGGGTCAATTAAGAGCACATTATTCATCTGCAGACTGCCGTTGTGAATTAATGATTGCCCGTCGGCACTGAACTGATCGCTCCGCGCCAGCGCACGGCGCAAACGGGGATGGACGGGGAGGATCACAGGCTCACCAACTTCCACAAATGCGGCCAGGATGTTCTCCAAACGGTGTAGGCTGTCGGTATTTTCGGCGCGATGCACCGTGGCCAGCAGGTAGCTCTTAGGCTCTAGTTGCAGGTCGTTCAGGATGCTTGACCGCTTGAGGGCAACTTCGGCGAATTGCAACACAGCGTCATACATTACATCGCCAACGAGGTGCGCGCTGCGCGTGATGCCTTCAGCCGCTAGATTATCGATCGCCGTTTGACTGGGACAGAGCAGCAACGTTGAAAGGTGATCCGTAACAACGCGGTTCAGTTCTTCAGGCATGGCACGGTTAAAGCTGCGCAGTCCCGCCTCAACGTGCGCTACCCGGAGGTGGAGCTTTGCAGCAGCCAGAGCACCCGCAAGGGTAGAGTTGGTATCGCCATAGACCAGCACCCAGTCGGGCCTTTGCTGCCCCAAAAACTCATCGAGGCGCATTAACATCAGACCAGTCTGCCGGCCGTGAGAACCGGAACCAACTTCCAGGTTAGCGTCCGGCTCGGGAATTCCCATCTCTTCAAAGAAGACTTTTGACATGCCGTAATCATAATGCTGCCCCGTATGCACAAGCGCCACTTGATATCCAGCCTTTCGCAGCTCTTTCTCGACCGGCGCCGCTTTGATGAACTGCGGGCGAGCCCCGACGATGCTCACGACTCTCACAACCTTATGCCGCCCTGTCGTTGTAAAAGTCGCCAATGGCGCTCACCACTGCGAACATCAGCTCTTGGGTCAACTCGGGGTAAATCGGCAACGCGAGCGTCTCCTCGGCAGCGCGCTCGCTATTAGTGAAATCGCCCCTTCCATATCCCAAGTCGGCAAAGCATTCCTGTAAGTGCATAGGCACGGGGTAATAAATTTCCACACCGATTTTGCGCTTTTTGAGGTAGGCCATCAGCTCATCACGCCGACCACTTCGTACAACGAACTGGTTGTAGATGTGGCGTCGGTCAAGAGCTTCAGTCGGCAACACTACACCTGCCACATCGGCAAGCGAAGAAGAGGTTCCGTGGTGCTTTTTGGCGTTCCCCGCAGCCTGCAGAGTGGCAACTGACTCTGGTCGAACACTTAGCTCGGCTTCAGCGAAGAGATCGCGGTAGTGCCCAGCGTTGCGCTGGCGCGCTTCAGTCCAATCGTCAAGATATTTTAGCTTCACTCGCAATACAGTCGCCTGAATAGCATCGAGGCGGAAGTTGCCACCTACCACCTTATTGTAATACTTCGGACGGTAGCCATGATTGCGCAAAAGTTTCACACGGTCGGCGAGCGCTGCATCGTTGGTCGTGACCATGCCCCCATCACCGAAGCCACCGAGATTTTTTGACGGAAAGAAGCTAAAGCATCCCATGTGGCCGACTGAGCCGGCGCGCCGTCCCTGGTATTCCGAACCAATGGCTTGCGCTGCGTCCTCGATCACGATCAGATTGTGGCTTTTCGCAATATCCATGATCGGGTTCATATCAGCCATCTGCCCGTAAAGATGAACGGGAATAATGGCGCGCGTGCGTTGTGTTATGGCAGCTTCTATTCTGTCCGGGTCAATATTGAAGCTGTTCGGCTCAATGTCGACGAAAACGGGCTTGCTGCCGAGCCGAGCGATGGCGCCTGCGGTAGCAAAGAATGTGTAAGGGGTGGTAATCACTTCATCGCCCGGTTTCAGATCAATCGCCATTAGGGCAACCAGCAGCGCGTCTGAACCGGAGGAGACACCCAGACCTATTTCACACTGAGAGTAATCAGCGATCTCGCGTTCCAGAGCCTCAACTTCGGGCCCAAGAATGAAATGCTGCGATTCCAAAACGCGATCAAGCGCCGCGCGCACCTCTTCACGAATTGTGGCGTACTGCGCTTGTAAATCTAACAGCGGCACGGGTTCAATTTTTTGTTCTGGGGAATCCGTCGATGATTTCAGATCAAGCATAATTGATTATCGATTATTATCGATCCTTTAGGCACTTTTTTCCCTTCGAGAGACGTGTAGACCATGAAACGAGCAGGTTGTAAGAGATGCCCAACGCAACCTCTACTTGGCCGCGGCAAGTGGCTCATCTTCGGTCCAATCAAGACAACGAAGCACGCCCGGCTCCTTCTCTCGGTAGCGCCATCCAGTTTCAGGACAGATTAGGTTGCCTTCATGGTCCTCCTTTTCAAGACGATGACCATGGCGGCTCATCCAGCCTTTACGAACTGCAGGAACGCCGAGCATCAATGCATAATCCGGCACGTCGCCGCGCACCACAGCTCCTGCCCCAATAAATGCGTAACGGCCAATCGTGGCACCACAGACTATTGTAGCATTGGCTCCGATAGTGGCTCCGCGCCTGACTAGTGTGCGTTGATACTGGTCGTGTCGCACAATCTGCGAGCGAGGATTGATGACGTTCGTGAATACGCAGGACGGGCCACAGAAAACATCATCTTCGAGTTCTACGCCGGTATAGACCGAGACGTTGTTTTGAATCTTGACATTGTCACCAATCACGACATCGTTGGCGACAAACACATTTTGTCCCAGGACGCAACGAGATCCAATCCGCGCATTTTTCGTGATGTGGCAGAAGTGCCAGATTTTAGTTCCCTCACCGATCTCACATGGTTGGTCCACAAAAGCGCTTTCATGAATAAAATAGTTGAGTTCGCTCATTTTCGCATCACCAATCTTTTTCCAAGCTGGTACTCTACTGGGAGCGTCACCGGCTCGCCGTTCATGACGAGTGAACGTTGCGCAGCTTGTAAGACCTGCAGCACCCGCTGGCCGCTACGACCATTAGTCAATGGCGGCTCGTTCGTAACAATCGCTGCAAGGAACCCCTGACACTCCAAAAGCAACGGCTCGTCGTTGGCAAAATCTACAACTTCACCCTGACCCTTTATTGGAACCGGTTGGCCTTCTTGTAATTCGACCCTCTGATCGTATAACACAAGCTGTTTAGCGACATCGTCGAAGCTGGCCATCTTCTTAGAGCCCACGATCACCAACCGCTGTTCTTTAAACGGGTGAAGCCATGATACGTAGATATGTGCGCGCACACCGTTGTCGAAGAGCATATGCGTTACGGTTACATCAGCAATGTTAGGTTGGACGTAACTACCGCCATAAGCGGCGACCTGGAAAGGCATACCTCCAATTAGCCTTAAGATTACTGCGATGTCATGCGGCGCGAAACTCCACAAAATGTTCTCCTCCCGGCGAACTTTACCCAGGTTCAGACGGTTCGACGAAATGTAATGGATTTTGCCGAGCACTCCCTCTTGCACTAGTTGGTTGAGCCGCACAATAGCCGGGTGATATTCAAGAACGTGCCCAACCATGAGAATTCGTCCCTGGTCCTCAGCTAGCTTGACCAGTTCCGCTCCCTGCTCATAAGTCAACGCCAGAGGTTTTTCGACCAGGACGTGCTTTCCCGCCCTCAATGATTGTCGCACCAGCTCGTAGTGAGTTTCGGCGGGTGTTGCGATAACAACGCCGCACAAGTTGCTATCCAGAACCTCTTTGAAGCCGCTCACGACTTGTACGCCTGGCGCTAAATTGGCGGCGCTATCGCGGCCAGCAGGTGTGACGTCACACACCGTTTCCAGGCAGCCGATTTGATGGAACGTGCGGACGAGATTTTTACCCCAATATCCGCAGCCAATCACGGCCACTGACGGCTTCGCTTCTGAACAGTTGCTATTCATCTTCTGCTAGCCCGAAACAGCACTTAAGGTCACACCCACACCCCCGCATGCTCACGAAAGAGGTTCTTGGGCCGCAATTAGTTTGAGGCGCGATTGAAATCGAGAATATGATTTTCCCAAAACGCTTTGCAAGTTAAAGAGATCCCCGGCAATTACATAGTTCACAATCAAATCATTGCTAATCGCGAATCGCTCCCAACCAAAGTGCACCATCTGAATCAAGCAAGAGGGACCACCCGCTTTTGCGGTACTGATCCCACCACGGTTCGACGCTAATCCAGGTTGACTTGGGAAGGCCAACCTGGCGCGCTGTCAAATTTAGGCTGATCCTTTTTATCCAACACAAAAGTCTCCAACACCAAAAAGTTCATCTCCGTTCTCATGAAACAACGGTAACTGTCCTCCAGAGTGCACGCGATCGGCTCGCCGCGCACGTTGAAGCTGGTGTTCACTACTACCGGACAACCGGTCCTTTGCCGAAAAGCGTCGATGATTTCCCAGTAGAGGGGATTTGTCTCCCGCCTCACCGTCTGAATCCGCGCCGAGTAGTCAACGTGAGTGACCGCCGGAATTCCCGACCTTTTCACATTCAACTTGTCAATTCCCCACAACGCTTCTTCCGCCGGCGTTATTTTTCTTCGTTGCGACTCGACAACGTCAGCCACCATCTGCATGTAGGGACTGTCTGTGTCCAATTCGAACCAATCCGCCACTTGTTCTCTGAGCACGCTCGGCGCAAACGGACGGAAACTCTCGCGATACTTGATCTTTAGATTCATCGCCGACTGCATTTCCGCAGATCGCGGGTCAGCGATAATGCTGCGGCCCCCAAGCGCCCGTGGGCCAAACTCCATTCGTCCCTGATGAAGCCCAATTATCTTTCCCGCGGCCAGCAGCTCCGCCACCGCCTCGGGCAATACTTTGCGCGAATACTTTTTGTATGGCAACTGCCGCGCTTGTAAAAACTCTTCAATCTCGGCTTCGGAGTTTCGTGGGCCCAGGAACGAACCCTTCATGCTGTCTGCATAAGCCGCCAGGCCGTTGTTTGTGCTGCCGCTAACACCGTTCCCTGCCGTGACGCCATTGTTCTTTACCACCCGCGCTGATTGCCAGGTGCCCAGTTGCTCCGGGCTAACCCTGGGCTTTGCCAAATAGCGATGCCAGATCGCTAATGCAACTCCCAGTGCGCCGCCGGCATCACCCGCGGCTGGTTGGATCCAAATGTGTTCGAAGGGTACTTCTCGCAAGACTCGACCATTGGCCACACAGTTCAACGCCACCCCGCCCGCCATGCAGAGCTTTTTCATTCCCGTTTCTTTATGCGCGTAATTTGTCATCTTCAGCATCACTTCTTCAGTGATCACCTGGATGCTGCGCGCCAGGTCCATCTCTTTTTGAGTGACGAGCGATTCAGCCTTTCTCGGCGGGCCACCGAAAAGTTTGTCAAAAGCACCGCCCGTCATCCGGAGGCCATGCGAATAACTAAAGTACTCGTGATTCATCTTAAAACTGCCATCGTCGCGAATCTCCAACAGTTTGTCTTTGATAAGCGAGACGTATTTTGGTTCGCCATACGGTGCCAGGCCCATGACCTTGTACTCACCGCTGTTGACCCTGAATCCGGTGTAGTAAGTGAAAGCGCTGTAGAGCAACCCCAGGCTATCTGGAAAGCGTAACTCTTTCAGGAGCGTGATCTCGTTTCCCTTGCCGACCCCGATCGAGCTTGTGGCCCACTCACCGACCCCGTCGATTGTCAGGATGGCAGCTTCGTCGAAAGGCGAAGGATAAAACGCGCTGGCAGCATGGCTTTCGTGATGATCTCCAAAGAGGAGTTTCCACTCAAACTTTTTCCCAAGCTTCTTCGCGGCGCGTTCGTCGCCCTCCCCGGCGACCTTTCCGAGCTCCGTGCGAATCAGGTCCGGCATCCAGAGCTTTTCCTTCATCCAGAGTGGCAGAGCCTTGAGAAACGAACTGAATCCGGAGGGTGCGTAGTCGAGATAGGTTTCGAGAAGACGATCAAACTTCAGCAGTGGCTTATCGTAGAAGCCGACATAATCGAGCTGGCTGGGAGTGAGCTTGGCTTCGCTAAGGCAATAGCGCGCTGCGTTGACGGGGAAATTATGATCGTGCTTTACGCGCGTGAATCGTTCTTCCTGAGCCGCGGCCACGATCTCGCCGTCAACAACGAGGCAGGCTGCGGAATCGTGATAGAACGCGGAGATACCAAGAACCGCTACCAACTTGAAACTCCCTCGGTTTTAGGACTGCGCGACGAACCCAGCTTAGAACAGTGTGTATATAAACGGCGCAATGGCGGATCCCTTGGCAAAGGCCAGCAAAGCACCAACCAGCACCAGGGTGATTACAATCGGCGCCAGCCAAAACTTCTTATTGTTTCGCATGAACTCCCAGAGCTCGTGAACTACTTGTGTTTTTGACATCCGAAAACTCCTTAATACATCTTCTCGTAGTGGCGCGTATCGCGCTGCCGCTCGGAATAAGGCTTCCAATAGGATGAACGGCGCTCGCTACGCCGGTCGAGCGGATCCCAGCCTGACAATCTCTTCACCACTCCGATGGGAGTTATTATCAAAAAGAAGACTATCCCGAGAATAATCCTCGTAGTTACAAAGGAGAGCCCTTCGGCTAATAACATCCAAGCTCGATTGGGCCACACCAGCGCCGCGGGCCACAGCAATCCAAGCAGAATCAATAGTGAACCCAGCGGCAACGCAATCTGTGGAAAGCTGGAAAACTTTCCGCGGTATAACCACCAA
>JBPCLZ010000110.1:0-7272 GCA_051002775.1 Pyrinomonadaceae bacterium | reverse complement strand
TTGTCAATACCTCCGAGATCGACCCTAGATCAGGTTCTTACTAGTTTTCTTTCAACTGACCTCTGATCTCTGACCTCTGATCTCTGATCTCTGACCTCTGACCTCTGACCTCTGACCTCTGACTTCTGACCTCTGACCTCTGACCTCTGACCTCTGACCTCTATCCTTCCAGCGTTGAATTGATCTTTGCCAGCAGCTCGTCGACATCGAACGGCTTGGGGAAGATTGCGACGCAGCCGGCGGAGCGAACATCGGCTTCAACCTCCTTCGTGACGAAAGCGCTGATCACGAAGATGGGTGTGTGCGAGAGTTTTGGTTGCGCGTGAATGCGCCGCGCGGCTTCGACGCCGTCCATCTCGGGTAAAGCTAAGTCCAGAATAATCAGATCGGGATAGTTGGCGCTGGCCTTCAACAAGCCTTCAAGGCCATCTTCGGCTTCAATGACGCGGAAGCCTTTGTAACGAAGCATGCCCGAGAGCAGTTCGCGTGTGTCGGAATAGTCTTCGATGACCAGGATTGTTGCGGCGGCTTTGGCGACGGCGGTTGATGTGGACATGATTTACCTCGTTGGGCTAAGTACTGAGTACTGAGTAATGAGCGCGGAGAGCTGAGTACTAAGTTCTAACTCAAATATTCCTCAGCGATCGGACATATTTCCAAGGCGAATCAGAGTGACCGATGACTCGGAACTCAGTACTCAGCACTCAGTACTCATTATTATGAGTGAGATAAATTGGGGCGGGGGTGCGATGAAGCCAGCTTAGCATTCGGCGGCAGAACAAATCCGCAGATTTCACAGATTACACAGAAAAGCGACAATTAAGAAGTCAGGAGACAGGATCAGGAGACCAAAAAAGGAATTCGAAATTCGGAGTCAGAGGACGTAGCTGAATTAGGCGGATGATTTAGTCTGTCACCCCTCGGGGCCCGAACGAGTCAATGTTGCAAAGAAAAAAGGGAAGGCAACGCCGACGATAGAGAGGATTGACTGGTAGCGGCACTTTATTGCTAGACATGGAGCCGTCGAGACAATAACATCCTTCCCCCAGTAGTTATTCAAACCAAGGCTCGATAGAATCTTCCCCCACCAACAACATGTCTGCTTCCGCAGGAAAACGTCTTGGCCGTTATGAGATCAGCTCCCTGCTCGGCGCGGGCGGGATGGGCGAAGTTTATCTCGCCCAGGACACGCAACTGCGCCGTTCGGTTGCCCTGAAGTTGTTACCTCAGGAATTCACTCACAATCAGGAGCGTCTGGCTCGATTCAAACAGGAAGCATTTGCCGCTTCTGCTTTGAATCATCCGAATATTCTTACCATTTACGAAATTGGCTCGGAAGATAACGTCCACTTCATCGCCACTGAGTTTATCGATGGCATTTCCCTGCGCGAGCGCATGAAACAGAGCTTGACGATCGATCAGCTGCTGGACATTGGTGGACAAGTTACGTCGGCGCTGGCCGCGGCTCACGCAGCCGGCATCGTGCATCGCGACATCAAGCCAGAGAACGTCATGGTGCGTCACGACGGCTATGTGAAAGTGCTCGACTTCGGTCTCGCCAAGCTGACTGAGAACCCTGTGATCAGAAGTGATCCCGAGGCAGCAACTATGCAGGTGGTCAAGACTGACCCGGGAAGGGTGATGGGCACAGCAAATTACATGTCGCCGGAACAAGCTCGGGGCCTGGTGGTCGATGCAAGAACGGACATTTGGAGCCTGGGAGTGTTGCTTTATGAACTCGCGGCAGGCCGGGTTCCTTTTGGCGGACAAACCGGCAGCGACGTGCTGGTGTCGATATTAAGCAACGAGCCCATTCCTTTGCAGAGGCATTCGCCGGACATTCCCGCCGAATTGCAGCGCATTGTGCGCAAGTCGCTGCGCAAAGACGCCGAAGAACGTTACCAGATGGCCAAGGACCTGGCGCTGGATCTGAAAACTCTGCGGCGGGAGTTAGATCTCCAGGCAGAAATACAATTCTCTGACCCGCCTACGCCGCCGGGAAAGGGAACGTCAGGCTTAGGCGCGACGCGGCCGGGTTACAATCGTACGGCCTCTGTTTCCCGCACCGTAGAGATGGGCCCGCCAAAATCAACATCCAGCGCGGAATACATCCTCGGTGAAATCAAGTCACATCCCACCATTATCTGGTTGGTGGGAGCGATCGCGTTGGTGGCTTTGGGCATAGTCCTACTACTTGTCTACGGTTGGTCAGCTACGCAGAACCCTCCGAACAAGGCATTCGACCTCGGCCGCAACATGAAGATCGCCCGATTAACCAGCTCAGGGACGGCCAACAAAGCGGCTATCTCGCCGGATGGCAAGTATCTCGTCCACGTCGCGAGTGAGAATGGGCAGCAAAGTTTGCGCGTGCGCCAGGTAAGCACGAGTAGCGATGTGCAAATAGTGCCGCCCACTGATGTGCAATATACCGGCCTGACTTTTTCGCCCGATGGCGACTTTATCTATTATGTGGCTAATGAAAAGGGCAGCCTGACGCCCAACCTTTATCAGATCGCTGCATTGGGTGGGAACGCCCGCCGGCTCATATCAAACGTAGGTAGTGCGATCGCCTTCTCTCCCGACGGCCAACAGTTGGCCTTTGTCCGCAATCTTCCGGATGCGGGAGAGGATGCGTTGATAATTGCCGCGGCAAACGGCTCAGGCGAACGTAAACTCGCCTTCCGTAAACTGCCAAATTTCTTTCGTTCGGTGGCTTGGGCACCCAATGGAAAAACAATCGTTTGCGGTGCCGGCAGTTTGGTCCCGTCTTACAACACGTACCTCGTGGAAGTCTCACTTGAGGACGGTAAAGAAAAACAGATTGGCACGCAAACATGGACATTCATGGGGCAGGTTGCGTGGGTCGCCGATGGCCGGGGTGTGATTTTCGGCGCGTCGGAACAAGGGACGGGCAATTTTGATGGGCAACAGATCTGGTTTCTCTCCTATCCTGAAGGCGAGCCGCGCCGGATCACCAACGATCTTAATAATTACACCGGCATCAATCTGACTGCCGATTCCACTCGATTAGTGACCGTGCAATCGGAAACAAAATCCAATATCTGGCTGGCGCCTAATGGGGAGGCAAGTCGAGCCACTACAATCACCACCGGAGTAGGTAGGATTGACGGACGCGATGGCCTTGCGTGGACGACTGACGGCAGAATAATTTACGCCTCGAACGCGAGAGGCAATCTCGATCTCTGGGTCATGAATGGTGATGGCAGCAATCAGAGCCAATTGACTGAGAACTCGCGTATCAATAATCATCCCGCGGTATCGGCCGACGGGAGTTACATTATCTTCGCTTCCGATCGCGCCGGTACTTCTAACATCTGGCGTACGGAGATGAACGGCAGTAACCCCAAACAACTAACCAGCGGCAGCGGTGAGGACAATCCACAATCATCTCCAGACGGGAAATGGGTTATTTATACTTTGCTGGGCGCGGGCAAACCCACCCTTTGGCAAGTCTCAATCGACGGTGGCGCTCCCCACCAACTCACTGACAAATACACCGCCACTGCTACCTTTTCGCCTGATGGAAAGTCAATCGCGTGCATCTATCGAGAAGACCAGGCAAATTCTCCGCTTAGGCTGGCAGTCTTTCCCGCCGCTGGCGGCGAGCCGGCGCACATCTTCGATACTGCGATTTTCCAGGATGAACCGTCGCGCCTACCCCCTCCTCGTTGGACTTCCGATGGCCGCGCACTCACATACGTGGTAACCAGCCGCGACGTATCCAACATCTGGGTCCAGCCAATCAATGGCGACTCGCCCAGACAGTTGACCGCCTTCAAGTCTGACCGCATCTTCGCATTCGAATGGTCGCGTGATGGCAAGAAGCTGATAGTTGCCCGCGGCATGGTCGCGAGCGACGTGGTGTTGATTACGAGTTTTCTGTGAGGCCTGGGGCGAAGTTCGCAACGACTGCAAAGAAAAGTTAACTCGCGAATTCAGTTTGGAAGTGCAACAGTGCCGATTGAAATCGGAGACATTTTGACGTCGTTGGATTAAACCTTATCTCCCTCTCCCAATGGGAGAGGGTCGGGGGAGAGGGCTTGACGTCGCTAAAACCCTCCCCTCTTCCCCTTCCCAAAGGGAAGGGGTGAATACTAAGCCCAATTATTGGTGCACAGTTTTTGAGCCTGGCCTGGTGTACCAACGAGCCACTAGTTGCCCTTCAAACTTGAATCCACTAACTAATCATTTTCAAATTCTTGAGCGCTGCCCGCACTTCGTCATTAATGGGGCGTTCTTTGTAGTCTTTCTCAACCCGGGACCAGGCAACGCGCCCATCTTTGTCGATGATGTAAACCGATGGGTGGGGAATGCCCTCAAATTTCTGGCCGTTGTAATCGGGGTCGCGAATACCAAACGCATCGATTAAGCGGTGGCCCGGATCAGACAAGATTGAGTAGTTGATGCCGCCTTTCCCGTCAGCAGAAATTTTCTCAGCAAATTCTCTGCTCTGTTCCGGACTGTCGACACTGATTGCATAGACGTTTACCTGCTCGTCCGCTTCAATGAGATTACGCAAGTCGGCCAACTGCCGAGCGCAGTATGGTCACCAGTTGCCCCGGTAAAACACGAGCACGGTCGGCTTGCTGCCGCGCGCAGAGAAAAACGTGATCTTCTGGTTATTGTGACTCTCCAGCGTAAAGTCAGGAGCGTGTTCCCCAACCTCGAGAGCAGAGTCACGTGGCCTAAGTTGATCGCCGCTCGAGAAGTCCGAGCTGAGTTTTGTGCCACAGGAAATGGTGAGCAGTAGAAGCGCAATCGCTCCGGCGCTTTTGATATTCATACGGTTCCTGGAGAGTTCATGCGTTAAAATTGCCAAGCTTCGCGGTATTCGCGTAATAGAAAAATAACGGAGGGCCGTTCCGTTTAAGGTTATTACAGAATTCGGAGTCGAGCAACCATTTGCTCATGAACTCGGTTTACCTCCCCCAACCTACCCTCGCAGAAGTTCCGCAGCAACTTCGTTGGCGCCGAAGATTTTTCGCAGTATCTCCAGCATGCCGCGTGAGTCTACCGAAATCGAGCGGTTGATTGATTCGTCATACTCAAAGTCACCAACAATCGATTGAATGTTGCCATCAAAGATCAATCCCACCAGTTCGCGGTTCTTGTTGATGGTCGGCGAGCCGCTGTTGCCGCCGGTAATATCGTTGGTAGAAACGAAATTGAACGGCGTGCGCAGGTTTACAAATTTGCGTTTTGCGTTCCAGCGTGGCGGCAGGTTGTAGGGAAACACGTGATGAAATTGATTGGAACGCGCGTAGAGTCCACCCAGTGTAGTAAACGGCGGCACCCATTTTCCGTTTTCACGATAGCCTTTCACCGCCCCATATGACAGGCGCAGCGTGAAGGTTGCGTCGGGATAGAGCTTGGTTCCCTGCTGCTCAAACAACGCGCGCGCGATCTTTGCATAGTTAGCGCGCTCAACAGCCACCACTTCCTCTTCATAGCGTTTGCGCACTGCGCGCGCTTCCTTGTCCACGCTCTGGGCCAGCTCGATCATCGGATCGTTGGAATCCTCGAGCGCTTTCTTGCCGCCGGTCGCAAGTTGACGGCGGTATGCGATGTCTTTGAGTTTTGTGCCGTCGATCAACTCCGCAGCGCGCGCTTCAGGAGTTTTGCCTTTGAGAACTTTCTTCGCCAGGTCGCTGTTTGGCCCATACTCTTTTTGCAGTAATGCCAGCGAGCTTGCCAGTTTTACCTTCTCAAGGTCCTCGTATATCGGCGTAGTTGAGTATAACGCAGCTTCGAGCCCGGCGCGACGCGCGTCGCTGTATTCAAGCAGCCGATCCGCATTGGGCTTTTCATTTTCTTCGGCCAGCCGCACCAACGTACGCGCATAACCCCAAAGCGTCGTGTAAAAGCCGGCGTTCAAATCCAAAAAGCGCCGGTTGCGTTCGTAGCTGCCGAGGTCCTTGCGTCCTTTACCGATTGCCTCCCAAACACTGCCGTATTCCTGTTGCTTTTTTGGATCCGCGGCGATTGCATTTCTCAGCGCCTGCTCGGCCTTGCGTTTCTTGGCCATTACCTTTGGATCGTTCAACCCTTCAATTTGGCCTTTGAACACCTTGATAGAATTCTCAACACTGTTCAGCTCATTCTCAGCGCGCCGGTTTTGTTCTTCGCCCTGGGCCATGTACGCCTTCAACGCTGCCTGGCGCGATTGGAAGGCGCGCAGTAGCAAAGGAATGGAGTTTTCGCGCAGTGATTCGAGATGGCCGACGGTGTTCAGCCGCGACGTAGAACCCGGATGACCAGTAACAAAAACCAGCTCGCCATCGCGCACACCTTTCTTCGACCACTTGAAATAATTTTCAACTTTTAACGGCTGGCCGTTCTCATAAACGCGCACCAGTGCCATGTCGATATTGAAACGCGGAAAGTTGAAGTTGTCCGGATCGCCGCCAAAGAACGCAGCCTGAAATTCAGGCACAAACACAATGCGAACATCGTCGTAACGCTTGTACCGATACAAATTGTATATGCCGCCCTGATAGAGCGTGACCACGTCGCTGCGAAAACCGGTTGCCTGGGTTGATTCAGTTTCGATGGCCCGGATCGTGGCGCCTCTGGCAGCGTTTGCGTCCGCAGCCGACATGTCAGGCTTGACGGCAGAGTTCACGCGCTCGGTTACATCCTCTATGCTCAACGTTACGTCGACGAAGAGATCAGGCGCCTTCAACTCTTCTGACTGTTTGTGCGCCACAAAGCCCTCTTTTGCGTAATTCTTTTCCGCCGTGCTGGCGTCGCCAATCGCTTTTTCCACGATGTGGTAATTCGTCAGCGCCAAACCATTCGGCGAGACAAACGAACCAGAACCATTGGGAAAGCGCACTGAAGCGAGCTGCACTTTGCGCAACCACTCGTCAGTAACGTCGAACCCATATTTTTGTTTGATATCGACTTTGGGGACGTTGTTGAACGTCCACATTCCCTCGTCAACGGCGTGAACGAGAATGGTTTGGATAGTAAAAAGCGCGAGTATTAGTGCGCACAGCAGTGATCGGAATTTCATGTATAACCTCGGCATAAATTGGTTTTGCGGGAGAAGCTTTGAGGTAAATGTAAACTGGAAACAGTGAACTGTAAACCGCTCAATATCACAGTCCAACGAGTCAGAAGAGTGAACTGCACCCTTGACCTGCACAGAAAGTTAAGCATACATCCCTGTTGGGGAGGAGGCTTAACATGTCTGAGAAGTCAGCAACGAAACGCCGCATATTCACCCGTGAGTTCAAGCTCAAAGTCATT
>JBPCLZ010000109.1:0-3567 GCA_051002775.1 Pyrinomonadaceae bacterium | reverse complement strand
TTCGGGTCCGCGACAATGCGCGAGTAGTACATCGCTGTAGAATCAAACTCATTGCGGCGTTCCCAACTTCCGCCGCGATCATTCGAACGAAAGATGCCGCCCTTTCTATCGGCTGCTTCCACTTGTGCGTAAATCACATTCGAGTCGACGGGTGATATCGCGAGTCCAACACGGCCCATATCAGTCGTAGGCAAACCGGCTCTCAACTTGTTCCAGGTTGCGCCCGCGTCGGTTGATTTGTAGATCGCGCTTTCCGGTCCACCATTAATCAACGTCCACATGTGACGGCGCCGTTGATAGGCGGCCGTGTACAACGTGTCCGGGTTCTGCTGGTCGATGACTATTTCTGTGACGCCGGTGTTGTCGCTGATGGACAGAATCTTTTTCCAGGTCTTGCCGCCGTCGGTTGTTTTGTAAAGTCCGCGATCGCCGCCCGGTCCCCACAACGGTCCCTGCGCCGCAACGTAAACTGTTTCTGAGTCGCGCGGATCGATAGCGATGCGGCCGATGTGTTCAGAAGACTTGAGTCCCACGTTCTTCCAGGTCTTGCCGCCATCGTCGGAACGGTAAACGCCGTTGCCGTACGACACACTGCGCTGGCTGTTGTTCTCGCCTGTTCCCACCCAAACGGTCAGCGGGTTTTTCGGATCGAGCGCAATCGCGCCAATGGAATATGAGCCTTCTCGGTCGAACACCGGCGTCCAGGTGGCGCCGTTGTTGATCGTTTTCCAAACGCCGCCCGACGCTGCCGCCGCGAAATAGCGCGCTGGGTTGTTGGGATCAACTGCGAAACCAATCACGCGCCCGGAAGTGAATGCTGGTCCAATCAAACGAAACCTCAACCCATTGAACGTCGCAGTAGACATTGGGTCCTTCGGCTTGTCGTCTTCGCCTTCTTTCTTTTCATCCTTCGCTCCTGGTGCTTCCGGTGAGCCTTGCGGCTTCGCTGCTTCCGGCGATTCGGGCGATGCCTGTTGCTTCGCCGCCGCTTCCGCCCTGGCGCGCTGCACCGCCTCGCGCTCGGCGCGTTTCTCTTCCTGCGCGAATGAAGCGGGCGCCAGCGTTAAGAAGAGTAGCGCCGATAGCAGAAGAAGAGCTGCAAGGATTGGAGCTGGATTAAGGGGAGCAAGTTGAAGAAAGAAACGTCGAGGTTTTGAAGTACCGATGACAAAGCGGCGCATAGAGAAACTTATCTCCTAAATTAAACTAAGTTGTGTCGAACTTGGGATCTGACTGTTGGCTGATTGCTGAACGCAGACAGCTGGTAGCTTCTTATTTGTTGCTGTTTACTCGCCGCGCATTCTATCCGAGTTTGGAAAGCTGAGGCTAGGATGGCGATGCAGCCTCAGATTTCTTCTAGCGACGCCGCTGTATAAAACCTCTGCTGAGATTCCGATTCACTGGATTTTTCAATCTGCGCCTGCGGCTGGCCGCCGCACAGTGCGGAAGCCTCTGAGAAAAAGTTCCCCATTCCATGAGCCGTTCAACCTGCGCCTGCGGCTTGCCGCCGCACAGTGCGGAATGCCTAGGGCTTTCCGCTCCAGCCTTGCCCTACCTGTCTTTCCTGAGGCTTAGCCTCAGGAAAAAGAAATGAAGAACCACTGAAAAGCCCGACCCCTCAGATTGCGATTCAATGAACCTTTCAATCTGCGCCTGCGGCTGGCCGCCGCACAGTGCGGAATGCCTACGGCTTTCCGCTCAGCCTTCCCCTCCCTGTTTTTCCTGAGGCTTAGCCTCAGGAAAAGAAGTTAGAGTACCTCTCCGGAAAGGCCGAGACTTTCCGCACTGTGCTGCGGCAGAGCCGCGATTCTGAGAAAACACTTTATAGCTTAGCGGGAGGTTGGATTTCGGACGGCTCCACTCTATTTAAGATCTACGCCACTTTATCCGATCCAGATCCATCAGCAGCGGCTCATCTGCAACCGTTCTGCCATTCCAACAACGTACGCTCGACCAACGGTAATCTTCCGCGTGTTTGACAAGTCCTGCTCTAACCGGATTCTGATGAGTGTAGTTTATCCGGCTCCATCAGCATTTTCTCCGTCAACAACAACCTGACATTGGGATGATGATCAAAGACTGAGTAACGGTAATCTTTCTTCTTCGTTTCATGCCTCAACTTCTCGAGTGATTGCGTATGATTATTATCCTTCAGATAGTCAATAATGCGGCGACCGATTATTCTGTTGATAAAACGCAAGGTGTCTGCGGAAGAACGAGCAGAATCCGAAATGACGTGAAAATGATCCGGCATGATGACATAGGCGTACAAAGCAAATCCTCCGGACTTGCGCGCCTCATCAAGAGCCTTACAAGTAACAACTTTTATTTCGTCGCTGCGGAAGACTGGAAGCCGATGAACTGGAACGGAAGTGACGTAGTAACACGGTGAGTCTCTGGAGATTGTATGCATCGCAGCGGCAAGTTTAAGATTGCTGCGACGAAAGCCCTAAGGCCGAACTGAGAAGTGGCTAATAAAACGATGCTAGATAGTTGGCAACGCGCGTGGGGCTTGCGGTCGCACAGTCCGGAACCTCTGGGACTCTTCCAACATGATTCTCTTCAACCTGCGCTTGCGGCTTGCCGCCGCACAGTGCGGAATGCCTATGGCTTTCCGCTCAGCCTTCCCCTCCATGTTTTCCTGAGGCTCAGCCTCAGGAAAAGGAACTAAGAGGCCCTCCCCGGAAAGGCAGAGCCTTTCCGCACTGTGCTGCGGCAAAGCCGCGTTCTACTTGTTACCTGTCACTTGTCACTATTCGGCCACCGGCTCTTTGTATACCCACGCCCCGAGAATCGCTCCAATCACCATCGGCACAAGCTCGAACGCGATCACCTTCAAGTAAAAGCTCTTCTCGTAGAAAGGAAACGGCATCGCCGCAATCGCCGGCAGCACTTCTACTGCGAGCCAGGTTATCAACCCGGCCACTACCGCCGTCTTCGGACCGGGTTTGCAAGGCACTCGCGCCGCCACATAGATCAGCATCGCCACCAACCCCTTACCGAGATCGAAAACGGCGAAGTAGAAATAAGCAGTCGGATCATGCACGACCGGCTTTCCCGCAGCCGTGATCGCCGCCATATGATCATTCTCCAGCACCGCACCATGAATGGTCCCATCAGCGATAAAATAAAACACCGCCGCCAACAGCGCCCCCGCAATCAATCGTCCGTAATTAATGTTTCCCATCCGTGAGCTCCTTTTGTTGCGTTTAGGAGTTTCATCTTTGCGGTCTCAGTTGGTCATTGTAAATAATTCTGAAAAAGATCGCTTTGAAGTTCGCCACCGTAATCAGACGGCATAGCCGAGGTTCATACGATTCGATCGCTCTTGGAAAGGTTATGCCTTGCGCATAGTAATTGGACGTTGGCGGCCGTTATTGATGTGCCGCCTTTGGACCAAGGCAGATCGTGAACGTGTCCTTAATAAATGAGCGTGGTCCCACCATCTTCAATTCGATCATTGTAGGGAGCGCCAGAGCGAACTGACATCAATATTCAGAATGGTTACCACCTATCCCGAAATTCATACCCCGCTGCAAAGATCTGCCTTCGCGGTGGCTCATCTCG
>JBPCLZ010000108.1:0-6669 GCA_051002775.1 Pyrinomonadaceae bacterium | reverse complement strand
CCAGAAAACAGGGCGTGCCTACCTTCGGGATCACTGACAGCGACACGACACCAATAGCACGATATTGCGACGCTCATATAGTTGCTTCCGTCGTCAGCCCATCATTTCTTAATTCGTATGTCGCTCCTACGGCTGCGATAAACGCGATCCACGTAGCTTGCTCTCATATCGATCCCAAGCGCGCGCTCACCAGGCTGAGGCCGACTGACAGGGAATATGCTTCTGGGCCACGCTGGTACCGGGAGCCGAAGGGGTCTAACGGAGATTTGGCTTGAGGTTGAAAGACAGGTCTAGCCGGTCAGAACAGGCGTAGCTGGGGTGAGTTTCGTAGATTCCAAAGAACGGTTCAATGCTTCATCGCTAGAAAGCTAGCACTCGTTACTACTGTGTTCAGCGTAACTGATAGCCCGAGCATCACTATCCGGGACATAAAACTTATCTCGGAGATGCGAGATATCGAATCGCTCCAGAAAGAAGTTTGGGGGTGTGACGATCGCGATCTCGTTCCACTCACTATGCTTGTTGCGACGCTGGAAATGGGCGCAATTCTAGTCGGCGCGTTTAACGGATCGTCACTAATAGGCTTCGCTTACAGTTTCGTCGGGCGTGAAGACGAGCGTATGGTCCACCATTCGCACATGCTTGCTGTCAGACCCACCTATCGCAACGCCAGCCTCGGGTACAAACTCAAGTTAGCGCAGCGGGATCGAGCTCTCGCGCAAGGAATCACCCGGATGACATGGACATTCGACCCGCTTCAAAGTCTGAACGCGCATTTCAACTTTGCAAAGCTCGGAGTCATCTCGGATGCTTACAAGATCAACTTCTACGGTGAAGCGACTTCAAGCTTCTTGCACCAGATCGGTAATGGTACTGATCGGCTCTGGGTTACCTGGCCGCTAGACAGCAGCCGCGTACACGAACGACTCCAAACTAAAGGCCAAAGCAGAACCTCGAATCTTGAACGCGACAGCATCGCGTGCCTCGTCCAAGTTGGCCCAAATAACGTGCCTCAAAGGAGGCCGTCATCCCAAGTTACCGGTCAGAAATATACATCGATAGAGATCCCGGCAGACATTAATGCGTTGCAGCGTGAGAGCCCTGAATTGGCGGTACGGTGGCGCGAGGCAACGCGGTGGGCCTTCAGCCAGGCGATATCTTCTGGATACCAGATTGAGGACTTCTGCGGTTCATCCAGGAATGATCAGTCGGTTGGAGTTTATCTTCTCACTGTTAGAAGTTAAGGACTTCTTTTAAAGATCCACTTGTGATCATAGCCCCGCGCCGCCCAATGGTTCGGCGGGCGGAAGTCAACAAAATTCATCAGGAGGAAATCATGTATTCGTCGAAAAAATCCGTACTGCTAACTCTTATCTTAGTTCTCGGATTCACTATACCCGTCCGCTCTCAGGACAAAAGCGCCGACATCTTGCCAAAACTCCAGGGGTTCGACGCGTTCATGGAAAAGACGATGAAGGAGTGGAACGGTGTCGGCATTGGCGTGGGAATCGTCGTCAATGACAAGCTAGTCTTCGCCAAGGGCTATGGCTATCGCGATTATGAAAAGAAATTGCCCATTACCGCTAACACGCTGTTTCCCATCGCCTCGAACACGAAACTCTTCACGTCTGTAGCCGCGGGATTCCTGGTGGAAGAAGGAAAGCTGACCTGGGATCGACCCGTTCGCGAATCTGTTCCCTCCATACAGTTCTATGACAACTATCTGAATAACACGATCACCGTGCGTGACATGTTGGGCCATCGCACCGGCATCACTCGCCACGATACGATCTGGTACAAATCAGACTACAACACCAGGGAACTTTTTGAGCGATTGAAATATCTCGAGCCGAAAGAGCCGCCGCGGCAGTTGTACCTTTATAACAACATGATGTACGCCGGCATTGGGTACGCCATTGAGTTGCAGTCAGGAAAGACCTGGGCCCAGTTCGTCCGCGAAAGGATTTTGCAGCCGCTAGAGATGAAGAGCACTGTTTACTCGATCGCCGAAATGGTGAAGGCCCCGGATTACGGCGTGCCGTTCACCGAGAAGCGCGATTCGATGGCGCTCTACAAAATTCCTTATTACGAAGACACGGAAGGATTGGCCGCGGCCGGGGCCATCATCTCAAACATCGAGGACATGTCGCACTGGCTGATCGCTTTGATGAATCAGGGTAAATACGGAGGCAAGCAGATCCTGCCGGCAAAGACGTTACAAGCTACGCTCGAACCGGCTATCGCTCTGCCGAATACGCTGGGCGAAACACGCGGCTGGTGGGAGATTTTGAATCGCGCGTACGGGATGGGCCGGCAAACTTTCTCGTATCGGGGCCGCCTGCTCACGCTGCATGGGGGCGACCTGCCCGGCTTTCACTCCCAGGTTTCGTTCATGCCCAACGAACGTATCGGCGTGATCGTGTTTGTGATCGGCAACCACACCGCACCGCTCTACAACGCCATAACCTACAATGTGTATGAGCGCCTGCTCGGCATGGAGCAGACACCCTGGACGAATCGCCAACTGGAAATCCGTCTGAAGAATAAGAAGGCCGGCATGGAAGCGCGGAGCAAAGCCGGCGCCGGCCGCGTGGCGAATACGAAGCCGTCGCATCCACTGGAGGACTATGTGGGCGAATACGAGCACCCGGCTTACGGCATTTTGAAAATCGGCGTTAAGAACAATGCTCTTCAGTTTGATTTTCACAAGATGCGTTTTCCCATGACGCATTTTCATTACGACCGCTTCGACACGCCCGACGACGAGCAGGACGGCAAATGGTCCGTGAACTTCGCTACCAATCCACAGGGCGACATTGACAAAGCCACAATGTCGCTGGACGAAGCCGAAGCGTCATTCGTGCGCCGCGCGCAGGCTCTCGATGATGCGGTGGCGCAGCGCCTCGCCGGAACATACGAGACTCCAAGTGGCGGCAAGTTTCAGGTGGTAGTGAAACCTGGTGGTGGCCTCTACGTCCTTTTCCCTGGGGCGCCCGAACAAAAGCTGATTGTTTACAGAGGACTCAAGTTCCGCGTCCAGGAGTTTGCGGACGTAATCGTTGAGTTTGTAGAAGAGAACGGTCAAATAACCGCGCTGAAACAAATTAATCCGTCCGGGGAATATATTTCTAAGCGGAAATGAGCCGCGCGCTGTCGCGTTTGCGTCAAGAAGGTGTCCCAATGCAAGAAAAGAGGAAAGTGAATAGCGCGATCAATTGCCTCGTATGTCTGCTGCTCACGGCAAACCTTGCCTACGCAAACCAAACTACGTTGCTGCCCGAACCGATCGTCGCCGCCTTATCACAGGAACTTTCAGGCGAGACGGCCAAACGCAACCTCGAATATATCGCCCGTCACCATCGCATGCGCGGGTCACGCGGATTTCGAGCCGCCGCCGAGCACATCGTCGAACAACTCCGCGCCTATGGAGTAGCGGACGCGCGCATCGAGCAGTTTCCCGCCGACGGCAAGATTTTCTACGGCACACAGAAATCGCGCCCGGCGTGGGACGCCGAATTCGCGGAATTGTGGGAGATGCGCGAAACAGACGGAGGCTGGACCCCACACATCAGGCTGGCGAGCTGGGACTCAATGCCGGTGACGCTGGCCCAGGACAGCGAAAGCGGCGAAGCGACGGCGGAACTCGTCGACGTTGGCAACGGCACGTCCGAGCGAGACTATGCGGGTAAGGACGTGCGCGGCAAGATTGTCCTCGTCGCTGCACAACCCGGTGCTGTGACACCTTTCGCGGTCGAGCGCTTCGGTGCCGCAGGCATCGTGAGTTATGCGCAGAACCAACGCACCGCGTGGTGGGGCGAAAATGAAAACCTTGTGCGCTGGGGACACCTCGACACCTTTGCGGCAAAGCCGGCTTTTGCTTTCATGGTCTCTCTCAAGCAGGCCCGCAACTTTCAGCAACGGCTTGCGCGCGGAGAGAAGATTCAACTACATGCGACCGTACGCGCCGGAAAACATCCCGGCTTCTATGATGTAGTTACAGCGACTATACCCGGCGCCGACCCGCGTCTTCGCGATGAAGAGATCGCTTTCAGTTGCCATCTGGACCACCAACGGCCCGGCGCAAACGATAATGCGAGCGGCAGCGTCGCCATTCTCGAAGTGGCCCGCGCCTTTAGCAAGCTGATCCGCGAAGGTAAGATCGCCCGACCTGCGCGCACAATTCGCTTCACCTGGCCGCCGGAGATCGAGGGAACCATCGCGCTACTGAACGCCCGTCCCGAACTAGCCTCACGCATCAAGGCGGTCATCCACATGGATATGGTGGGAGGCGGCCCCGAGACAAAGGCCATCTTTCACGTTACGCGCGGTCCCGCCAGCCTACCTTCGTTCGTCAATGACGTGGCCGCACACTTTGGAGATTTCGTAAATGAGCAATCGTCTCAGTTTGCAAAAGGTGAGAGCGTTACTTATCCGCTATTTGCGCCCGAAGGTGGCAAAGAAGCACTACAGGCTGAGTTGGCGGAATTCTCGATGGGAAGCGACCATCAGGTCTACAGCGATAGCTCGTTCGGCATCCCCGCCATCTACCTAAACGATTGGCCCGACCGCTACATCCACACGAATCTCGATACGCCCGCCAACGTTGATCCCACAAAACTTAAACGCGCAGCCTTTATCGGCGCGGCAAGCGCGTATTTTTTAGCGAACCTGAAGCACAACGATGCTCCTTTAATTCTGCGGCTGCTTCAATCACAAAGTTTGCGACGCACCTCAACAATGTTCGCGCGCCGCTCCGCCTTGTCGAAAGCAGAGGGCGCCATCCTGACCAAGCATCATATTTGGAATGAACGCGCGCTGGTTGATTCTATGGAGCGGTTCTTTCGCATTCCCGGAGATACACGCGCCGAGGCAAGGGCCTTTTTTGTTAGCTTGGAAAAACTGACCGGAGAGATTAAGCCTCCAGCGCCTCCGCAGGGTGACGGCCGGTTAGTCTTCCATCGCAACCCAAGCGTCAAAGGCCCGATGTCCGCCTTTGGTTATGACTATTTCACCGACCACTATGGAGCTGAGCGGGAGGGTGCCGTCAGACTCTTGCAGTATTTGGGGTTGCGCGGCTCCGGCAGCGAGTATGCTTATGAAGTTTTGAATCTTGTAGATGGGCGGCGAACGGCTCAGGAAATTCGGGACGCAGCGTCCGCCAGCTACGGCCCAATTCCGCTGGAAGTAGTGGTGGAGTATCTGCGCGCTCTTGAATCCATTCGCGTTATCGAAGGGGTAAAGTGACACTTGTTGCTTCTGGTCATCGCTTTCAATATCAACAGAAGGAGCGTTGAAGATGAAATCTCGTGCGATCTGTTTCGCGCTTTTGCTAATGAGCTTAGTCATCACGGTTGAGGCGCAGGAAAGGAAGTTGAAGATATACATCTCCGCGGATTTGGAAGGCGTTGTCGGTGTGGTAACGAACGAGCAATTAGGACCTCAAGGCTTCGAGTATCAACGCTTTAGGGAGTTTATGACGCAAGAGGTCAATGCCGCCATCGAGGCCGCGTTCGAGGCGGGCGCTACTGAGATCGTCGTCAGCGACTCGCACGGCAACGGTCAGAACCTGCTGATTGAGAAACTACCAAAGAATATCTTGCTCGTGCGCTCCTGGCCCCGACCGCTCATGATGATGCAAGGCATTGATGAGACCTTCGCCGGCGTGATCTTTCTCGGCTATCACACTGGAACGACTAACATTCAAGGAGTGCGGGCACACACAATGTCCAGCGCCCGGCTCGCGGATGTTCGACTTAAAGGCGTCTCTGTTTCCGAGGCGGGCATCAACGCGGCTATCGCCGGCCATTTCAATGTGCCAGTGATCATGGTCTCAGGCGACGATGCGGTGGTGAAAGAGACAACCGCGCTGTTGGGCGACGTCGAAGGAGCGGTGGTCAAGTGGGCGTCGGGTTTTCACTCGGCAAAAACCATGATGCCCGAGGCGGCTTATCAATTGATTCGTGAGAAGGTCAAAAAGGCTGTCGGTAGGATTAAAGACTTCAAGCCACACAAACTCGCGACACCTATTCAGTTGGACGTGCGCTTCAAGAACTACCGCCCTTCAGAGGTGCTTAGCTACCTGTCGATCGTCGAGCGCACCGACGCGCATAGCATCAGATTCACCGGCAAGGACATGATAGAGGTATCGAAGTTCCTGGAGTTTATTATGACTTACGAGCCATCCCTGGAGCCTTAGTCTCTTTGAAATTCCAAATCAGGATCTCGCGCTTGGTATTGGTCGCCAGGGACATATCTTCATCCGTAGGCGTCGAGCGTTGTCTTTCGCCAAAGGCGCCGTCGACAGGATTAGCCGGTGGAATTGGCGCGTACTGTCACGCGCCCTTTCTTCTTTTTGCGCTTCGGAGCGGACTCCTCGTTTCTGTGATTGCTGTTCGCTCATAATTTCTCCTTAGTATTCAACGCGATTGCTCATCCGAGCCAGTAAAGTTCCAATACACCGGTCGACTGCGGTTAACGAACAACTTTACGCTGCAGCTTCTTTTTTCCGGTGCTCTTAGAGCCAAGCATTTTGAATTAGCAAGTGAGGTGCCACCGCCCAATACAAATGAAGAACTCAGTCCAATTCACGGAAGGAGTCCCGATGGATTGCCGCTATTGTTTCGGCAGGAACCTTAGGTCTTCGATCGTAAGTCAATAACCCATTGACCT
>JBPCLZ010000107.1:0-8371 GCA_051002775.1 Pyrinomonadaceae bacterium | reverse complement strand
GCTTCGCCGCCTTTGACAACGTAATCGACCGAAATAGCGTTGACCTTTCCCTGGTCATAAAAGATCTGGGCCGATTGGGTTTCGGAGAAAACGAAAAGGTCCTGATGTTCACCTTTGTTCTTCAGGTGGCCGAGTTTTTCTCGTACCTCATTAGCGGCCATGCCTAGTGTTACTCCCATAAAATCCTGGTGGACGGGAGCAGTTGGGATCGCCACGCTTGGCTGTGTTGTTTCAGCCGCTTCGTTTCTGCTCGCGAGCTCGGGGTTAGTAGATTGCGGATCCGCAATCTCCTGCCCACTTGCCGATACCGACAGCAGCAGGAATAGCGTTGTTAGCAGTAGTCTCAGTAAACAACTCTGGATAAATCTTTTTGTATCTTCAACATAATTCCGCCTCCATTTAGTGCTCAGGGAAATCATAGAGACTCTAATCACACGGGGAAACCGAGCAATTACTTAACTGCATAGGTGATTACACTCAGGTTGGAACTGACTTTCAGCACTAACAATCCTCCGAGAGACTGATTCACTCCCAATCCCATGGTTGCGGCCGAGTCCTCGTCAGCCGAGCTCGATGGATTCCTTAAGGCTCGGAACATCGATTTGTTCATGAGTGAAATCACTTAAGGTGCTAGGTAGTAATGCGGTCGAACTGATTCGTACGGAACCCTTAAAGTCTCTTCCGTGTTTCTTTCGGTGCTTCGAGGGTCCCCGTTTCCGAAATAATGCTGATGAAGACAAAACATTTCAGTGAAGCCTCTCATTGCTCGAACTCGGCTTTAGATCATGACCATGAGCTTGGGTGGCAGGTAGTTAACCCGAACTTAACTGCTTTAAAACGGATAGACATCGGTGATGTTGAACTTACGTATATCGAACAGGGCAAAGGACCACTGGTGGTCCTGGTCCACGGAGCTCTCGCCGACTGTCGCACCTGGTCCCGTCAGGTTGCCCTATGCGCCCAGCACTATCACGTCATCTCGTATAGGCGCCGCTATCACCATCTAAACCCTTCGCCCGAGGGAACAATCGATTATTCATATGGCCGGCACGTTGAGGACCTCATCTCTCTGCTCCGCGCGCTCGGGCTGGGACCGGCGCATCTGGTAGGGCATTCCTATGGCGCAACTGTGGCAGCCCTGGTCGCATTGGAACACCCGGAAATGGTGAGTAGTTTGGCCTTAGGCGAGCCTACCTTGTTCTCAATTTTATCTGATTCCCAGGACAGGGTTTCGTTGAGATTCAACCGCATCGCCTTACGAGTAGTGCAAAAATTAAGTGAAAACGGCGAGCAAGAATTAGCGGTTAGAGAGTATCTAAACGTAGTTGTCGGCCGGGATGTCTTTGACGAGCTACCCCTGGAAGATCTGTTAGTGACTAACCAAAACGCTCATACCATTGGGCCGATGTTGCAGACTTACTTTGAACCGACGAAATTGGACCACAGCAGCGCGCAAACTTTTAGAACGCCGACTCTGCTAATCACAGGCGAGCTCTCACCAGGTATCTACGGAGCAATCACCCGCGAACTCAATAATTGTTTACCAGGCGCACAGAGTTTCATTCTGCCCGGAGCCTCACACGGGCTCCAGATGGAGAACGCAGAAGATTTTGGTGTTGCCGTGATGGAGTTCCTTGCTAAAAACTAAAGACCTTTCGCACTCTTAAGGAGTGAAAGCGTAATAAGGTGACGCCAATCGTCGCGATAATTTTTTCGAAGTGCACAGTAACAGCCGCATTCAACAGCTCAACGAGGTTTCACTGTAACGAATACAGTAGTGCCTCTATGATTTACCAGTAGAAGCACAGGCGCCGTGCCAGAACGCTGAACCGCGTCCCTCAGCTCCGCAACAGTTCCTACCTGCTGCTGGTTCACCTGCTGAATTACGTCGCCGCGCTGGATTCCCGCATCGGCAGCTGGTCCAGACTCATCGATTGCAACAACGACGAGCCCCTGGGTTCCAACGGTCAATCCCAACTGTTGTATCAGCGCAGGTGTGAGTGGTTCCACCGCAAGTCCCAGGCTTCCAGTGTTACTCCGCGATTCTGGGGAGTCTTCCTGATTTGCCTGCGCTGCGTGTTCTAGGGGAATAAACTCTCCGAGCGTGGCTCGCAATTCTTGTTCGTTTCCACGACGCCATATTCTCAGCGTAACGGTGCGTCCCGGCGGAGTTCCTGCGATGTCGTTGCGAAAGGTGTTCGGGTCGGAGATCGCGTTTCCGTTGAGAGCAAGAATTACATCTCCCCGCTGCATCCCGGCCCGCTCTGCGGCGCTGCCGTTTTGAACCTGGCTGACAATCACTCCTTTCGCACTGCTTAAGCCTAGATTGGCGGCAATGTCTTCAGTTACTGGCTGCACCACAATTCCGAGGTGGCCGCGACTCACTTTGCCGTGTTTCACGAGTTGATCGAGAACAGCGCGCGCCATGTTGGACGGAATCGCGAAGCCAATGCCGATACTGCCGCCTGAAGGTGAAAGAATCTGAGAGTTGATTCCAATTAGACTGCCATTACCGTCGACCAATGCACCCCCGGAATTGCCTTGGTTGATTGGAGCATCTGTTTGCAGAAAATCTTCGAAACTACCATTGCTTAGACCAGTGCGCCGGCTCTTGGCACTAATGATTCCCATTGTGACGGTCTGACCAATGCCGAGGGGATTGCCGATGGCGAGCACGATGTCGCCTACTTGGACTTTGTCAGAATCAGCTAAAGCTAAAGCCAACAAGCCGGCCTGGTCTATTTTCAACAATGCGAGATCGCTGGGCGCATCGGAACCGACCAACTTCGCCGGAAGATTCCGCTGACCACTCAGTTCAACTACGATTTCGTCAGCCCCGTTAATTACATGCGCGTTTGTCATAACGTAGCCATCGGCAGAAACTATCACCCCTGAACCCAGGCCTCTTTGGCGCTGCTCTGGTTGCTGGGGTAATCGGTCTCCGAAAAACCGGCGAAAAAAAGGATCGTCCATGAATGGAAATTGACGGGGAGAATGGACTCGTGCTTTCGTCCTGATTGTTACCACCGCCGGCGAAACGCGATTGACCACTTCCGCATAGGAGCTCCTCACGCCGGTAGCTGTCGTAGCAGTTTCAGCGGGAGGTGCCGGAAGATCGACCGTTTCCCTTCTACTGCATCCGCTCAGCAAGATCTGGATTATTAGGAGTAGATATAGTGGTTTCAGAAAACGCGACCAGTTTTCGTTCTTTCGTGCGAGCAAAATATCTAAAAACATCACAAGCGTCCTTTTTAACCTCCAATTCTTACAGGAGGTGTTCTCACGGGGTTCATGAATTGTTAATCGATTTGCGTCATTCGCGTTAATAAATACCTGTAAGGGGCCAAAAATACGGAATCAAAAGCAATGCGAGCACTGCAAGAATTATGTCCAAAGGGATTCCCATCAAGATAAAGTCCCTGAAGCGGTAACCACCTGGTCCATAGATCATCAAACTTGTCTGATAGCCCATTGGCATGGCAAAAGCGGCAGAGGAGCCGAACGTGATGGCGGCCAGCAGTGACATCGGGTTGATTCCCATTTTCGCCGCGACAGAGATCGTAACTGGGCCAAGCAGGGCCACGGTTCCGCTGTTTGACATGATCTCAGATATCATCACAGCCAGGAGAAAGAAACCGACCATTACGACGAAGGGACCGGTAGAGGTTGAAAGACCAGCTAACCAATCGGCAAGCACGGTAGTCACGCCTGTTTTATCCAGCGCCGCACCAAGCGCCAACGACCCGGCTAAAATAAATACCAGGCTCAGGTCTATCGCCCGGTAAGCTTCAATCGGACGCAAGCATCCAGTAAGCATCAAGACAGCGCAGCCTGCTGTCGCCGCCGTCACAATCGGAAGAAAACCAAGCGACACGATGATTACAACAGCGACCAGGGTCAGAATAGTGATCGCGAGCTTTCCCGGGCGCTCCTCGAGATGTGCGGGTGTCCCCACCACAAGGAACCCTCTCGTTTCTGCTAATGCCTGAATTGCATCGCTCCTGCCCTCGACCAGCAACATGTCGCCTGCTACCAATGGCGTAGCTGAAGGTCTCTCGGTAACTTCGCCGCGTCGCCGCAATGCCAATACAACAGCATCGTATCGCTCGGCGAACCGGGAGGCCTTAAGCGTGCGACCGATCAATCCGGAAGTGGTTAAGACCACAACGTCGGCGAGCTGAAGCTTCTTCGGTTGTTCTTCTCCCGCAGAGCTAGACGTTTCCTGACCTTCATCGGAACGTATTGATTCCGTTCCCAGAGCAATAGCTTTGGGCCGGTGCAGTTCTAAACCGTTTTGAGCAGCAAGAGCTAAAACATGTTCCAGCAATCCGCGAACCAGAACCGAATCGTACGGAGCAAAGACCAGGTCTGACCCATCCAGAGCGATCGGTTGACCGCCGCGCAGAAGGCCAATCAGATCTACGTCGAAATCTCGCTCCAGCAATTCCGCGTCTACTGCTCGCCCGGTCCAGGAGCTGTCTGGCTGGATGATCACCTCTGCCACATAGCGCTCGCCCAGTTGAGGAGCCAGCACGTCCTGAGGTTGCGTCTGCGGCAAAAACCGTCTGCCAATAAACAGGATGTAAGCGTATCCAGCGATGAGCATCGGCAACCCGACCTTCCCCAGCTCAAACATGGAAAAGCCGCGTAACCCGTGGCTGATTGCAAACTCGTGCGCTACCAGATTTGTGGAAGTCCCAATTAGAGTACACATCCCACCAAAGGTTGCCGCATGCGACATCGGCATCAGCACGCTACTGGGACTCGTTTTTGTGCGCCTGCATACTTCGATGAGCACCGGAATAAATCGCCACCAAGCTAAAGTTCTCTAATGTCCCGTTTCTGATTCTAATCGGCATGGCGGTCGGACCTCATGCGCCGCAGTTTAGCGTGTTCGACTTTCGCTTTATTGAGAGCGCGCCCTTAATCGCTTTCATGGGCCGCATCGGAGTGTTGTTTCTGCTGTTCTATCTTGGCCTGGAATCTAATGTCACCCGCCTGATTCAAGCGGGCCGCTCCATCTTTCTCGGCGGCACAATCTACCTGGTTATCAATTTCACTGCTGGATTAGCTTTCGCCTGGTTGACCGGATTCTCTCCGACCGAAACGCTGATCATCGCTGGTATTACGACCATTTCGTCTAGTGCGATTGTCGCCAAGATCCTGTTCGACTACAGACGAACGGCGAATCCTGAAACCGAACTCATACTCGGCATAACAATGTACGAAGATGTCTTTTTGGCCGTGTATCTTTCGCTGCTCTCCGGCATCGTTTTGAGCGGCGCGACCTCGCTTACCGGAGTCTTGTCGTCGGCAGGACTTGCACTCGGCTTCATCGTCGGATTGATCATTCTGGGACGGTGGGCGACGCCGTTGCTCAACCGGCTGTTTCGCATCTCGTCGAACGAAGTTTTCGTGATTGTGGTGTTCGCATGTTTGTTTCTCCTGGCCGGACTCGGCGAAACCATCCATGTAGCGGAAGCGATTGGTGCATTGTTGTTAGGGTTGATTCTGGGTGAGACGGAACACAGCGGGCGATTGGAGCGATTGGTAGTGCCGTTCCGAGACTTCTTTGGTGGAATCTTCTTCTTCAGCTTCGGCCTGACGGTTGATCCATTTAGCTTGGGTGGCGCAGTGTGGCTGGCGATCGGCGCCGCGCTATTGTCTATAGTCGGCGTCGCGCTGGCCGGGCAGTTGGCGGGAAGAAGTGCAGGGTTGTCTGGAGCTACTTCTTTCACGGTTGGTCTGACGCTGCTTGGACGCGGCGAGTTTTCGATCATCGTGGCGAAACTCGCACAGTCAGGGGGCATGCTGCCATTGATTCAACCGTTCGCCGCTCTCTACGTATTGATTCTTGCGACGTTCGCTCCTCTTCTGGCGAAAGAAGCTGACCGCATCTACGCCTTTCCCGGAAAAGTCCTAAGGCGTCGGCAGCAGGTGGAAGATGGAGATCTGGGTGATGCAGGAGTGATTTAAGCTGAGGGGAAACTGGGACTACTCCTTCGAGATGGACAAGGTACCCTCCGCTGGCAGTTGATGACATCGACAGAAGTAACGAATGGTCCATTGTGCTGGTCTCACTCAGAGCCAGTGCATATCATCGAGCATTATCGCCTGGTTGAATTGCAATGAAAATTCCTTCAAGACTTTCGAAGAACTTCCCGCCCTCCCTTACTCATCAGATCAGCAAATATTGCTGCCGCTATGACACATCTACCTCGAAATAGTTTCCGACTGCTGCGAAACACAGACCACGGAAAGAGTAGAACAAAATAATTTGAATATTTTAACGCCCGCGAGGATACGTTAGGTGAGAGAACCACGGATGGACGATGAAGAGGCGATTAAAAAATGCAGGGCGGGAGACAAAGAGGCATTTCGTCACGTTGTCGAGCGCTACCAGTCCGAGGCCATTGGCCACGCCACAGCCATTCTTGGCAATCGCGAGGACGCCATGGACGCAGTTCAAGAAGCGTTTATCGATTGTTTTCAGGCACTGGACCGAGTCGATCTCACGCGACGATTCTATCCGTGGTTTTACGTCATTTTGCGAAATCGTTGTTACAAGCTGGCCTCGCGGCGTAATAAGCGGGAAATGAGCAACTCGGATGAAACGGAAATACTGGCACCGGCGGCAAATGTTCAACCTGAGGAGACGATGCTACTAGAGCAGGCCATGCTTGAACTGCCGGCAGAGGATCGCGAACTGATTACGCTTAGGCACCTGGACGGACTCTCATATCAAGAGCTGGCTGAGAGACTGCAAGTACCCCAGGGAACAATCATGAGCCGGCTTCACCATGCGCGAAAGAGATTGCGGGACAAGCTAACCCGCCATTCGTTTACTGGATTATCCGGAGATTGAGTATGACTAGAGTGGATTGCGAAAGTGCATGTAGGTCAGCGATGGCGAGGAAAGACGGCTATGTCTCCGATTTGTCTGCTGACCAAATCGAGGCGCATCTCGCCGATTGCTCAGACTGCCGTGGCGAGGTTCGACAACTGCGTGCGCTTGCAAACTTGCTTGATGGACAAAAGCGGAGGCAACGGACTGAGAATATTTGGGAGCACGTTGAACAACATTTGCCCGATGCTTTACCTGCCCGGAGCACCTCTCGGGTCTGGCGTGCATTCGTGGTTCTCGGTTTGTTGCTGCTTGGCTACCGACTCGTCGAGATGATCCCTGACCGCCACTTCGGATTTTTGTTCAAACTCGTACCCATACTTCTTGTAATGGCGGCCTTCAGTTATCTGAGAGAGAACCCGTTCAAGATCAATTCCGAGCTCACGCTCGAAGGAAGAGTAACAAAATGAATCCGACTAATCATGAAAGTCAGGCTCACACCGTACTGGGCCAGAAGTATGCCTATGCAACCATCTCTCTAATTCTGGGCCTTGCTTGTTTCATTAATCTGGCTGGAATGGAGAAAGCGGTGTTGGCTGTGATCTTTGGCTGGCTGGCACTCAAGTCTTCCCCAACCCCGGTACTCAAGGCGCGCCGAGTATGGGCTAAGACCGGAGTCGTCCTGGGAGTAATAGTGCTGGTTGTAATACCCACCATTATTCTCCTTAACCTCGATCGGTTGCGAGTAATGGTTGAGGCCTTAATGAAACTAAGCGAAGGAAGATGAGGCGGATGTTGGGACAAGTGCCGCGCTGTATCGATCCGGGCCAAACCTATAAGGAGGAACTATGAAAGGATCTGCTTTCTTGATTGCTATCGTGATGTTAATTACGAATATGGATATGAACATTTCAACTGCTCAATCTCCAGTTCAAAAGGCCTCCCCAGTCATCCGCCCGGAAACGACTTTCATCGCCGAGCCAGTCACTCTTGAAACACCAAACGGCACGTTGTACGGCACACTGGAACGGCCACAATCGCGCTCAGCGTTACCAGTCGTCTTGATCATTGCCGGCTCCGGGCCAACCGATCGGGACGGAAATTCGCCGTTGTTAAAGGGTCCCAACAACAGCCTCAAACTACTCGCCGCAGGTCTGGCGGCACAGGGCATTGCTTCTGTGCGTTACGACAAACGTGGCATCGGAGAGACCGGGAAGGCGATGCAATTGGCTGCTGAAAAAGCAAAGACTCCGTTGCGGGAGGAAGACCTCAGCTTTGAAACATTTATTGATGACGCCGTGCGGTGGGGTAAGCAGCTACGTGCTGATCGCCGCTTCTCATCGTTAACGGTAATCGGCCACAGTGAAGGGTCTTTGATCGGCATGGTCGCCGCTCAGCGGATAGGTGCAAATGTATTTGTGTCGATTGCCGGTGCAGGCCGTCCCCTGCAAGAAATTATTCTGAACCAAGTCAAATCGCAATTGACACCTGATTTGCTGAAGACTACTGAGCATATTCTTGACCAGC
>JBPCLZ010000106.1:0-22783 GCA_051002775.1 Pyrinomonadaceae bacterium | reverse complement strand
TGTTTGTAGTGATTGAGGCGCTCGAGGATGTTTGCGACGTAGTTGACGGGTTCGAGGCCGCGGCAGAAGCCAAACTTTACCACCGCATCGCTGGAATATTGTTGCGTTGATTTTTGCAGCAGCCAGTAAGCGACGTCTTCCCAGACTTGCGGATTGCCGCCATACTTTTCAGTTAGCCTCTGCGCGTCTTCGACGTGACCGGCGCCGGTGTTATACGACGCGAGGATAAACTTCAAACGCTCGTTCTCATCAGGAATGCGCTTTTGCCAGTAACGCTGTAGCCACTTCAAAAACTTCACTGCCCCTTGCACGTTGTCCGACGGATCGAGCGCGTTGGTTACACCAAACTCGCGCGCCGTTGCCGGCATCAGCTGCAGCAAACCGGTGGCGCCGGCCCAGGAGCGCGCCGCGGGTTTGAAACGAGATTCCTGAAACGCCTGCGAAGCCAGCAGGCGCCAGTCCCAACCAAGGTCACCGGCGTACTGTTTGATCAAAGGATCAAACTCGCTCAGTTTGCCGGTGGTTGAAGTTAAGTATTCGCTCTGTACGCGCTCGAGATAGCGCTGGCGGTCGATGAAATATTTGCGGTAAAGGCCGTCGAAGAGTGGTCCATTCTTCTTCTCGGCGATCCATTGGTTGAGCGCATCCATCAGTTCCGGCGAGTTTTTTCTCATGGCCCACGACACACCGCGATTCTGTCCGAGGATGGGGCGCACTTTCAGGTTCTTGAATTCTGCCTCTTTTAGGTCAGCCAGGTTCTTTGGCATCACTGTGAATTGAACTTCGCCGCGCGCGACTTTCTGGGCCAGAGTTTCATCCTGAATCTTCTCACCCATCTCAATCACATGAATGTCACCGGAAATTTCATCGGACAATTCGAGCAGCGTTTGGCGATATGCAGATTTCTCCGGAAGGTTCACCGTGCGCCCTGCCAACTGCGTCGGCTTAGTCACCAGGCGCGCCTGAATGTCCACCTCCGGTTCTGGGTCAGCAGGACCCGGCTCCAACACTTTCTCCGTACCTTCGCCGGCAGTAGACGGCGACTGGTCCTGTTGGACCAGAACGGACTCGGTGCGGTAAAACGCGCGCGTGAAGGCCACCCGAGATTGGTCCTCAAGCGCTGCGGTTGGGCCGACGGGAGGCATAAGCCGGGCGGCAGCGATATCGCCCTCGCCGCTGTTGAGCAAAGGAAAGAAGCTCTTCGGATCTGTGACCACTACCATCTTGAGGGTGACGCCAAGGTCTTTGGCAAAGGCGCCGAGCAATTCGTATTCGTAGCCGGCCGGTTCGCCCTGATAGATGAAATAGGTGGTGGAATTGTAAGGAGCGAGTACGATGAGGTGGCCGCGTTCGCGAATCTTGGCCAGGTCAAAACTGACCGGTGCAACCATTGGCAAATTCGATCGTCGATCAATCTGATCAATTGCTTCGAGCGATGGCGGCGAGGAGGACCAAAAGCGCTTACATGATGGAGACGAAGCAATAAGCAGCGTGAAAAGCAGTAAACCGGAAACAGTGAACTTGGAACGGTAAAGACATCGAACTGGTGCCTTGCTGGTAGTCACTTGAATGTTTCTCGGTTTGGATTTCCGTTTACGAGCTTTGCACAGAAAAATTCACCTGAAAGTGTTGAGCGGCTTGCCGCCTTTCGTGCGGTATGACTATGGCTTACCCGAAGCAGGCGTTTTCGTCGAGGCTGTGCCTCTGCTCTCACTTTTTAACATGCAATAGCAAAGGTGGAGGCATAGCCTCGGACAAGATTGCGGTCGCGGTAAGCCATAGGCTTACCGCACGGAAGGCGGCAGAGCCGCAAGCGCATTCGCTCTCCTCCCCGACTTTTTTGTAGCTCAAGAGCTGAGAACCTTGTGCAGACAAAACATAGTCTCGCCTTCGCTGATTTCAGATAACTCTCCGAAGAGTCGATAGCCCAGTCCTTCATAAAAAGGTAGCGCCTGGAAGCTGGCGGTTTCCAAATAAATCAGCGGGTAACCATGCGTGGCGCCATAATTCTCGATGGCAGTCATTAATTTTGAGCCGTGACCCTGGCCGCGGTGGCTCTCGTCAACCCAAAGCATGTCGATGTGCATGGAACGGCCCCACAGCATTCCCTGTACCCCACCGATAATTCGCCGCTGTTCATCGCGAAGAAAGTACGCCATCGTGCGCGGACGTTCAATGCCAGTTCTGTCCCGATTAAAACTGCGAATACGGTCAAGAAGCAGACGAGAATCTTCGGCGGTTGGAGGTTCGGCTAGTTCGAGTGTCAGGTCGGTCATGGGAATCAGAAGTCAGAGGTCAGAGATCAGAGGTCAGAGGTCAGAGGTCAGAAGTCAGCTAAAGCGTAAACGGTGAATCGTAAATGGTGAATCGTAAATAGTAAATCGTGAATCGTAAGGATTAACTTGAACCGCAGACGCGCGGCGAAATCCAATGTCCACATACCGTTGGGAAAGGGAATAATGGAAGGGTCTGGTGAATCGTCAGACCCTCTCCCCAACCCCTCTCCCAATGGGAGAGGGGTTGCAAACAGTGAACAGCAAACAATAGAAGCGTTGACCTCTAATCTCTTCGGACTTCTGCTCTCTGACCTCTGCTCTCTGACCTCTGCTCTCTGACTTCTGCTCTCTGACTTCTGCTCTCTCGTTACTGCGTGACGCCGGGTGGTGTTGTGAACACGTAGCTATCGCGCGCTTTTACTGCAAGATTCGGACGGTTTACTCGCACTTTAATCTGGCGGCGAGCGGCGTTGCGCGCATCCCCGTCCTGCGGGTAATAGCCGAGGCTATATTGCCGCCGTAGTTCCTCAGCAATCTGGGAAAACGCATCGGCCAGTTGCGTCGTGTCGTTGGCGCGATAAAGCCGGCCTGCGGTCCTATCCGCCAGTTCCTTCAGATATTGATTTGCCCGATCATAGTCAGCCTGCGTCGCTCCAGGCAGCGGACCACCATTCGGGCCGGTAACGGTCGGCGCGCTATAGGTCACTCGCGATGTGGTCCTGCCCATGCCAAATGGTCCGCTGCTGGTGGTCGTAACTACAGTTGTGCTCCCCTGTCCCACACTCTGTATCGCCCGTAGGTAACCCGTGGTGTCGTATTGAATCGGATAGATCAACGCATCCAGCTCTTCCGCCTCGCGCATGGTGCTCGCGTAATTCGCCTGGAAGCTCGCGGTATCGACGCCGTCGGTGAAAACCACGATTGCCTTCCGGCCTTTGAGCTGGTTCAGACGCTCCTTGATTACAAGGTGCAGGGCGTCATATAGCCGCGTCGCGTTGCCCATGTTGGCGTTTTGTCCAATGACCGCACTGATGACGTTCATATCATTTGTTACTTCGGTCAACAGCAATACTTGATCATTGAAACTCACGATGAGGACGCGGTCTTGAGGCCGCAGTTGTTTTGCGAAGGCTATTGCCGCTTCCTTGATTTGCCACAGGTGAAACGCGGTCGATGGCGAGGTATCAAGAAGAAGTGCAACCGTAAAGGGCTTATCCGCGGGTTCCCAGTAGGCTACTGCTTGTTCGACGCCGTTCTCGAAAATGCGGAAGTCTTCGCGTTGGAGGTCAGGAATGAAGCGGCCCTGGCGGTCCAATACACTAACCGGGACTGTAACCAAACTAGTGTTGACGCGGACTACATCGCCTTCAGCGACCTCTTCAGGCCCAGGGTCAACAACCGGGACTGCAGTTGGAATTGTCGCTGACGCGGTTGGCGGTGTACCGGCCCATTGTGGTGCGCGCGCAGGGCGCTCTGGCGGATCTTCTACGATTGCTACATCGTCGCGCGACGCTGCAACTGCGACGCGACGTGGACGTGAACCGGGGTCAACGGATCGCGTCGAACCTGTGCTTTGAGATAATTGTGGTATTGAGGCGACGGGCGGAGAGCCTTTCACACTACGTACCGGCGCGGTGGCAAACGAATCGGTAATTGTTCCGGCGCGCGATGTTGCGGCCGGCGTTGCAGTCGAAGGGGAAGTTTGCGACGTATCTGATGAATTGGAGGTCGCTGCACTCGTGTCGCCGGCTTGCGCGGCAGCTGTTGACTGATGTCCTTTTGCGTAGCGCGCCGCCACGCTCTCGGAATATGGATCCTGTTTCTTCAGGACGTAAGCTCCGTGCGGACACGCCGTCGAAGTCAGATAGGCGATGATGGCGTACCCGGCGGGCACCCGCACACCCTGGCAAATTATTAATGTGCCGTCGCGGGATGTGTTGGCTGCGCCGCCGCGGGCATTGTTAGTTGAGCGTTTGCCTGTGTTTCGCCTCGTCGTTTGGGCAGAGATCATTGCAACGAACAACATCGTGACGCTGAGGAGAGAAAGAATGACACGAAGTCGATAAGCGACGTGGAGTTTCATAGTCGCACCTCGAGATTAGCTATGGTTAGTTGTGTACGCCTGGGGGTCAGCATTATATGCGTGTGAACAGTAAACGGTAAACAGTAAACAGCAAGAAGTCGTAAATCGTGAATGGAAGCACCGTTTGTAGTAAGGTTAATCAGGCATGCGGCAGAAGTTTATTCAAATCATTGGGCTCGTGGTGACTGTGGTTTACGCAGTGGTGATCGTCTGGCTATATGCGACGGAGCCGCGCAGCTTCAGGGAGGTCGCAACCGGGGCCCAAATGGCGGCGGGTACTTACCAGGTGGACCAAGCGAAGTTTGAGGCGGCACTCGCGCTCTTCCGCCGAGAGCAATTTCGTGCGGCTCGCAACGAGTGGCAGAGCGCGGATCCGGCCCAGAGTGATCCGAAGACGCAGTTCTACATTGCCTACTCCCTTTATCGGGAAGGCTGGGGACGCGTTTACCACGATCAGGATTTGTTCAGGCAGGGTCTTGAAGCAATCAATCGGGCGATTGCGCTAGCGCCGGGGCCGCTCACTGTTCCAGATGAGAATCTGCAGTTGCATACAGCCGCGGAGTTGAAAGCTGAGTTGGAACAAGGCACGGAGCGCAGTTGGGGGGATATTAATCCACTGAAGGTGATGCGGCAGAGGAAGTGAGAAAGAAAGTAAACAGCATGAACAAATAATGAGTGATGAGCCTTCCCCTGTGGCGAGGGTGGGGTGGTTGGAGGTTTTTAGGCGCGCGTAAGCCCTCTCCCCTAAGCCCTCTCCCAGCGGGAGCGGGGACAGAATTAAGAACTGCGATAATGAAATATGAGTGAGGAATTAAAAAGCACAGGCAGCGATGACTCAGTAAATACCAACCGGCGAGGTTTGGAGACCGTCGATGACAGGTCGAGAACCGGCGACGAATTGGTAACGGCCAACCGGCGAGAGCTGGTGGCGGTGAACAACACGTCGAGAAATCAAGCGCTAGTCAGCTATTGGGCCTTGCCGTTCATTTTCCTGACGGTGGCATTGTTGGGCGGGTTGCGCATCAGTGCCGACGATCACGCGTTTATCTTTTTCCCGCCACCATTGATTACGCTCGTCCTCGCTGTGCTCCTGATGTTGCTCTTCGTGCGCGGCGGCTTGATTGAATTGCGCTCGTGGATAGCCGGCAGCAATCCACCGCTCGCCAACCTGAGTCACACCTGGCTCTTGCTCACCCTATTTTTCGCATCTGCGCAGGCTTTCAATTCAGTGTTGCCGGAACGTGGTTTATTGCACTGGCTGTTCTCATTCTTTTTTCTCTGGACGCTTTGGAACAATCAATTCTCATCATTTGATGCGCGGCGTCTGTTGCGCAGCCTCGCGGTGCTTTTTGGCACTGCGTTCATCCTGAAGCATCTGCTGCTGGCAAGTCTTTATGCGCCAGACGGCGGTTGGCTCAAACGCGTAGCCGGCGTGCTGGTGCAGGGAGTTTCTCTCGGGTTGCTCGATACACCTGCGTTTGCCCCGGCCACGGGTTACATATCCTTCTTCACGCTTGCACTTTATATCGGGGGTCTGGTGCTGGTGAGCTTGAACAGCCGGGAATCGTGAATCGTGAAATCGCGAACCGAAAACCGGAAACGGTGGGTAAAGGAAGGCGCCCTAATCCTAAAACGAACTGACTTTAATGGAGTATGGAATGTGCTCTGCTTTAGCCCTTTTATTGAGAGTACTCGTAACTTATAGGAGCCCACGTTATGCACGAAATGGCTATTGAACAAGTCGATGTCCGCAAGTTGGCCCGCGCTTACGTAGCCCTGGCCTTGGCCCAGGACGAGACGAAGCGTTACGTCAGCAAGCACTCCATGCAATTAGACTTGCTCCCGCTAGTCACCAGCCTTGATATAACGGCCGGGTTGCTGGAAGAAGTATTGGAGAAAGCCCTGCCTGAAAAAGATTCACCCTGTTCGCCAGCGATAACGACTTCAAACATGCTGATGTAAAGAAGCACAAAGCGACCGGCACGTCGTACCACGAACCTGCCCGTGAACCGTGAATCGGGAATCGTGAATCGTGAATCGTGAATAGAACTATCATAAGCGAAAACGAAAATGCCGCGACTATGACGTCGCGGCATTTAAGGTTTCCCTTACGTTTTCAGATCGCTGATCTCTGACCTCTGACCTCTGACCTCTGACTTCTGACCTCTCTTCAGGGTCGTTGGCCGCCAAGGATGCCGCCAAGGATGTTTCCCCAGCCAGACCCGTTGCGCTGGTTCGTGTTCCCAGCGTACTGCCGAAATCCCTGGTCATAGCCTCGCACAAAGCCTTCACGAAAAGCCTGCGTTGAAGCGTTTTTGAAGTGGCGCGATCGCTGTGGGTCGTAACTCTTATTGCTCTGGCCATCGCTGGAGCCGGTCTGCAGGCCCTGCTGGTAGCCACGATTCAGTTCGGCCTGATCGTAGCGGCCGTTGTTGCCATAGCCACCATTGTTACCGTACTGGCCGTTGTTGTATATGCCGTCATTGCGGTCATAGTCTCGATCGCGTCGCCAGTCACCCTGGTTGTTCTGACGGGCATCGCGGCGAGCCTGCTTTTGACGTCGCTTCCATTCCTTTTTCCGTTCTTTGCGATCACGGTCGCTGTTACCACGATGATAATAGTCATCATTGCGATGATAATAGTCATCATTGCGATACTGAGACTGAGCGGCACTGCTCATCGCCGTGACTATCCCAAAAACAAATGCGAGTGACAAAAGAGCCCCGCCAATGCCTTTTCCAAAATTTTTCTTCATATGCGTAGATGTCTCCCTTACCGGAGAACATGGCAACCGGCATGCCCAGTACGCAATGAGCCCGGATCGTTGATTTTGCGGGCTGACTTCTGATTTCTGACCTCTGACTTCTGTCTACCTCACGGTTGCGGGAAGGGTGGCGGCGTAAAGCTGGAAGCAAAGCCGAGTACTGGGGGGAAGCTTGCCGCAGTTGGCTTTGTGCCGTTGCGCACCCAATTGTCGGATCGCAGCTACGGCAGTAACTATTTGCGATCCACTGAAAGCGCAATGGCCATTGCCGGTAGTGTAGGTCTGAAACAATTGACTACTGAATCAAGAGTCAGGAGCGATTTGGTTGCGGCTTGCCGCCGCACAGTGCGGAATGCCTATGGCTTTCCGTTGAGTTTCCCGTTAATGAAACTTTCCTGAGGCTCAGCCTCAGGAAAAGGGGTGAGAGAGCGCTGCCGGAAAGGCCGAGTCTTTTCGCACTGTGCGGCGGCAAGCCGCAAATTGGCGTTGCTCAGGGAGCAACCAGACACTTTTTGTGCAAAGGTCCGAAAGGCTGTAAGCGTGATTCACTTTCTGCACAAATGGACCACCCGCCCGCCGTTGTAACTCAGCACGGGCCTCGGTAACGAAAAACATGTCGAGTGAATAGATAACAGACGCAAATCGTGTATTTCAGGGCATTGGCGACAGAATGGCTCATCCCTCGGGAGACCACCTGAAGTCCTTTAAAACGCTGTTATACGCATCGTACATCGTCCCTGAAAGCGGGCTGAGGCGGAAGGTGCCGCGACTTGCACACTAGTTGCAAGCATACACTTTGTACCAAGACAATTCGGTTGGAGGAAAAGAATGAGCAGTAACATTTTGAAGCTCGCGAGAAGCACGACATCCGTCTATCGACGGCCCAGCACAGGATTAATCCAAAACGTTTGTCACGCTCTCGCGATTTGTGGCGTTCTAGTCACGCTTAGCGCTGTGCAAATTGCAAACGGCCAGTATGAACAACGTCAGGGTCGTACCTACTCCAGGAACGACGTCGAACGTTTCATCAGAGATGTCGAGCGTAGCAGTCAGGATTTTCAACGCGCCTTTGACTCCTGGCTTGATCGCAGTCGCATCGACGGGCGGCCACAGGAGGACACTTATAACCGGCAGGTGCAAAACCTGACCAGCGCGTTAAGCACCTTGCGCTCAAACTTCAACAGCCGAAACGACTGGTGGCTGGCCCGCAATGACATGCTACGGGTACTCAGTGCCGCGAACGAGGTAAACGCCATCATGGGTAACCGCGGGGTGCGCGGAGGTTTGAACCGCCAATGGAGCGCGTTGCGGGCAAACCTGAACACGCTGGCGAATGCTTTCAACCTGCCGCAAGTGGGGACCACCTTCGGAGGCATTCAAACCTATCCTGAATACGGCGGTAACGCCCGCAATTGCACAATCACGGGTACATTTCGTGGTTATACAAACTCGGGTGAAGCGGAACTCTCGATTTCATCCAACGGAACAGCCGCAGCTCGTTCCCTGGTCAGTGGCGCGGTCTATGGCGGCCGCTGCGCCAATGATGTTCTCTATTTCGATTGGGGAACCTTCAACGTCAGGCGCAACGGACGAAATAATATTGAGACTGTCGAAATTGGCAACGAACGAAACAGGACCTCATACCGGCGCGTCGGTGGCTATGCGGGGGACGTCTTCCCAACTAATCCGACTTACCCGACGGATCAATACGGTAATGTGCCAAGCTGGGCCGTGGGCACGTTCCGCGGCATGACGGATAATGGCGAGTCGGAACTTACTATCTCGCCCAATGGTGTGGCTACGGCGCGTTCGCTGAATTCCCAGGACTTCGGTACCGGGCGTTATGACAACGGTGTTCTAACATTCGATTGGGGTTCGTTCAGAGTCGACCAGGAAGGTGGCGGTATCAGGACCACCGAAGTTCGCAATCGACGAAACACGACCTCATACCGGCGCGTCGGTGGTTACCAGGGTGGCGTTGTTGTTCCAACTTATCCCACGGACCAGTACGGTAATGTGCCAAGCTGGGCGGTGGGTACGTTCCGCGGGATGACAAACGATGGTGAATCGGAGATTACGATCTCTTCCAATGGAATGGCCACGGCGCGATCGCTGAATTCAAACCAGGTCTTTAACGGGCAGTACGCGAACGGTGTGCTGACTTTCGATTGGGGTTCGTTCAGGCTAAACCAGGATGGTGGCGGCATCGTTACCGTTGAAGTCCGGAATCCCGGGAATAGGACTTCATACCGGCGCATCAACTAGAAACAGTAAACAGCAGACAGTTAACAGCAAAAGAGAGAAACGCCGACCCGCTCGAAGGGTCGGCGTTTTTGTTTGGAGGGAAGGGGGCCGGGAACCGCGAAGCGATCCCTGGCTCGCAGCTCCAATAAGAGTCGATTGCGGGTAGTGCTCACCAGCCCGCATTGAGTAATATCATGCGCATATGACTACCACACCTGAAACTATGAAGAGCCAGGAGATGACAGGCGAGGAGATTGTCGAGCTCTGCCGCCGGCACACCCTGTTTGAGTGGTCCGCGCAGGCCGCGGTGGATCCGATCCCGGTGGCGCGCGCGAAAGGCATCTACTTCTGGACGCCGGAAGGAAAGCGCTTCATCGACTTTAACAGCCAACTGATGTGCGTCAACATCGGGCACGGTGACGAACGCGTGGTGCGCGCTATCCAGGAACAGGCAGCAGTTCTACCATACGCGAATCCGTTCATGGCTACCGAAGTGCGCGCGCGTCTGAGCGTCAAGCTCGCGGAGATCACACCGGGCGACATCGATTGTTTCTTCTTCACTAACGGCGGCGCCGAAGCAAACGAAAACGCCATCCGCATCGCGCGCATGTTCAGCGGCCGTCATAAGATTGGCGCGCGCTATCGCTCGTATCACGGCGGCACTGCGGGCGCTCTGACGCTGACGGGCGATCCGCGCCGCTGGGCCGCCGAGCCCGGCATTCCCGGAGTCTTCCGCATTCCCGACTTCTATCATGGTGTTCAAAAAGGTTCAGACACGACCGAAGAGGTGCTGGCGCGCACGGAGGAGATCCTCGAACTCGAAGGCGCTAAGACTGTCGCGGCAATAATTGTCGAACCCGTTGTCGGCACGAACGGTATCCTCATTCCACCTGATGGTTATATGCAGGGGCTGCGTGCGCTGTGCGATAAGTACGGCATTCTGTTAATTGCCGATGAAGTGATGGCCGGCTTTGGCCGCACCGGCGAATGGTTCTCGGTGGACCATTGGAAGGTTGTGCCCGATCTGATATCGATGGCCAAGGGTTTGACGAGCGCATACGTGCAGCTTGGTGCGGTGGGCATGCGCCGCGAGATCGCGGACCATTTTGAGAAGAATGTTTTTTATGGCGGCCTTACTTACAACAGCCATCCGCTGGCATGTGCCGCAGCGCTGGCGACGATTGCGGTTTATGAAGAAGATAAACTGATCGAGAACGCGCGTCGCATGGGTGAGGTGATGCGCGGCCTGCTCGAGGATTTGCAGAGCCGGCATCCATCGGTGGGCGCTACACGCAACCTGGGGCTCTTTGGAATTGTCGAGGTGGTGCGGAATCGCAAGACGCGCGAACCAATGGCGCCATTCAACGGCAGTTCGCCCGAGATGCAGGCACTGGGCAAGTTTTTCCGGGCCGAAGGACTTTATACTTTCGTCCGCTGGAATACCTTTTTCACCAATCCGCCGTTGTGCATCACTGAGGCTGAGTTGCGCGAAGCGTTCGCGCTCATCGATCGCGGTCTGGAGATTACCGATCGGGCAGTAGCGTAGTCAGAAGTCAGAGGTCAGAGGTCAGAGGTCGGGTAGTGTACTCAGCACTCAGTATTCGCAGAAGCGGTGGTCTAAAGTACTTCATTGTTCCGAACCCCAGAGGTCAATTGCGGCTTGGCCCATAGGTCAATTGCGGCTTGCCGCCGCACAGTGCGGAAAGGCTCGGCCTTTCCGGAAGAGACCTCTCACATCTTTTCCTGAGGCTGAGCCTCAGGAAAAAGTCATGGTGAACTCAGCGAAATGCCATGGGCATTCCGCCCTGTGCGCCGCAACCCCATCGCCCTGGTCCTGAGATGAAATACTTTAGGAGTTCTTGTACGAAGCCGAGATCTACGTTCTGCGCAATCGAGGTAATCTCTGACCTCTGACCTCTGACCTCTGACTTCTGACTTCTGACTTCTGACTTCTGACTTCTGACTTCTGATCTCTGACCTCTGACCTCTGACTTCTGACTTCTGACTTCTGACTTCTGACTTCTGACTTCTGACTTCTGACTTCTGACTTCTGATCTCTGACCTCTGACCTCTGACCGCTCACCTCCGGCCTCTGTCTTTGTCCTACCTCTTTTTGCCTTTTCGTCTTTGCACATCAACCGTAACAGCGGCTGTGGAGCTTGACGTTAAGCAGCCTTCCGGCGCGCAGATCGTGTACGTAAACGTATCGACGCCGATGTAAGCGGCGGTAGGTGTGTAGGTCAGACTTCCGTCACCGTTGTTCACAACGCTGCCGTGCGCTGCTGGTCCCACGCTGCTGATTGTTAATTGATCGCCGTCGGGATCAGTGTCGTTGGCAAGCACGTCGATTCGCACTGCAACGCCTTCCGTGGTCGAAGCCGTGTCGTTTGCCGCTGTCGGAGCCAACGCGTCGAGCACTGCAGCCAACGCATCGATGCGACCCCAGCCAAACGTATTGTTTGGAACCGCGGTTGCTGAGTCCATTCCACAGGCTTCCGTGGTCGTCTTCCTCACAGCCGTCTGCTCGATAATGTCCTCGAGACGATCAACCATGCCGGAGAGACGCGGATTGGCTGAGATCAATAACGCCACCAGACCGGCTACGTGTGGTCCAGCCATACTGGTCCCACTGAAGCTGGCATAACTACCATCGCGCACGCTTGATCTGATGCCTGATCCGGGAGCGCTGATGTTGGGCTTCATTAATCCTGCCGGCGCCGATGGATCGCCGAGCACGGAACCGCGACTACTGAAATATGAGATCTTGTCCGTGCGGTGGTCGGTTGAGCCCACAGTAAACGCCTCGGGATAACGAGCCAACGGCGCGAAAATTGAATTACAGATAACTCGTCCGGAATTAATTACGCCGAGCGGACTCGACCCATCGTTCCCGGCGGAGACTGCATAAAAGATCCCTGCCGCCCGGCTGGCGCGAAGCGTGTCCTGTAGAGCAGGCGGCGGACAGCCTTCCACGCAACCCCAGGAATTGTTTATTACGTGTGGAGCTTTTGCAGGATTGGGATTCTGGCCGGCAACGTTTGTAGGAGCGATGAACCACTGCATGCAATCCAGGTATGTAGGGATTACGCCGGCGCCCTGCACCATATTGCGGCAGGCAATCCATTTGGCCTCCGGGGCCATTCCGATCCGATCGTTGGCACCATCATCGCCAACCATCGTGCCCACAGTATGCGTGCCGTGATCATGGTCGTCGCAAGGCTCGCTGCCGATGGTCGTCTCACAAGGCGTGCCGGTTCCGTCGTGCCAGTTGTAATTGTGATCAGCTTGCCCCGCAGTGTTGTTCCAGCCCCGGTATTGCTTCTTCAACGCCATATGCTGCCAGAAAACACCAGTATCGGATCCGGCAACCACCGCTCCCTGGCCCAGCACGCCTCTGGCCCACACATCATCCGCGTTAACGTTCAGCAGGTTTGCTTCCGGGTTGGGATCTGCGGCCAAAAGAGTTGACGACGAAGTCGAATCTGTCGAACTGAGTGGTTGATCCGCTGGCGGAACTTCCAACTGTCCACGGCCGCTGGCATAGACGTAAGCCACTTCCGGTCGCGAGGCCACGGCTTGCAAGACAGTCAGGCCGCCTTTGGCCCAGATTGCATTGGTGACCCAAAAACTCTGATAGGAAGCGCCAAATTGTTGCAATGTCTGCAGGACCTCAGGCTGCGTGGCCTGGGCGGTCCCTGTCAAACTGTCATAAACAAACTGGCCCTTCTCTTCCTTGGTTGAGAGCGCGTAGGCGCCGCTAAGATCGGCTTGCGAATTCATATAAACAAGAAACTCTACGTCGCCGGTTGAAGCCGCGCTCAGCACGCCGGGATCAACTTTGTCCTGCCAACTCTGGATCTGAGCTGTGCCGGTGTTGATTAGCAAACTGAGAGCAAAAGCAAAAAAACCTAGTAAGGTCAGCAGCGTGATTCGAGTTTCTAGCGGCTTCATTTTCGTCTCTCCCTTTCCAAACCAATTTACGGTTGTTACAGGATAAAGAGGAGACTTGAGAAATCCTTGAGAACGGCGGGCCTAATAAATCGCAACCAAAATGTTCGCGCCTCACAACAATTGTAAGCAATGTCCGATAAGCTTTTTTTGTCGCGGCGTCACGACCAGCTGAAGCTTATCGGACAAAAGACGGTTGGGCTTTAGGACTTAAATGGCTTTTTCAGTATTCGGCCAGTCTTTTTCAAAAAGGAACCAAAGCGCGAGTCCTTCTTTGCGTTCGCCTTCTCTTTTACAACCGCGGCTTTCCGGCTCGCGCGCAGGGACCGGTTTTGATCCTGCAGGCGTGGTAATGGTTTGAGTGTGGGTAAAGGTTTCAAGCGTGGCAGTGGCTTCACTCCTGGCAGCGCAGGCAAAGAAGCTTCGAGTTTTAAGGGTGGGGTTTGGGGTTTATCTGATAGCGAAGAGGTTTCGGGATTCGAGTTTGGCGTTTCAGGTCTTTCAGCCGGCACCACGGCGTTAAGCGTTGGCAGTTCGCCTTCGGCAGATGAGGTTGCGAGTTTGCGAGTCTCAACTGCTTTAGCCGAAGTTTGTGCTTTGGTTTGGAATGGACGCGGCGCGAAGTAGAACGCGGCGAAGGCTATTACCGCCAGCACCAAACAAGCGGCTATTTGCAACGCAAAACTGCCGCGCGTAGCGAAGACGTTGCGAGACATGGTCGAGGTTTCGGGTCGCGGCGCTGTTGATAAAGGCCCGGTTAACTTAGCCGGTAGTGGTCGTTCCAGTTTTGACTTTGCTTCGAGCGCAGTCTGAAAGACACTTTCAAGCGTCGGTTCATAGACGAGCGCGGCCCCATCCATGTCGCAACATTCCTGATCGTCCTCATAAATGAATTCGCATTGTGAGCATAGCTTCATCGCGTCCCTCCCGAAACAGGATGTAGATTGGGGCACGAAACGGAAGTGTGGTCGCTCTTGACCGGGTGTGGTGAGATCCGTTGCTAACAGGATTGCACAGATTAAGGCGGCGAGTAAATAGAGAAGTCAGTAGTGTGTATCGGTTTCGGTGCAGATGTCCGATAAACGTTTTGAAGTCTTTCTCCCTCCTCCCCTTGGGAGGGCTTGTGCGCGCCAAGCTTCGCACCCTCCCCTAACCCCTCCCAAAGGGAGGGAAGAAACCACGCACGTTCAACAACTTGTTCAGAGCTTCCTTCAGTTTGTCGCAGCGTTACGACAAGTTAAAGCCTATCGGACATCAAGAGGCTAATTGTTATCGCTAATATCGCGATCCTCGGACTCACGCGGAGGAGTTTCTTGCGCGCCTGGGTCCAATCCGACCGAATCGAAATCAGGTCGCGAAACAATTTGCGTCGTTCTGAAGGTCAATCCGCCGGGGTCGAAAAACTCGTCAAGCTTGAGGGGATCACCTTGCGCAAGTGGTTGCCCAAGCCGTTCCCGCTGGCGCTCCCGCTCGAACTCGCGATCAAATTCCTCGCGGCGGCGGTTCTCGACTTCCCACTCCTGGCGTGTTTTGAAATATGAGAACGCGAAGTCATCATCCATGTGTGATCCGTCGAGATGCCAAAACCCCACACCCATTCCCAGCGGACTCGTCTCGTCTCCGAACATCTGGCACATGGGGCAGTCGTCGTCGATGATCACGTCGTGTGGGCGCATCGCCTGGGGAAGACGCTTGCGCTCGTTGTCGATGAGAATGGCGGGTATGCGTCCGTCGAGATCCGTTTGCGGACTTTCGAGCCAATCAGTCTTGATACGATCGAGAATCGCGACTAGTTGCTCGACGTCCTGATCACCGGAATCAGGGGAAGTCCTCAACTCGAACAGACTGTGAAGCAGGTGGCGAATCAGGTCGTAATAGAGAACCAACTCGTGCGTGCCAAAACCTGCATAGCGATAAGCAAAAGAGTCTTTGGCTAAGCATGGTGGTCCTTCGTTCTGCAAACTCCATTGCAGCGAACGAGTGTGCAAATCAAAGTCGATGAAATCCTGTTTCGCGAGCAGCACATCGCGCGGTGATTCGCCGCCGAGATCATCACGCGCAGTCAACAGCCAGCGCGCGTGAATGGTACTTATTTCCAAAGCTACTGCCTCCTGCCGCCGTTCGTCCTCATCAGCGGCGGCGGTCGTCATTACTATCGGCGCGTCGACAGGCAGTGAGAGGTAGGCGTTAGCCATGAACACAAGCAATGGACGGCCAAACAGGATTGCACGAAAGTCGCGAGCTGGTCTGGCTGCGCGCTCACGAATGCGTCGTTCACGCGACCATTGATAGGCATCAACCGAGCTAACGAACAACCAATCGTCCGGCACGCGATACAAGATAGGGATGTCAGTCAGCGCCTGGCCGTCGTGATAGAACACTTCGCCCTCTGGCCCAGGTTGTGAATAGGTGGACTCAATGGCGACGATGCGGGCCGCGAGATCGATTATCACGACGCCTGCGTCCCGGGGTTCGGTATCGAGTGCGCCGCGGAAGTCAGCAATCGGTTCGGATTCAGCAATCGACATTTTTGTCGGACAAAGAGTCGGGGAGAAGCCGGTGAAGTAACCATTTGTATCGCGCGGTTTGGTGTAACGCGCAAGTGCGGCTTCCAGCTCCGCAATGGTTTCCGGTTCAGCGGACAACGCAGCCATGCAGTAGTCGGCGACGGAGCCGTGTATGGTCCCGTGAAGAACTCGTTCTGCGTCAACAAGGTTGAGTTTGACTTCGCTCATGAGCGTGCCTTTCTGTAAGAAATTCCAAGCGTTGATTAAAAATACCTGTTTTCAGCGGCTTCGCGACTTGAAGTCGCAAATTGCGATATCAAGTGGGTGGCAAAAGGCGATTTCTTGTACTTTCAAGGTTGCAATTTGTGACCTTGAAAAAGCGTATCTGGTCTGTCCCAGCGTGAGTTAAACATTGATCCTCGTGAAAGAATTCAGCGCCCAACGGTTACGAAGGTTCGAACTCCTTCGTCACTCTTTGCGGCTTGGTTCGGAAGCCAATCGGTTTGCTCTTCGCTGGCGGCGGAGCCATAAGTTGGCGAATGGCATCAAAAACGGATTTGAACTGTCGGTTGTATTTCATTTCAAGCTCGACAAGTTTTCGTGTTAGTTCTTCATGGGAGGACAACATTTGGCGCAAACGCACGAATGCGCGAACAACCTGAACACTTGCCGCAACTGCCGTCTTGCTGGCTAGGACATTCGCGGCCATGAGTGCACCGTGTTCGGTGAATGCATGAGGTCGATACTTTAAATGCTGACCTCGCTTTAAGGTCGCAATTTGCGACCTTAAATGTTGGGTGGACCTCGCCTCCGCACTCGTTAGCTGAAACATGAAATCCTTAGGAAATCGATCGCGGTTGCGTTTTACTTGTTCGTTCAAACGCTTGGTCGAGACACCATATAGTTTCGCGAGATCCGCATCGAGTTATTACCCGTTCGCCGCGAATCAGAAAAATCGCTTTCTCAATACGCTGCAGCGGCGCTTTTACCAATGACTTGCTCACGAGTGAGTGCGGTCGCTTAGCAGGACAGTTTCAGGGTGAAGCGAAACCCATTCTGCACAGACTTCGCCTGTCGTCCAGGCTTGCGGTGAGATGGTCGGTTTTGACTTTATGAAAGAGTTTATGCAGCGCTGGCGGGGGAAAGCGTCCAAGATTTTTAGGAAGGTTCGCCTAAAAAGTCAGGGGCCACGTGGGGCGCGGCCTACTCTACTGCCTACTGCCTACTGCCTTCTTCGGGATGAGCGGCAGCAGTTTGCCATCCTGGAGCGCCCGGCCCTCGGCAATGCTAATGGTTTCAACAATGAACTGTGTGCGGCGCGTCACCTTTGCCAGCATCCTTTTCAAAGTCTGGTCGGTTACTCCAGAAGTATCAACGCCTGACGCCTCGAGTTCTGCGCGCAATCGAGCCGGCCGGTTCGTGCCATGCGCGTAGACATCGGGATAAATGTGCAACACACCACCTTCGACTACCAGTGTGTCGTAGTTGATATCAACCGGCAATGGTTGATCAAGACTCGCGGTTAAGGTTCTAAAACTGCGCTTCGCAGCTTCAATTCGCTGCGACGAGATGGGCACAGCGCGCGCCGCAATGATCTTCTCAGCGAGATCGTAGAGTTCCGAGCGCAGCACGCGCACGCAGCCATGCGACACAAGATTGCCAACATCGCTCGTGCTTGCTGCCTGGTGAATCAGATAGCTATTGCCAAGGGGAATTTTGATTTTGCCAAGCGGGTTGCGCGGGTCGCTTGCTTTGATCACCTCTCCGGGTTTCACTCCTTTATGACTGCTCACCCAATCGCTGTCGGGCGGTATCCATGCAGGATTCCAAATAATCTCAGTGGCCTCGCGCTCACCGACGTAGATCGGATAATCCTTCATGCCAACGCCAACGTAGTAAGACTTGACCTCCTTACCCTTCTGCCAAAGCGTCAGACGAAACGATGGCACGTTCAACGTCAAGCGAATGTCCGGCTGGTTTGGTTCGAACTCCGCAGTTTCAATGCGGCCGCCAGTCAGTTTGTCAGAACGTTCTGACTCAGCGCGCTCGGCAGCTGTTTGCGATAGCGCGTTGGACCAGGCAGAGAGAAGTAATAGCGAAACGAAAACTGTAGCGCCTGCTGCGCGCAGCGAATTAGATGAGCCGGTTATTCGCTTTAACATAATTCGATTTAACCGATCCTCGGACGACGGTCGCGAACATAGTGTTGGCGAGTAATTTCCCGGGGGGTAGAAGTACGTAGCTTACACCCTTTTACGCTGGGGCGTCCGCCCTGCCGTGCATGCTCATGCTCATGTCAGTTGCTCATGTTGCCGTTCATGTTCGCGCTGGACTTTGTGTTTTTAGGCAGATTCTAGAGGACGGGCCCAGACAGCCGCAAAACGTTGATGCTTGTCGCCGCTCACCTGTCGGCTTCTGCGACCAGCATGGCCAGACGCACCGCCTCGAGCGAGAAGACAGGCGACTGGCAGCCGTCAACCAGTTTCTGGTAACGCGCTGAAAGCTCTTTCGCCTTTTCGCGGTTCGCCGCGGCTTCGCCTGCCTGGCCCGCAAAAGCGGCAGCCTTAGCTGACTCAAGCAGCACCCCAATATAGAGCGGCCCAAGCCACAACTGGCTGACGCGCGATTCCGTTTCCGAAACCAAATCGAACGCTTTCATGCACACTGCTTTCGCTTCATCGAGTTCGCCACGTTGACGTCGTACTTCCGCAAGGCTACGTTGGCCCTCGAACCGTGAATACAGAAGTCCCGAGGCCTCGGCCTGTGCAAAATTTTCCAGCGCAGTTTGCAGCGCTTCATCAAATCTTCCCTGGCGAACTTGCAACACGGCGTAGTTTCCTTTCATCAACCCCGCCACCCGCACTTCGCCAACAGACTCCGCTAGCGCGATTCCTTCGGTAAACTCTTTGTCCGCTCGTTCAAGATTCCCGCTGTAAAGCAAAGACCAAGAAGCCACGAGATAAGTCCACGCGCGCCGCTCGCGCGAGTGCAACTTCTCTACGATCTCAAGCTCGTGCGCTGCGTATTCCAGGCCCTTCTCGTATTCGCCCTTGTGCACTGCATCTTCACCGAGGAACTCATAGCCAATGGCCTGAGCAAAGAGAATATTGTGAGCAATACCAAACTCCAAAGTGCGTCGCGCCCAGCGATCAGCGTCATCAAAGAGGCCGGAGTGCTGATAGCCGCCGGCGAGAAACGCGTAAACCTGCGAAATCATGGGCGCCGCAAATGTTGAAACGGTAGCAGCTGCTGCGCTCGGGGCGACTAAGGCGGCCGCGCGCTCGAGCAGTTCGATTGCTTTTCCATGACGGCCGGCCAGGTGATGAAAGCGCCCTTCAATGGACAGTGCGTTGGCAGTTTCCAAAGGATTGTTTTCCGGATCTAACACTGCCAGCGCTTCTCGTATGTGTTCGAGCCCGCGTGGATTCCCCGTAGCCACCAGCGAAGCGGCGGCTTCACATTGCAGGCGCGCGCGCTCAGGTGGATCAGTCGCCAGCGCAAGGGCGCGTTCGAAATGTTCGCCAGCGGGAATCATTTCGCCATGCAGCAGGTAAGATTTCCCCATCGCCTCTTCCTGCGCCAGTTGCTCGTCGATCATTCCCAGCGCCTCGGCGCAATCGCGCGCGCGCCTGTAGGCAGCAATGGCTTCATCGAAAGCAAAGACGCGCTCGGCTTCCGCGGCCGCCTGTTTCGCATAGTTGAGGCCGCGTTCGTAATCGCCGGCCTGAATATAGTGGTGGGCCAGCTTCTCAACCGCGCAATGCGATGTCGACCGTTTGCGTTCAAGGCCTACAGCCGCCTGGCGATGCAAGCGGCGCCGGCGAATCGGGTTCAGCTCTTCATAAAGCACTTCGCGGATCTTGTCATGAGTGAAAGTAAACGAGTCGCTACGATTAGCTGCGATCAGTTGCGCGCCGACGGCTTCGTCCAACGCATCAAGCAGCACATCTTCACTTTGTTCTCCTGATGCTGATTGCAACTCGGCAAAAGTGAATGTCTTTCCGAGTACGGCACCGGCGCGCAAAACTTCATTAGCTTCCTGACTGACTCGATCGAGACGACTGCCAATCGCTTCTTTCATGCTTTGCGGTATAACGAGTTGATCGACGTCGCAACGCTGCCAGCGGCCGCTTTCGCGTCTAACCGATCCTTTCTCAATCAGCGATTTCAACACTTCCTCAACGAAGAAGGGATTGCCCTCAGTTTCGCGAAACACTGCGTCGCTAAAGTCTCCGCTTACATTTTCACCGAGCAGCGCGCCAAGTTGCGCAGACGTTTCTTCGGCATCGAAACGCTTGAGTGCGATGCGCGTCATCAGGCGTTCGCGGTTCCAGTCAACCAAAGATTTCGCCAACGGGTGCGCGCGATCGAGTTCAGTTTCACGATAAGCGCCAACGATCAGAACGCGCTCCGTGCGGAGCTGCCGCAGCAGATGGCCAAGCAACCAGAGCGTCCCACGGTCGGCCCAATGCAAATCGTCCGCGTAAAACAACAGTCCCTTCGTTCCCGCAAGCCTCACAAAAGCGTTGACTACTGCGTCAAAGAAAAGCAGGCGCTCTTCGTGGGGCGGCAACTCAGCACGTTCCGGAAAAGGTCCGAGTCGCGTTTGAATCTCGGGAGCAAGCTTCGCGATCTGCGGCGCCGCATCGCCGAGCTTCGTGCGCAACGCTGCATCGTCTTTTTCTTCGCGAACCAGCCGGCGAAACGCCTCAACGAAAGGCAGATAGGGCGTCGTGGCTTCGTATTCATAACAACCACCGGAAAGCACAGTAGCGCCATCGACGGCAGCGTGGATTGTGAGCTCGCGCGCCAGGCGCGTCTTGCCGGCGCCGGGCTCGCCGCTGAACAGCACCGCATGTCCACGTCCCTGACGCGCGTGATGCCATAACTCAATGGCCTCAGCAAGTTCAGCCGTACGACCAACCAAACGCCCGCGCGACAGCGCATCGAGAATCGCAACCGTGGCGGGGGTCTCTTTAACAGTTAATACTTCCTCGGCAGTTAATGAGTCCCGCAGAGCGATGGAAGTTTCCGCCGCCGTGGCGAACCGTTGCGCGGGATCCTTTGCCAGCAACTTGAGAATCACGGCCTCAAGCGCGCGCGGCAATTCGGGACGCAACACGCGCGGCGGCACAACTGAAGCGTGCACATGTTGCGACACGACTGCCAGCGGATCGTTACCAATAAAAGGCACGCGCCCGGTAGCCATTTCGTAAAGCAAAACGCCAAGCGCGTAGAGATCGGTGCGACCATCAACGGTTTGTCCCAGTGCCTGTTCCGGCGCCATGTAAGCGGCAGTGCCGACGATTAACCCGGCGCGAGAAATGCGCGCAGCATCGGCGGGCAAGGCGAGTCCGAGATCGGCCAGTTTTACACTGCCGTTCAGGCTTGATGCCGAAAGCAAAATGTTGTCAGGTTTTAGATCGCGATGGACGATGCTGTTAGCGTGCGCGTGTTCTAACGCCGCGCAAATCTGGCGGGCTATGTCCACGAGGCGCGACAATTCCGCCGGCGGTGCTTTTGCCAGGCTTGGACCATGCACCAACTCCATCACGAAGAAAGGACTTCCGTTGGCTTCGCCCACATCGTGAACGGAAACTATATGCGGGTGATTGAGCGCAGCGGCGGCGCGCGCTTCGCGCATTAGACGCTGGCGAGCTTCAATTGAAGAGGTAGCAGTCGGCAATACTTTAACTGCCACCTCGCGGTGTAGTTCCAAATCGGTGGCCCGGTAAACAATACCCATGCCGCCGCGGCCGATTTCACTATCGAGACGATAGCGTTCCCGCAGAATCGTTCCAGGCATAATCGCGCTGTTGACGATTTCGTCACGGCTAAGGATGCGAGTGTCTTGCGAATCGTCTCTCATCTTTGTTTACCGAAACATTTTTCCGCCTTTCTCCCTCTCCCTTTGGGAGAGGGCTGGGGAGAGGGGTTTGTGCGCGTCAAGCTTTGCACCCTCCCCTAACCCCTCCCAAAGGGAGGGGAAGAAACCACGCATGTTCAACAACTTGTTGAGACGTTTCTAAAGTCTATGCTACTAGCTCAAACCGGGGTCGCGTTCGTCAAATAGTTTTCCTTGAGCACCGCTTGGTGATGGGCAAGGTGTCCGGCGATAGTGTATGCAAGCGCGCGCACGGTAACTCGATTACCGCTGGCAATGCCGGCGCGCGACCAGGCGTCCTCGGGCAAGTTCCGAAAGAAGGTAAGCGTACTCTCACGAATGGCGCGAAAATCTTCGATGTGGCTGGCCCAAGAGTTTTGGTCGGAATTGACTGCGGCGGCTACTTCCTGATCAAAGCCCGGCAACTCATCGAGATAACCCCGAGCAAACCAGAATGCCCGGAAGAGGAAAACGCGTTCCGTGTCGTTTACGTGATTGAGCAATTGACGCATCGACCACTTATCGGGTGCATAGCGATGGAGCGATTGCTCCTCGGAAATAGACTGCAAAAATTCGCTCGTCTCTGCTAGTTGGCGTTCCATTACGTCGACGACGTTCTCGCTGGTTATGCGATCAATATAGAGCGCGTCAGAGGGAGCAAATTCGCTTGCTTCGGGTCGTCCAATCATATCTTCTCCGTAAATCGTGAACCGTGAATCCTGATCGTGAATCGTGAATCGTGAATCGTGAATCGTGAATCGATAAGAAGTTTCAGCTGCTTTGTTTTTTCTGCTTTGTTTTATCTGCTTGTTTTTTCTGCCTAGTGTCTTCTGCCTACCGCTTACTGCCTACTGCCTACTGCCTTCCGCCGTTTCCGTTGGTCAGCACACTACTCAAGAGGTCACGTATCTCGTCGGCGCCGGCGGCCACCCGGCTGGCAATGCGACCATCAGGACTAACTACTACTCCAGTGGGAGTCATAAGCCCGCCATACTTCTCGCCAATCTCGCGTTCCTTTTGTAAAAGCACTTCGCCCAAATTATTGCGCGCGACGTTAACGAAGTTGTCTTTTATCGT
>JBPCLZ010000105.1:0-26368 GCA_051002775.1 Pyrinomonadaceae bacterium | reverse complement strand
CCGTCTCTCGTTTTAGGTTATAGTTTCCGGCAAAGCTAGTCTGAAACTCCCCATAATCCTGGCGAAACCTGAATGCGGTCACTCCTAAGATTCGCGGCGTTGTCTTCGGTATTCGTAGGCCTGTTAGTAACTGGCTCATCGTTACCGCGCAGCTTTGCGTTGTCGACTCAGACGCAGGATCAATCAAAGCAACAACGGCCGCGCCGCGTCACTGGCGCCGACGAACCAGCTTCGAAAGCAACTGCGAAAACACAAAGCGAAGACGTCGCTGAAGGTGATGTTGTGCGCGTCGATACGCAACTCGTCTCGGTCCCGGCAGTGGTGACAAATACTGGTGGGCGTCCGCTGGCAGGTCTGCGCGAAGAAAATTTTCTCGTCTACGAAAACGGACAGCCACAGAAAATCGCAAGCTTCGCCACCACCGAGGTCCCTTTTGAGATTGCTTTGTTGCTGGACACTTCTGGTTCCACGCGCGCCGACGTTGCACTCATCCGCCAGGCTGCGAATGCTTTTGTCGCCGCGCTTCGTCCCGGCGACCGGGTGGCGATAGTCAGCTTCAACACTGCACGGCAGGGACAATCGGTAGCGGCAAAAGTTGATGTCCTCACAAAACTTACCGACGACCGCAAGGTGCTCGGCAAAGCGATTGCAGATTTAGGAACGAGTAACGGCACGCCGTTTTACGATGCACTCGGAAAGATTGCGGCGGATGTTTTTCGCGAGCAGCCGACTGAGGAAATGCGAGGGCGCCGCGCGGTGGTGGCGCTGACAGACGGCGTCGATTCAAGCAGCGATTCGGATTTCGCGTCAGTGCGTCCGGTGCTGCTGCGCGCGGGACTTGCTTCCTACTTCATCCAGGTCAACACCGAGGATTTTGTCGAGGATCGTCTACTTAAAGACTGCGAGGACGACGGCCGTCTCTCGCTTTCAGCCAAACAACTGCAACGTTACCGGCGCATTTTCTACCCGCGCGCAAAGGCCGAAGATTTTATGGATTTTTGCTCAATGGGACCGTTCGAACGAATGTCCATCAGCCGCGGCCTTTACAATTTGGCGCGCACGGAAATGAACGACCTGGCAAAAGACAGCGGCGGGAGAAATTTCATCGCCAACAGTCTTCAGGATGCGCGCGCTGCATTTGCGCGCGTGGCGGTGGAGATCGGAACGCAGTACAGTTTGGGTTACTACCCTACAAACAAAACTCGGGATGGAAAGTTTCGCGCGATTCGCGTGGAGCTGCGTGGGTTACACGATAAAGCTCAGGTCCGCGCACGCGAAGGCTATTACGCTCCCAAGGGTTGAGCGTCTGCAGCGTTATTAAACAAAAGCATTTGTCATTTATCATTTGACAGTTCTCATTTATCATTTCTTTCTAAGCCGCTAGAGTACAAACCGCGCTGATCACAGTTTCAACTGTATTGCGGCGAAAGCACGCATAACATCGGATCACCCTTCTTAACGCCAGAAGGGGGATCTTATGGATTCAAAGGTTTCGAAAAAGGGTCAATCTCAGGCGGATGAACTGGAAGAGCGGTTAATAGATTTCGCAGTCCGCATTGTGAAGTTATCGGCTCATTTGCCCAGAACTGCGGCCGTAAGCATATTGCCGGCCAGATCATGCGTTCAGGAACGTCACCGGCGCCCAATTACGGTGAAGCACGTGGCGCTGAGAGCAAAGCGGACTTTATTTCACAAGGTTCGTATTGTTCTTAAGGAACTGAACGAAACGTCCATTTGGTTACGCGTGATTCAGCGCTCCAACATGTTAAGAAGCGAACTGATAGTAGACATTATTGGAGAAAATAAAGAGTTGTGCAGAATATTTGCTCGAACTGTTAAGACTGCTCGACGGTGACCAAATGACCAATGAGAAATGTCAGATGAGAAATGAGAAATGCATCAGAAACGACTATGAACAAATTTAATCGGGTAACGCTGATTGTTCTCGACGGCGCGGGGATTGGCGCGATGCCCGACGCACTCGAATGGGGCGACGCGGGGTCCGATACGCTTGGGCATATTTGCGAGTCGCGCATAGTCAACCTTCCAAACTTGCAAAGTTGGGGGTTGGGAAATGTGCGTACTTTGCACGGCGTACCGCCTGCCTCTGAACCACGCGGGTCATTCGGTAAGTGCGCGCTTCGGTCGAATGGAAAAGACACGACGACCGGACATTGGGAGATGGCGGGAATCATTTTGAAAGAGGCGTTTCCGACTTATCCCGACGGCTTTCCTAAATCAATCCTCGATCGCTTCATAAGTGAAACTGGAGTGCCGGGTATTCTCGGCAACATTCCGGCATCGGGAACAGAGATCATAAAACAACTGGGCGACGAACATGTCAAAACAGGCAAGCCTATTGTTTACACTTCCGCCGACTCGGTTTTTCAGATCGCAGCACATGAAGAAATAGTACCGTTGGATCGGTTGTATGAAATTTGTGAGATCGCGCGCCGCATACTCGATGGCCAACACAAAGTGGGCCGAATCATTGCGCGGCCTTTCCTCGGCCGACCTGGCGCGTTTTATCGCACTGAGAATCGGCACGACTATGCAGTGCCGCCGCCGCGGCAAAATCTGTTACCGGCGCTGAAGGATGAAGACCTCGACGTGGTTTGCATCGGCAAGATTGCCTCGATCTACGACTCAATGGGCGTGACGGAAGACTTAACTGCCAAAAACAATCAACAATCGATCGACCAAACAATCTATGCGTTGAATCAGAAAACGCGCGGCTTGATTTTTTCAAACCTGGTGGATTTCGACATGCTCTATGGCCACCGCCGCGACACGGAAGGTTATGCGCGTGCCTTGGAACACTTTGATTCGGCGCTGCCCGCAATTGAAGCGGCGATGCGCGATGACGACCTGATGATCATCACCGCCGACCATGGAAACGATCCGACTTTTCCGGGTTCAGATCACACTCGGGAATACGCGCCCCTGCTTGTTTATGGAAAAAGCGCAAAGCGAGGCGTGGACCTTGGAACGCGCGACTCGCTTGCCGACATCGGTCAGACGATCGCCGACTATTTTGGTTTGACGCTCGTTGCGGGAAAGAGTTTCCTGGCGGAACTCTCCAACGAAATGTGACTTCCTGCACTGAGTGAAAATGTAAACCGAATGTTGATAAGACTATTCTTTTGCAGCTAATTGGGTTGCGGCTTGCCTCCACACAGTGCGGAATGCCTATGGCTTCCGCTGAGTTTCCTTAAAAAGATGAGAGATCGCTTCCGGAAAGGCCGAGTCTTTCCGCACTGTGCGGTGGCAAGCCGCAAACGGTGTCGCTTGGGTTCAGAACAAATAAGCCACGGGTGTGCAAATCCAGCTTGAATGGCGGCCAGATTTTCTGCATTCTACGCCTAATCCCGCGTTCCATTCGACGTCCCAAATTGAGGTTTCCATGAACATTCGAAGACCAACCCTCCAGTTATTGGCCTCCTTTTCCTGTTTGCCCTGGCGATTGACGGTTACGCGCAAACGACGCTCATGAACGTGCCATCTACTGACTTCATCTCCGCGAAGAAGGTGTACGTCGAGATGGACTTCATTACGAACTACGCCTGGGAGCGGGGCGACAACCGGTTTGAAAGTTATATTCCGCGCACAGTCATCGGCATAGGGAAAAACATTGAAGTCGGCGCGAACGTGTCATACACGCACGTCCGCGGTGGCGGCGAGCCCATCGAGTTGCAGCCAAACGTGAAGTGGCAGTTTTACAATAATCAAGAAAAGGGCATCGCGGCCGCTGCTGGGTGTATTGGCTATGTGGCGCTCACCCATCGCAGCGGCAACCGCAGATTTGCGCAGTGTTACGGCGTGGCGAGCAAGCGGTTTCGAGGGAACCATGGCCCACGATTCACCGGCGGTGCTTATAGGTTACTTAACGCGCTCGATACGGAGAAAACAAAGACAGGCGCGATCGTCGGCTATGAACAGCCGATTGTCGACAAAGTTACTTTTATTGTGGATTGGTTTAGCGGCGACAACCGGTTCGGCTACGTATCCCCGGCAATCTCTTTCAGCATGGCTAACGAGGGCTCGTTATCGCTTGGTTATACGATTGCCTATCACGGCCGCGGCAAGAATGCGCTGTTTGCGTACTACGGTTTTCAGTTCTGAAAAAACACTGGCCAATGCAGCTTTGCCCCAAATGTCATTGGAAAGGTGAGGTTCGGCTTGGCCCACGGATGTGCGTAATTGGACGACTACGAGTTCTGCAATTTATTGCTTTTGCTTTTGTGACAGGCTGGTATAGACAAGTTCGAGCCACATCTCAGTTTTGATATAACCCGCGCCCCAGTCCTTCCATTCATCAGGCAAACCCTCAGCCTTAATCTGCGCCACAGTTTTGTTGACCTTCAATTTCTGTCGCACAATCTCAGTTGTTTCAACCAGCATGCGATGAAAAGCTTTCAGCCCTGCCAGATCTGACAGGGGGCCGTGACCGGGAATGACCTTCACGTCCGGCGGCAGCCTGCTGCTGATGTCGCCGACATTCTTAGTCATGCCTTCCACGTCGCCGCCGTTTTCCAAGTCCACCACCGGAAATCGGCCATTGAAGTAGTTATCACCCATGTGCACGACGTTCGAGCCGTGAAAGAAGACAACGCTGTCGCCGTCGGTGTGACCGTTCGGGAAATGGATCACTTTGATCTCTTCGCCATTAAAGAAGACAGAAACGGATTGTTCGAAGGTGATAACCGGCAATCCTTCTTTGGCCATTGCCGGAAATTTCCAGCCAAAGAATTTCGACTGCTGTTCCGCTGTCAAACGCTTGCGCACGTTTGCCTGAGCAATGATCGGCGCTTCTGACCCAAACGCAGGATTACCGCCGGTATGATCGCCATGGTAGTGAGTGTTCAGAACAAACTTCAGTTTTCCATCGCCTAAAGTTTTTAGCGCTGCCCTAATCTTGTCGGCCAGCGGTGCAAACTGATCGTCAACGATCAAAATTCCGTCTGGGCCAAGAGAGACACCGATGTTGCCGCCCGCGCCTTGCAGCATGTGGACGTTGCCGGCCACCTTGATCGTCTTGATTTCAACTTTAGAAAAGTCCTGAGCGAAAGCCGGTGCAGCAGCCAGCCAAAGGAAGATGGGGACCAGGAATAAAAATCTAGTTCTCATTAAGCGACTCCTCTGATTCATTTTCTGCGCCCCTACGCTGAATCGTAAAGCAAACTGTTAGTTTGCGTCGGGCCGAGGCTTCAAGTTGAGTGCCAATGGGCCGCCGCAAACTAACAGTTTGCTTTACGATTCAGCGAAGCCTGCCCGAAGTTTTCAGCTAATTTCCGGATTCTTCAGCACTGCGATAAACGGCAGGTTGCGGTAACGTTCAGCGAAGTCCAGGCCATAACCGACAACAAAATGGTCGGGAATCTGAAAGCCGAGATAATCGATCTTGACCGGTTTTTCGCGCCGTTCTGCCTTATCCAGTAATGCCGCGAGCTTTACGCTCGCCGCGCCGCGCGACTCAAGGTTCGCCATTAGATAACTGAGCGTCAATCCAGTGTCGACAATGTCTTCGACCACCAGAATGTGTCGCCCTTCAATCGGTACGTCCAGGTCCTTCATGATGCGCACTTCACCGGAAGTTCGCGTCGACGAACCGTAACTCGATATGGCCATGAACTCGATGCTCAAACGCGTATCAATGGCGCGCAGCAGATCGCTCAGAAAGAAGCAGGCGCCTTTCAGTACGCCGATAAGCAAAGGATTGCGGCCGGCGTAATCGCGCGTGATTTCGGCGCCGAGTTCCTTGATGCGCGCCTGAATTTGTTCCTGGGAAAACAGAACGTCAAGATTCGGATTGGTAAATTCTGAAGTCATGTGGGCAGAGGGTGTGGCCAAGCAGTCATCTCCTGTAATTAATAATTATGATTGAAAACGCGCCGGAAGAATCAGTTTGCCTATCTGGCTTATGGTGCGACATACTATTGAAGCTCTCCATACAGGTCAATCAAGTCCCCAATGTTGGCGTGTTATTTTTTTGCAGCGTCGAAAAGGAGCTACTCGCGTGAAACGAGTCGGAACGGCGTTAATTGGTTGCGCGCTTTTGCTTTCGTTAATCGCTTTTAGCGGAGACTCGGCGAGCGCTCAAGTCGCGGCGCAGCCCGCACCCCAAGCCGCGCCCAGGCCAACGCCGCCCGAGGTACGCGCGCGCGCCGGCGAAACGGTAGTTGACGCGAGCATTCCCGACGATCCAGAAGTCGATAAAATGCTCGAGGTTTACGCGCCTAAGGTGCGCGCGCTGAATGTCATAATCGGAAAACTCAAAGGCGAGCTGCGGAAAGGCGGCATCGGCTCAGGTTCTATGGGAAACTTTGTAACCAACGGCATAAAGCAACAGGTAAGCATAAAACTGGGCAAGCCGGTTGACCTGGCTGTCACGAATGGCGGCGGTTTGCGAAAGAGTGTTATCTCCGAAGGCGACCTCCGGGTCATGGATATTTTTGAACTCTTGCCTTTCGAAAATGCGTTGGTTGCGGTCGATTTGACGGGAGCGCAAGTTTTGGATTTGTTACAGGTAGTGGTTTCGCATCGCGATGCGCAAGCGGGCGCGCGGATCAAATATCGAACCGGCGCCAATAAGCAACCGGAGTTGGAAACGGTGCGTTTGCTGGTCGATGGGCAAGAGAAAGAAATCGATCCCGCGAAGGTTTATACAGTCGTTAGCATTGATTACCTGATGAATCGTCGCTCGACAAGACCTTCAGCAACAGAAGGCGACTATTCGATTTTGCGCGCTGGAAAAAACATTAACGCGATTGGTCTCACCATCCGTGACGCAATGATTGATTACGTGAAATCGGAAACAGCGGCGGGACGCGAAATCCGGCCCAATCTGGATGGCCGCTTCGCTCTTGCCAAATCAAATACGGAAACACCGGAGCAACCGCAATGATTAACAGGCGCAAATTTTTGCAAGCATCAATCGCCGGCGGAGCCGCGCTTGCTCTGCCACAATCGCGCGCGCAGTTATTCTCGACATCCGCCTGGTCTGCCATCTCGTCGCCATTGCTTGAGGTGGCAGCCGGCGAAACTTTGATAACAATCCTGCACACGAACGATACACACTCGCAGATCGATCCCTTGCCCGAGAATGACAAGCAGTATGGTGGAAAAGGTGGCGTCGCCCGCCGCGCCAGCCTGGTCAAACGTGTGCGCAAAGAAAATCCGAATACCTTGATGATTGATGCCGGCGACGTGTTTCAAGGGACCCCGTATTTCAACTTTTATAAAGGCGAAGTTGAATACAAATCAATGTCACTGATTGGCTATGACGTAGTGACGCTGGGCAATCACGAGTTTGACAACGGCGTTGATTCTTTGGTCGCCGCCATGAAGTTTGCCAACTTCGATTTTGTTTCCGCTAACTATGGCGTGCAGGGCACGCCGCTCGAGGCGCGAGTGAAGCGTTACGTTGTGCGCACATTTGGCGGCGTGCGCGTGGGCCTTTTTGGCCTGGGTGTTAGTCCGGACAATCTGATCACGCCGCAGAATTTCAAGGGTGTGAAATATCTGGATCCGGTCAAATCCGCTCGCGATGTAGTCGAGGTTCTCTGCCAGCGCGAACGGTGCAACCTCATCATCGCCATGTCGCACCTCGGTTATTTTCCGAACGCCAAGGAAGGCGAGATTGGCGATACGCAGGTGGCGTCCCAAGTTGACGGTATCGATTTTATTGCCAGTGGGCACACGCACACCTTCATGCAGAGGCCGGTGCTTACCAAACAACCGTCAGGCAACGACACCATCATCTTTCAGGTTGGGAAGAGCGGCATTTATGTGGGCCGCGTCGATCTTAAATTGAAGGACGGAAGAGTTGTTGCCTCCGCCGGGCGACTGCTTGATCTGCGGGATGAATCGCTTGCGTAGGAGCTTGTCCGACAAACTTTAGTTTGTCGATGCTGCGTACGAAACGACAAACTGAAGTTTGTCGGACAACGTTATGGACGACAACACCACACGCGATCGCATCCGTGCTTTGGTTCGAGATGTTCTTGATAAGGCCTTACCTGAAGAAACCGCGTCCACTTCGCAACCCGCTTCCAGCCGTTTCATCGATACCGCACCAAAGGCAAAAGCAGGGCTGGCCCCGACGGTCGATGAATCGTCAAAGACCATCATCACCGAGGATGATGTGCGCGATCTCGCCGCCGGATCCATCCTGCGCATTGCTGAATCCGCGCGTCTAACTCCGCTTGCTTCAGATATTGTCAGCGATAAGAACATTGAGATTGTTCGGCGGGTGCCGCGGCGCGGTTCTGATTCGTCAAAGTTGATCGCAATCGGCGCTGATCACGGCGGCTTTAAGATGAAGGAAGAATTGAATGCTTTTCTGAGTTCACTTGGCCATCAGGTCCACGATTTTGGCACCAACTCGGAAGAGGCGGTCGATTATCCCGACTTCGCTTATGCAGTTGCTAAGAGCGTTTCAGAAGGCACGGCGGATGTCGGCATTGTAATTGACGGGGCCGGCGTGGGCAGCGCGATGACGGCGAACAAAGTCCCGGGAGTACGCGCCGCTGCTTGTTACTCGGTCGAAGTCGCGCGCAACTCGCGTGAGCATAACGGCGCCAATGTTTTGACGCTTGGCAGCAAGACAATTAACAGCGCGCAGATGCGCGACATCGTGCGCGCCTGGCTTGCCACCGAGCTGACCGAAGATCGACATCGCAGACGCGTGGCAAAGATTGAGGCCATCGAACGACAATACCTGCATTGAAAGCAGTTCAGAGGTCCAAGCTTGAGCTTGTTGCCATCGCTGCAGCAACCTGAAGGTTGTATTCTAAACTGCTTGAAGGAAGTCCACGCCGCTTTTGGTCCGACCGTGTTATGGGAGCTTGAGCCGAAGGTTTAACTTTCATTCTGGTCGGCGCTCATCAATAAACAAGCGGGAGGGCACGTGTTAGAATGTTTTCTGAAGTGGTTCACCAGGGCCCTCCTCCGGAGTTTCACTTAATGCAACACTCGAACAACGGCGATCTTCAGCTCCTGATTGAGCAGATTACTGACGCCATCGTCGCGCGCCTCAATGGCGACGGCGCGGATCAGGCGCAGATGTGCGGTTGCAGTTCGGAGTGTTTTAACCGTTGTCCCGAGCGCTTGCATCGCATCGTCGATGCCGGGGCAGCACGCATCGGGCTGGTGCTCGGTGAAACCTCATCCGCGCGCGACTGGGCCAGCCTGATAGACCACACGCTACTTAAGCCGGAAGCAACGGATGAAGATATACGCGTGCTTTGTGAAGAGGCCGCGCGTTATCGTTTCGCATCTGTGTGTGTGAATCCAACCTGGGTGCGCGCCGCGTCGTGTAATCTACAGGGAAGCGGTGTTCCGGTCTGCACTGTCATTGGATTTCCGCTGGGCGCTACACTAGCGGACGTCAAAGCCTATGAGGCGCGGCGCGCGATTTTTGACGGTGCGCGAGAAGTGGACATGGTTATTAATGTGGGCGCGTTAAAGAGTGGTGACGATTGTTTAGTCGAGCACGATATTCGTTCGGTAGTTGAAGTGGCCCATGAATACAACGTGACCTGCAAAGTCATTATTGAAACTGCACTGCTGACTGACGATGAGAAGGTGCGCGCTTGCCATGCGGCGAAAAACGCCGGCGCCGACTTCGTTAAGACCTCTACCGGCTTTTCCAAAGGCGGCGCGACGGTGGCTGATATCGCATTGATGCGGCGCACGGTGGGGGCCGACCTCGGCGTCAAGGCATCCGGCGGTGTCAAGGGCCTCGACGATGCGCGCAAAATGGTGGAAGCAGGCGCCACGCGCATCGGCGCGAGTGTTGGCGTAAAGATCGCGCAGGAAGCAGCGGGCGTCAGGACCAACGGCGGCGCCGCTCTGCAATACTAACTACCTTTTTCTTAACTCAATTCCCTCCGCTAAAGAACAGGCTTGAAAGTCATTGCAGTTTGCGTCTATGCTCGCTTCCAGTTCTACCACTTCAAAATCGCAGCCTAACTAATGCCCGAGAAGCGCAATTTACTTGCAGTAATTCTTGGCGGCGGTGCCGGAACACGCTTGTTTCCGCTCACGCAGCAACGTTCAAAACCCGCGGTACCGCTGGGCGGGAAGTACCGGCTGGTTGATGTGCCTATCTCAAACTGCATTAACTCGGACGTCATTCGCATATTTGTGTTGACGCAGTACAACTCGGCATCGCTGAACCGGCACATCGCCCAGACCTACCGTTTCTCCACTTTTGCTGATGCTTTTGTAGAAATTTTGGCGGCGGAACAAACTCCGGAAAGCGGCCAATGGTTTCAGGGGACTGCGGACGCAGTGCGCCAGGTGTTGCCGCACATTCGCGATTGGCGCATCGACACTCTGCTGATTTTGTCAGGCGATCATCTTTACCGCATGGACTATCGCGATTTCCTGGCTCGTCACTACGAAACTGACGCAGACATTACTATTTCCGTGATTCCCATCCCGGCACAGTCGGCGAGCGAGTTTGGATTACTGAAGACTGATGGCGACGGGCGCATCGTTGAGTTTAGTGAAAAGCCCAAAGGAGCTGCGCTGGAAGCTATGCGCGTTGACACGACGACCATGGGTCTGAATGCTGCTGATGCGCTGGCGCGGCCTTATCTGGCGTCGATGGGCATTTATGTCTTCAAGTACGACCGCCTCGAGCAATTGTTGGCTGAGGACACACAGCACATGGACTTTGGTCGCGAAGTAATTCCGGGCGCGATTGGTCGTTATAACGTGCAGGGCTTTCTGTTCGATGGCTACTGGGAGGACATCGGAACGATTGCCGCGTTCTATAAAGCCAACCTCGACATGACCGCGGCGATTCCTCCGTTCAATCTCTTCGATGCTGAGGCGCCACTGCTTTCACGCGCGCGCTATTTGCCGCCGTCCAAATTCGATAACTGTGAAATTCGCGATTCGATAGTCAGCGACGGTTGCATCATCAATGGCGCGAAGATCAATCGTTCAGTGATTGGCTTGCGCAGTCGCATTGCAGAAGGCGCACAACTCGACAGCGCTTACATTATGGGGGCCGACTATTATCAAACTCTCGAAGAGATGAGCACTGACATTACAAATAACTTCCCGCGCATCGGCATAGGCGCGAATACAATTATCACGCGCGCGATCATCGACAAGAACGCGCGCATCGGCAGCGGTGTCAGGCTCGTGAATGACGCCAAAGCTCTAGAAGCAGATGGTCCGGACCGCTCTTACTTCGTCCGGGACGGCATAATACTCGTTCCCAAAAACGCGGTGATAATGGATGGCACAGTAGTGTGAGGTAAATTTTGTTCAATGATGGAAACTCGGACTTCATTCTGATATAGGATTGAAAAGGGAAGGGACAGACAAGAACGTCTATCCTGCCTAACGATTATGGCTCGAGGTTGGGAAAGTAAATCCGTAGAAGCGCAGATAGAGGAAGAGGACCGTGCGTACGAAGCGGGCCGCAAACAAGCATCGGACCACTCTAACGCCCAGGACCTACGGCTTGAGTCGCTACGGCTTTCCCGCGTCCGACTCGAAGCTCAACTCTCGGGCGCGGTTCATGCGGCGCATAGAGAAATGCTGATGAAGGCACTGCGAGCGATCGAGAAAGAAACTGAGGAACTCAACCTGGAATTATCGCGAGACAAGAAATAGGCCCCGCCGGCTCTACTCTTAAAGTAACACCTTAACAAGTAACAATGCCTGCTCGTTGCAATGAGCGTTATCTAAATGCCTGTAAAACCTGCCCGAGACTACCATCCTGCCAGAGTAGAGCGTGCGGCCAAATCCCCTGCCAAGCGGCCGAAGGTGTCTGCGAAGCGGCTAGTGTTGCCGCGCGGTAAGACGGGTGTGGATTTGGAAGTCGACGGGCGAGTGGTCAAACTTACGAATTTGGGCAAGTTGTTTTGGCCTGACTTGGGAATTACAAAACGCGACTTGTTGCAATATTACGCGAATGTATCGGAAGTTCTGCTGCCGCACATAAACAATCGCGCGATGGTGATGAAGCGGTATCCGAACGGCGCGGCGGGCGAGTTCTTTTTCATGAAGCGCACTCCGAAACCGCATCCCGATTGGCTGGAGCTGTGTCACATCGAGCACTCCTCCGGGAACGTTATTGATTTTCCCATGATTCAGGATCTGGCTTCATTAATGTGGTTAATCAATCTGGGATGCATTGATCTTAACCAGTGGTATGCGCGCTGTGATGACGTTGACCGCCCCGACTATTTGCACTTCGATCTGGATCCTGTGCCCGGCGCTAACTTTGGGAAAGTCATTGAAACAGCTCTGGTGCTGCGGGAAGCGCTCGAGTCTTTGAAGATGCCGTGTTACGCAAAAACAACCGGGTCGAAGGGAATCCATATCTACATTCCGATTCAACGTGGACCGACGCAGAAGCAGGTATGGAAGTTTGCAAAGGAGTTCGCGCACGCGATCGCGGCCCAGGCGCCGAAACTAATCACGGCAGTTTACATTGTTGCCAAGCGGCCAAAGGGCAGGGTACTGGTTGACTACAACCAGAACGCCTGGGGACGAACGCTCGCATCAATCTACTCGGTGCGCCCAAGGCCGACCGCAACAGTGTCAACTCCGGTGTCCTGGAAAGAGCTTGAGCGTGGTGTGGCGCTTGAAGACTTTCGCATAGACAACGTGCCGGCGAGGGTGCGGCGCCTCGGTGATCTATGGGAGCCGCTGCTCGCCAAGCGCGGGCGATTTAAACTTGAGGCTTATCTTTAAGTCGGGACTTTAACTCTTCACCGACCGGCACCGAGACTGAAGTAGTTCTTCAAGGGTCGGCAAGCAGACAGTTGCAGGAAAACATGAGCTGATTACAACTAGCGTGTGAATGGTGAGGACAAAAAGGAAGAGCGATGGGGCGGCGTCAGCACGAAGCTCGCGAGTATGGACCATAGGCCACTCCACACGCTCAGCAGACGAGTTGCGCGAGATACTGGCCGCCCACAAGATCGAAGCGCTGATAGACGTAAGAAGTTTTCCCGGCTCCCGCCGCTACCCGCAGTTTAATAAACAGCAGTTGAAAGCCACTCTACGGGAGAAAGGTGTCGACTATTTTCATTTGCCCGAACTTGGCGGCCGGCGGCCAGCAAGAAAGGACTCGAAGAATAGTGCCTGGAAAAACCAATCGTTTCGGGGCTATGCGGACCACATGGAAACGGAAGAGTTTCAGGAGGGAATTGAACGGTTAATGGAGCTTAGTGTCGCTAAACGCGCTGTGGTTATGTGCGCTGAGGCTTTATGGTGGCGCTGCCATCGCAGCTTGATTTCAGATTTTCTCAAGGCGCGAGGGGTGGAGGTTACGCACCTTCTGGATGCGACGAATGAACAGCCGCACCCCTATACGGGTGCCGCACGGATTATTGATGGTGAGCTGTCCTACGCTGGATTGTTGGCCGGGTGAGGATCATCAAGCAGCTGACTGGGGCCGCGGACGTCCCGCCCGCCCTCGTGGAATGCCACGTTGTTTGAGTTGGTCTAATTCAACTGTGGGTTGAATGAAGGCGTAGCTTGAGGGCGGGCGAGACGCCCGCGGTCCCAGTAATAGCGGTCCCAGTTAAAGCAAAACCTTAGCTTCCCTTCTGTGCCAGACTTTTTTCTTGCCGCCCTTCTTCCTCCGCTTCACACCAGTCCGGCGTGGAACCTTCTTTGGGTCGCCGGTCGCCGCTTTCTTCACATCCCCGCCTTCGTCTTCTGCTATCTCAGCCAAAGTCCGGCGGGTAAGAATCGAAGCTGGGGCAATCTCCGTTACTTCTTCCTCGGTGGTGTAGTAATCGCGGTGCTTCATCAGCAACCATTGGCGATCACGCGTCTTGACCAATACCCATGAACCTTTCAGCTTTTCCCCATTCAAGGAAAACTTTAACTCGCCTTTGCGTAACGCGGCCGTCACATCGTCGGCGCCTTCCGGTTCGTACGTTCCGATATCCCAAACCATAACCGTGCCGCCGCCGTATTCCCCTTCCGGTATCACTCCTTCAAAGTCGGCGTAGTCAACCGGATGATCCTCGACCTGCATCGCCAGGCGCTTGACTGTCGGGTCGAGCGACGGGCCTTTCGGCACGGCCCACGACTTTAGAACGCCATCAGCCTCAAGCCGGAAATCGTAATGAAGCTGAGTGGCGCGGTGCTTCTGAACGACGAAAAGCCGCCCGCTCTTCGTCCGCTTTTTCTCCGGGCCGGGCTCAGGCGTCTTATTAAACTTCCGCTTCTTCTTGTATTCGGTTAAGGATGCCATTGCGTCAAAGATAGGTTAAAGGATTGCTTTAACTATTGCGGAACGATGGATTTTGTTTAGGCTGAGGCAGCCAACGTATCAAGCGCCGGAGCTGGTTCTTCGAAGAGTTCGTTCTGAATCGGATCCAGGCCCAACACTTCGCGCACGCGCCCGAAGCTGCGACGATGAATGGGAAGAGCGCCGAGTTCCTTCAAAGCGCGACAATGTTCAGGTGTTGGATAGCCTTTATGCGAGGCAAAACCATAGCCAGCATATAGCGCGTCAAGCTCAAGCATATGCGCGTCGCGCGTAGTCTTCGCGATTATCGAGGCTGCAGCGATCGTGGCGGAAAGAGCGTCGCCGCGGATAATGCCGCGTTGGGGTGCGGGGCATTGGGGAATCTTTCGGGCATCGACTAACACAAAATCCGGCAGGCAAGTTAGCCCCTGAAGCGCACGCTGCATGGCGAGTAGTCCAGCGTGATAAATGTTGATACGATCGATTTCCTCAACCTCCGCGAAGCCGGCCGACCAGCATACGGCGTCCTGCTTGATCTGAAGCGCGAGTTCTTCGCGTTTTTCCTGATCAAGAATTTTCTTTGAATCGTTTAGGCCGCGGAGTTTGTAATTCCGCGGCAGAATAACAGCGCCCGCGACTACAGGGCCGGCCAGAGGCGCCATGCCCGCTTCGTCAACACCGGCAACCAACGAATAGCCTTGCGCCCAAAGCTCGATTTCGAACCGCAACAAGGTGTGCAGGCGTTGACCTTCTGAGCGATTGCTGCGATAGCGTTTCCGAATCTGTTTCGCCAGGTTGTGCGCGCCGTGGCGATTGTCATTCTCCAATGCTTCAAGCAAACCCTTGGGGACGGGACGCGAGCGTTCTAAAAATATTTCGCGGAGTTCGGGAATTGATCTGGTTAATAATTGTGCGAGTGATGGCATGCTTTAACTGGTTCAATCCTCAGCACTGCTGCTGGCTTAAACGGAAGTGGTATTCTAAAACGAAACCTCGCGCGGCGGCGAGTGTTGCCCTGTAGAAAAAACAAAGTCTACCGTCGATAACAAGTTGCGCATCTACAACGTCTCTGACAAACAGTTTCGCTTGCTAGGCTTTCTTCCCCTGCTTTTCTTTTTTGCGCAGGCGATTCATTACTGGCAAATAAATCAACTCGGCCACGTTCTGTGGATGTGCAACATCGGCAATTTGCTACTGGCTTTGGGAATTTTTTTCGAGCAGCGGTTGCTGATCAGAGTTGCGGTAATCTGGAGCCTGCCCGGGCTGATTGTCTGGTGTCTTTACGTTGTCCCAACCTGGGGGACGCTGGTAACGGGAAGGGCTAGCGCCTTTCAATTCTTTGGCGTCCTCGCTTCCACCTTGGCGCACGTTGGTGGTGTTGCGACCGGCATTATTGTTCTCCGAAAGGTGAGAATGAACGGTAGCGCCTGGGGGTATGCTTTTCTCTGGTACTTCATCGTGCAATTTGCCTCACGACTACTTACATCTGTTGCGATGAACGTCAATCTCTCGCAACGGGTCCAGGACGGCTGGGAAGGAATGTTTCCGAATTACTTGAAATTCTGGCTGCTCCTGACCGTGCTTGTGGGACTTTGCCTCTGGGTCCTCGGTCTGCTTCTCAGGCAGTTTTGGCCCACCTCCGCGTCGAGTTAATTCAACTTCCTACACCAGTTCGCTTGTGGAACTGAAACTGCTTACTTTTTTCCGTCATGCCAAAGTCGCGACGCGAGCAGCCCTGGTGGCTGGAAGTCGGTACAGAAGTCTGTCCCGCATGCAATCATCTGTATTTATATGAGACGGAGTACCGTTGCTACGATTGCGATGGGCCGTTCTGTCCAATGTGCATAGCGGAGACAACGACGGTGCACCTTTCTTGTCCAACGTGTTGCGAGAAATCAGACGCTGAGGTTTCTTAATTTATGGCTGGACGTGCAATTTGGAAAGGCGTGCTGAAGATTGGTTCGACAAAAGTCCCCGTAAAGCTGTATTCGGCGGTAGCCGATCGCACGGTGCGTTTTCATCTACTTGACGATCGTCATTTGATGCGCGTGAAACAGCATATGGTTAGTCCCGACTCAGGCGAAGAGGTCAATAGTCAGGAAATCAAAAAAGGTTATGAGTTCGGGCCGGGCAAGTTTGTCATTCTCACCGACGAGGACCTGGAGAGTCTCGAGCCGAAACCATCACGCGAAATTGAAGTTAGCGAATTTGTGCCGCCGCAATCGATCAATCAGCAGTGGTACGAGCGGCCGTATTACCTCGGTCCGGACGGTGACGTGCAGGCTTATTTTGCGTTGGCCGCAGCCCTCGAGAACCGCGAGCGTGAAGGTATCGCGCGCTGGGTGATGCGCAACAAATCATACATCGGCGCCTTACGCTCGCAGGATGGTTACCTTGTTCTGTGCACGTTGAGAAACGCCGCGGAAGTCATCTCTGCGCGCGAATTGCCAAAACCCGCGGGCCGCGCGCCCTCCGCAAAGGAATTGAATATGGCAAAGCAGCTGGTTGCCATGCTCGAAGGGGAATTCAACGCCGCCGAGTTTGAGGATGAATATCGCAAGCGCGTGATGGAATTTATCGAGCGCAAGGCGAAAGGCCATGCGCCGAAACTAAAAACCGTGAAATCAAAACGAAAGACTACGTCGCTCGACAGTGTTCTCGCTAAGAGCCTGGCGGCCTTAAAGAAGGAGAAGCGCGCTGCCTAAGAAAGCAAGAAAAGGCGTTGAGACGACTGACGACCAACCGAGTGTGCGTCCGTTTTGGTCGGGCACACTTACCTTCGGGCTTGTCAGCGTGCCGGTGAATTTGTTTCCGGCTAACAAGTCCAGCCGTCCTTCGCTGCGCATGTTGGGCGAGGAAGGCGCACCGCTGCAGCGTCGTTACTATTCAGAAAAGACTGAGAAGGATCTGGATGCCGATGAGCTGGTTCGCGGCTACGAAATTTCCAAAGGGAAATATGTAGTAGTTACGGATGATGAGTTGGAACGGCTTGCGCCGGACAAGACTCGCGACATCGATCTGACGCGCTTCGTCAAAGAGGATTCGATTCCGCCCATCCACTTTGAACGCGGTTATTTCCTTACTCCTGCTACAGGTTCAGACAAGGCATACAAGCTGCTCGCCGAAACGATGGCAAAGAGCGGACTAGCCGGCCTGGCCACCTTTGTTATGCGCGGCAAGGAATATCTGGTTGCGATATTTTCCGATCATGGAATTCTCCGAGCTGAAACGATGCGCTTTGCCGACGAACTTCGTTCGCCGGAAGATCTCGACTTGCCGAAAAAGAAAAAGGTTTCGCCTGCGATGGTACGCAAGTTTGAAAAGCTAATTAGCAGCAAATCGAAAAAGGAGTTTGCCGGCGCGAAGCTGCATGACGAACAGGCCGAAGCGTTGTTGAAACTGGTGAAGAAGAAAGAGAAGAAGCGCAGTAACGTCGTGGAGGTGGAGACGGAAGAGCGAAAACCAGCCAAAGTGATCGATCTGGTGGCGGTGCTCAAGAAAAGTTTAGCCGGTAAAGCGAGTTAAAGTTCAACTTGATTGCTGGTGCGGACCTGTCGAGAAAAATAGAGCGGCAACGTCCTCACCCCGCCGCCGCTCTCTCGCATAGCCAAGAATCCGAAGACTCAATTAGCTACACCGGGGTGAGACATTCAGCCATCACCCAGTTGCGCGAAGTTATACAACTTGGGAGAGTGGCTTGCAACAGCAAATTCTTGAAATTTCCTCGCGGCGCGGACCTCCGTCATTTCGAATATACCAACGCATTTTATTGGGGAGTGATTACCGACGTGCTCTGGATAGTAATACAACAGTAACTTATTCACTCTCGCCCCTCGCCCGCGGTAAGTTTTATGAAAAACGAACGAATTGTGCGCGCTGGAAATGGTCAGCCGCGACGAGGCGTCGAACGAAACACCGTCGACATTGCGCCGGCTGTAAAGAACGCTGGGGCGTCTGGATGATGTTTTTGTCCCCCGATGTAATAAGCGAACGACCTCACAAAAAATTCTGATTGCCGTAAGATTCTGCCTCCTCGCTGTAATATTTCTGAAGGACCTTGGGTCTTTCTAATCGGCTTATGCACCTCGAATCCAAAAATCGACAGGGCAGGAATGGCGCAGTCTTTACTGTCACCATTCCCGCCCTTAGTTGATCCCGTCGACTTTGGTCGCCGAGTTTAACGATTCTTGGCCCGGTCTCGAAAATCTTCTGCGAATTTCCGTTGCAGCACCGGCGCTGTGCGTTGTGCGGTATTTTGCGGAACGCCGGAAGGATTGAATACATAGCTGTCGCGTGTGCGCACTGCCAGGTTTGGCTGATTAACGCGAACTCTAACCTGTCGCCGTTCGCCGGGTTGGGCTGGCCGCTTTGGGTAGTAACCTAAACTGTACTGACGCCTTAACTCCTCGGCAACGTTGCCGAAAGCAGCCGACAAGTTTTGCGTGAAGTCCGCCTGATACCTTCGCGCTCCGGTTTTTTCGGCCATATCTTGCAAATAACGATTAGCAGTTTCATAGTCGTGCCTGCTTGTTCCCGGTCCACCGCCGCCGATTGTTGGGCCGCGACCGCGACCACCGCGATTCATGCCGCCGAGGATTTGAATTAGGACATCTACCGGTGAACTTGGCGCGCGATTCGTGCCCGGCCACCCACCGCCCCCGCGATTGCCACCGCTCATGTCCATGTACGTATCGTATTGCACGGGATAGATTAGCGCATCCAACTCTTCAGCGTCGCGCACGTTGCTGGCGTAGGACGCACGGCGACTCGTGGTGTCAACGCCGTCGGTAAAAAGCACGATCGCTTTGCGACCGGAGACATTACTCAATTGCTGATTCATTACCAGGTCGACTGCATCATAAAGCTTGGTACCGTCGCCCGCACGCGTGCGACGGATTGCATCGCGAAGGCGACCGCGGTCGCTGGTGAAATCAGACAGCACTCGAATTTGATCATCAAACGACACTACCATCACGCGGTCATCCGGCCGCAGTTGATTTGTGAAAGCGATAGCTGCGTCCTGCATTCCCTCAAGGCGGAGGCGGGTCGAACCGCTCGTGTCCAACATCAACACCACTGAAAAAGGCTTATCGACAGACGAGAAAAATGCAACCTGCTGCTCGGCGCCATCTTCCCAAAGTCGAAAATCTTCTTTGCGCAGATTAGGAACATAGCGTCCATCGCGGTCCATCACACTGACCGGCAATGTTACGAGAGTGGTGTTCACCTTGATAACGTCACCCGCGTCTACTTCTTCGGGGCCGTCAGGAATTGAAGTTTGCCCAGAGCCTTGCGGGTTCCTGGTGCCATTAGCGCCTCCCAGAACAGGAGGTTGTGAGACCTTGGGTGCATTACCGCTTGTAGCGGGCGTGCCTTCGCCGACGCGACGGGCCCGCGTTTGCGCGGATAGGCTCACCGCGAAAACCGCGAAAAGCGTGATAAAAAGCAAATACACCGAAATTCTCTTCATGGCCTGACTCCTCTGTTGATGCCGACGCGTGACAGTTCCGCCTAGCTTGGATGCGCAGCGACCGGATTAGATGCTCGAATGTACACCCCGTGAATCCGGGGTTAGAGGAGAGAATGGAACGAGGTAAAGATAACGCCACTATCGGACTGGAGCAAGGCTCGAACTACAATTTCATGCCTCTCAAGGGTCGAAACAGGAGGGCGCAGCGGCCAGCCGAGGTTGTCCAGAAGAAGCGAAAATGTGCGATTATCTGCCGCTCGGAATCAATATAGGCCGCATGCGCATTCTTCGACGGTTACATTACGCCTGGTCGCTATTCGTGGCGGCGATGCTCCTGATGATCTTTGCGCCACCTGTTCTGCTGGTGGCCTGGATAACGGGCAATCATGGTTTAGTCTACCCATGGGCCTTTTTTGGCGCGCGCAACTGGCTGCGCTTAAGTGGCACGAAAGTGCGGGTGGTCGGAAAAGGGCACATCGATCCAAACCAAACATACGTCTTCATTTCTAATCATCGGTCGTATTTGGACACGGCCACTCTTTTTGCTTACGCCGGGCCACGCATTGGAGTCCTGGCAAAAAAGGAATTATTGAAGGTGCCGATTCTGGGATACGGCATGGGCTATGTGAACGTTATGGCGATAGATCGCTCTAATCGCGAGCGGGCAATGCAGACGACGGAAGCAGCTACGGCGCGCATACGATCGGGCACATCTTTTGGCGTTTTCGCGGAGGGCACGCGCGCGAAGCCTGGCGAATTTCTTCCATTCAAAAAAGGCGCCTTCTACATGGCCGCGCAGGCAGGGGTGCCCATCGTGCCGGTCGCGATCAAAAATACGGATTACTTAATGGGCAAGGGAACTGGAGAGGCAAGATCCGGTACGATCGAAATGGTATTACTACCGCCGGTATCGACTGCTGGCGTCTCAAGTGACGAGGACGTCAAACTGCTTCTGCAACGCGTACATTCCATGATCGGCGCCGAGCTTGGAATGCCTGCCTGACCAACTGCGCTATGGTTTGCGCGGCGGCGGAACAGGTTTTGTCTCCTTGGTTGGCGCGTCAGGATTTTCGATTTCAATAATCTTTACCTTCGCGCTCGCCTTTACAAAGTCGGAGTAGCGAACCTTCATGCGAACGTGCAGAGATTCGCCGCTGTCGAAAATCAATTCTTCGTCAGCGTAAGAATAAGTAGGAAACCAATAACGTCCGTCGATCTGTTCGCGATAAGTTTCAACCGTCGGAAATTTATTAATCTTCGTTTCCGGAACACCTTTACCCTTCGTCTTCACTATCTGAAAATCCTGGTCCTCGACCCACACTCGACCCTTGAAAAAGCGTTCCTTAGTTTTTTTCGCGTCCGGCATCACCTTTGGACTGACATCAAAAACATAGAGATTCAGTTCATCGATTGTCTCTCTGCCTACGTATTTGAAGTCATACTGAGGAATCTTCGATGGCTCCAAGGCAAAGGGTTGAATTCCCCCAAGGTCGTCTAGGTCTTCTTGCGTAACAGCGCCAAACGATGGCATCGGGAAGTAGCTGATCTTTTCGAATCGATTACCAGCATCATCGAAGGTGAAATAAGAAACGCGATGATACTCGCCGGTGATCTGTCCGCCCATTCCCAAACTCTGCAGTACGGCATCGCGCTTAAATGAGTACTCGGTGATCGCCTTGCGAAACTGGCTTTCCTTAGCCGTGAAAGTACTAATTATGCGGTCAACTTCGGCTTGCGGAAGGTCGGCTGGGTTGGATAAGGCCTGGCCAAATATGGGAAGCGCCAGCAACGAATAAAGGCCAATCAGGAAAACAAGAAATTTAAGCGTGTTAATTGGGGATTTTAGTGCCATCTTTTATTCCTTACGTGAGAACCCGCCCAAGCGAATTAAAGTACCCCTCTCAGATGCCCTGAAATAAAGTCCTGTTGCCACTTGCCCAAAAGTTCTCGCTAGCGTCGCTGAGACCTGACATTTTCTATTGCAAAATTTCATGCAAGTGATGTAAGGTGCTCGCGGTAGAAGTGATTAACGTGACCAGCGCATCTTACAGCACGCCAGCGTTTTCGAAGAATTCCAATGGGGTTTGAAATATGTTCGGTCTGGCGAGACTCATGATCGGACTGTCAAAGAGTTCGTAAAGTCCTCACGTCGGGACGTGGCAACGTCGAAATGTACCATGGACCTCAATAGCGCAAAGGCGCATAGCAACGCTGAGCGGCCGCGTTGCTGCATGGGAAGCTAGACGTTTAGGTCAAGCTTTGGGAGGAGCCTGATCGCCAGCCTTGAACCGATGATGTGCGCGGCGGGAGTCACCCCTTCTGGGCGGGGTGGCCTAATATCCGCCGCGCGCACCCCAGCTTCACCGTCAACTCGCAAATTCGATGGTCGGTTGGTTTGGGATGATGCCCCGTTCGAATCCTTCGGTGAGAAACCTGCGCACTCCTTCGCGACCTCTGTCAGTGTAATCGAGAGTGAGATTGTTGACCCACATCGCTACGAAGCGATCAGCGAGCGAAGTATCCATGTCGCGGGCAAACTGCATTGCGTACTGAAGCGCGTCTAGTCGATTTGCCAGCGAATAGCGAATGCTTTCGCGCAGGCACTCGGAAACCTGGTGAATAATCTCAGGGCCCAGCTCGCGACGGACCACATTACCGCCCATCGGTAATGGCAAGCCGGTGCGTTCGTGCCACCACTCGCCCAGATCCAGTATTTTGTGAAGACCCATCGATTCATAGAAAAGCTGTCCCTCATGTATTAAGAGACCCGCATCGCAGCCGCCACTTTTCACCGCATCAATTATTTTGTCGAAGGGCACCACCTGGTATTCGAAATCCGGAGTGAAAAGCCTCAATGCCAGGAATGCGCTGGTTAAGGTGCCCGGCACTGCAATCTTTAGTTTGGAAATGTCTTCAACTTTAGTAGGCCGGGCTGCAACAAGGATTGGCCCATAGTTATCCCCAATTGAAGCGCCATGGGGCAGCAGCACATACTTATCGCTGATGTATGCGTAAGCGTGAAAACTAATCGCGGTGACATCGTAAGTGCCGCGAAACGCCTCTTCATTCAGAGTCTGAATGTCTTTGAGAACGTGCGTAAATTTCAGGTCGCCAGTATCGAGCTTGTCCGTTGCCAGGCCATAAAACATGAACGCATCGTCGGAATCTGGTGAATGGGCGACAGTTATTGTGCGAATTTCAATTTGAGTGGACATAATTAATTGGCGCTCTTCAAAACATATCAGACAAGGCTTACATTGCGGCGATCCACCGGGTTATATACCGTATCGCGCTCCACGGCCACGAAGCCGGCGTCTTCGATCAGCGCTGTGATTTCATCACGGGACATCTTCACTTCACTGTTGGATTCAATCGAGTAGCTTTCGCTGAGCTCGCCGCCTTCGGTGATCGTGCCGTCAATGTCATTGGCGCCAAAATGCAGCCCAACCTGCGCCAACCGTTTCCCCAGCATTACCCAGTAGGCTTTCAGGTGCTCGAAATTGTCGAGAATAAGCCGGGAAACTGCCATCGTCTTCAGCGAGTCGACACCCGACGGCCCCGGCAAGTGCGCAAGTTGTGTTTTGTCCGGATAAAAAGCCAGCGGTATCAGGCACTGGAAACCGCCGGACTCGTCCTGTTGTTGCCGCAAACGAATGAGGTGGTCCACGCGGTCTTCAATCGATTCAATGTGGCCGTAAAGCATGGTGGCATTTGTCTTCAATCCCGCCGCATGCATCTTGCCTGACAGTTCAAGCCAGCGGTTGGCGTCACACTTGTGAGCGCAGATCATTGAGCGCGTCGGTTCGCGAAAGATCTCAGCGCCGCCTCCCGGACAGGAATCCAGGCCCGCCTCAATGAGCTTCCAGATTACTTCTTCATCGCTTAATTTGTAGAAATGCGCGAAGTGATCCAGCTCGACCATAGTAAAGGCTTTTAAATGAAGTTGCGGGTAATGCTGCTTCAGCGCCGAAAGCAAATCGGTGAAGTAACTAAAGGGCAGCTTTGTGTTCAGTCCACCAGTGATGTGGAGTTCAGTGGCGCCTTCTTTCACCGCTTCACCGGCGATGCGCAGGCTGTCCTCGATGTTGTGGGTGTAGGCATCGGGCTGTCGCGGCGTGCGATAAAAGCCGCAAAACTTACAGTCGGCGTAACACACATTTGTGGGGTTGAAATGACGGTTTACGTTGAAATACGTAGTGCGGCCATGCTTGCGGCGGCGAACGCTGTCGGCGAGCTTGCCGAGCGAAGGCAAATCATCGGTTGCGAACAAAGCGATGCCGTCTTCAAAAGACAAACGCTCGCCTGCTTCAACCTTTTGTGCGATCCCAACTAGATTTTTGTCGTGCGAAAAGTTCATCAAAGAGTCCTCAGGAGGACCGCGCCTCCAAATGTCACAAACAAAATGACGCTCACAAACGCGTTAGTAGTAAAAAATGCTGCGTTTAGTTTGCTCAAATCGTCGGCGCGTACCAGGCGATGCTGATAGACAAGCAATACGGCCGTGACAATAACACCGGCGAGAGCAAAAACTCCAAGCTGCGTTATCCAGTATAGAGCCAGAATCGCTGCGAAAGCGCCAAAGTGAAACAAGCGCGCGATCAGCAATGAGCGAGCGATGCCAAATCGTTTCGGAATCGAGTGCAGCCCGGCGCGCAAATCAAACTCATAGTCCTGGCACGCATAGAGAACGTCGAAACCGCTGGTCCATAGTAGCACTATCAATGAAAGGACCAGCGGCACCAGACTGTCCAGCTGTCCGCGCACGGCTATCCATGCGCCGGTCGGTGCAATGGACAAACACCAACCAAGAAACAAATGAGAAAGCAAAGTCCATCGTTTCGAGTACGAATAAAGCATCACGCTCGCCAGCGCGACAGGGGCCAGCAACAGAGTGAGCCGGTTTAGCATTGCAGCTGCCAATAGGAATAGCGCGGCCGAGACCAGCGTAAAAAACCAAACGAAGCTTACCGATAGGAGCCCGGCGGGGATAGCGCGTGTTTGCGTGCGTGGGTTCTGCTGGTCGTATTCGCGGTCGGCGATACGATTAAAGGCCATAGCCGTGGAACGCGCGCCAATCATTGCAATAGTGATCCAAAAAAGCTGTTTGATTGTAGGTAGTCCATTAGCCGCCAGAACCGCTCCCAGAAAAGCAAAGGGCAGCGCAAACAGCGTGTGCTCGATCTTTATCATCTCGAGCGTGACGCGAACATTTCGCAGCAATGCAATCATCGGAATTTATTCGTCGCTGACGTTTACTGTTTCTGAAGATTGCTGCGGCATGCCTTTCCACTGCGTGTCCTGCGGATGGGGAACTCCCAGGTGATCGAGAATGCGGAAAACGAGGTGGTCAACGAGAGCCTCAATTGATTGTGGCCGGTGATAGAAACCGGGACTTGCGGGAATGACATGGGCGCCGGCACGCGACAGGCGCAACATGTTTTCCAGATGAATGGCGTTATATGGAGTTTCGCGGGGCACCAGCACCAGCCGCCGGCTTTCCTTAAGCATAACGTCAGCCGCGCGATGAATTAGATTAGTGCCGGCACCCGAAGCAATGGCGCCCAAAGTGCCCATCGAGCATGGCACGATGACCATGCCTTCCTGCGGATGCGAACCTGAAGAGGGCCGCGCGGCCATGTTGTCGAGTCGCTGCAGTTGCATCAATTTTGAACCAGGCGCCAGGCCAATCCAATCGTTGATACGGGCGTTGTCAGCGCCGCGCAGATCGGCTCCCAACTCGACGCGCGCAACGGTCGTCGCCGCCTCGGACATGATCAGATTGATGCGCTCAACTACGCCGCTGGCAGCCATGTGCACCAGCGTGCGTTGCGCGTAAATCGAGCCGGAGGCGCCTGTGATTGCTACAGTGAATTCCATTTGTTTTCAATGCTCAAATCTTACTGGGCGGTTAATTCCTGCGCAAGCGACCGCATTTCGATTGCTTCGCGCGTGAATGTTAGAATGCGCCCCTAAAATCCATTCACCACAAGTCGAGCGTTAATGAATCTGACTACATTGGAACAACTATTGGCTGCGCATCGAGCGGGAGACCTAGACACGACAGAAGCTGTCAGTCGCATTCAAAATCTTCACTTCGAAGATATCGGCTATGCGCGCGTGGATCACTCGCGGGCGACGCGCCAGGGTTTTCCGGAGGTAGTCTTTGGCGCCGGCAAGACGCGCGCACAAGTCGTGGGTATAGTCGAACGGCTGCTGCAACATGCTCCCAACGTCCTCGTTACGCATACTGACGAAGGAACATTTGGAGAGGTGCGCAACATTGCCACAGAAGCGGAATGGCATGCGACAGCGCGGTTGATAAGGATTCAAAAAGATACAACTGAAAGGGGCGTTGGTGAAATAGTAGTGGTAACTGCCGGAACCAGCGACATACCGGTTGCGGAAGAAGCGGCCTTGACAGCCGAAGCGATGGGCAATCGTGTGAAACGTGTCTGGGACGTTGGCGTCGCCGGCATTCATCGGGTGCTGGCGGAACGTGCGTTGTTGCAAAGCGCGCGCGTCGCAATTGTTGCTGCCGGCATGGAAGGCGCCCTGCCTTCGGTGGTGGGCGGATTAGTAAGCGTGCCCGTGATCGCGGTGCCGACAAGCATCGGCTACGGCGCAGCGTTTGGTGGAATTGCGGCGCTGCTGGGCATGCTCAACTC
>JBPCLZ010000104.1:0-22088 GCA_051002775.1 Pyrinomonadaceae bacterium | reverse complement strand
TTTCGCAATCACATCCTGATGCTTGTCGTGGGGGAACTCAGTCACAAACTGGCGCGCGCCGGCCGGATTGCGAAACGGGAAACGCGCGTCATCTCGAGGCGAGACTTTGCTGTGACAATCTGAACAGATGGTTGGTTTCGCGCCCTTGAAGAATTGCGCGCGATGACAACTAACACAGGCATCGTGTCCGGGAAAGTCGGCCACGTCCGGATAGTCGCGAACTTTTTTCCAATTGTCGGTTGGGGTCTTGTGACAGGTGTTGCACGCGCCTTGATGCTGCCTGGTTGCGTGCGAAAAATGCGAGTAGTCGATTCTAGTTGGACGGCTGCGCGGAGTTGGTGTCCGTTGCGTCTTTCTCCGCTGCGCCCCCGCGTTCGATGCGAGCGTGCAAATAGCGGCAAACAACAATACGCTCGCACAAATAGGGAGCGTAAGAGAGCGGGCAGGTTTCATTGTCAATGGCAGAAAATGCTTACTGCTTACAAGCCGGCAGCGGTTTCTCCACCGCTACACACTTAATATTTTTGTCTTTACGGTTCGAGATTGTATAGACCTTTTCCGCTGCGAGATCGTCAGCTTTCATCTGCACTTCACAATTCCACAAAGAAGCACTCGGTCCAATCTCAGTACTAACAATATTTGACAGCATGTAGCTGCCGGCTTCGAGATCCGTGAAGTAAGCAGTGCCATTGCGGTCGGTCATCACTGAGAGAACCCTGGCGCCGGAAGCCGCTTCTGCCCGCGTAACGATTGCCGTGATTTCTTTTTGTCTTTCACGGTAAAACCCATCGCGCAGGTTTTCCGGCAAGTTCACTGTTAACCACTTGCGCGCCAATTGCCGACTGCCAAATGTCTTCTCGCCCGTCGTCAGCGCCGTGGCAAACTCAGGAACTGCTCGCGCCCCTTCGACGTCCTCCTCTTCCAACTCGCGGCAATAAACTGATTCGCAGTCGTTCTCCTTCAGCCAATTGACCAATCCCGGGCTGGCGCCGGCGCGAGCGTAATAACAGTCGCGCGTTGTTAGCGGCTGGCGGTCGATTGTCTCGATCAATGCTTTATTTTGTTCGAGCGAACCTTTGATTAGAAAGAATCGCTTGCGCGACAGGCCTTTCGTTGCTTCGCCGGTTTTTACTTTCACGCGCAGCTTCAAAACGCCGCGAGCGTCCTGAGGAGTTGTGCTTGAACTTTGACCAACACACCAAACCGCAAGGATTAGGATAATGAATACGAGGGCTGGTTTGCGCGCGAGGGCAACCCACCACCGGCGCGACCCCGGTGAAGGTTTAGGATTTTGGCTAGCTCTGTTCACTATAGATTTGGGCTGCGCGGAAATTTCAGAAACGGCAAGCGCACGCCACGAACGAAAACCTGATCGGAGCGGATTGCTACCGGCGGCGCATAACCATTGCCGCCGGCGGCGCTGATCAAATCGTCTTGATCGACCCCGTCGCCACTGATACCAATCGCGCCGACGAGCACGCCGTTCTTGTATAGCGGAACGCTGCCGGGAAATATCTGAATGCCATTCGGCAAACTGGGAATGGAAGTGCACGGAACGCTGGCGCCAACGATCGATGCTTCCAGATTAGTCTTGATAAGATCTAGCTGGAACCCCACGTTGAAGACGCTCCATTGGGCGATTTCCCTGCTGAATGGGCCGGCAGCGGTGGCGTCGATGCCATCCGGAAAGAACGGGCGATGAAGAAACCCAACCGCGCGATCAGTAAAAGCGACGGAGCCATCGAGCCCGAGGCCGTCAGCGGCCGCGCGGTCAACATAACTTCCAAAACCTGCCATCCGGAGCAACGTCGCCGCGCTGGCGCCGGAATAGAAAGTCGCTGTCCTCGCTTTCTGTACCGATACATCAAAGCCAAACACGGGAGCGTCCTGCTGACGAAAGAGTCCGAGCACGTGTCCTTGGGTATCCACTACCGCGATGGAAACGCGCGCGTTGCTGCCCAGCGGCTGCCTGATGGCGGCGCGCGTTATGTTGGCCTGCTGGGCCGCATGCGAAATAATCAGATCAACGTCCGCCGCTGTGAGTGAATTCGGACCGCCGGCGGGGCTCGAGATAAAGGGAAAGAACCGCGGATCTGATTCGCCGCTGATGCCGCCGACCGTCACGGTTGTGAACGCAGAGGGCTGTGCGGCGCGAATCGGAAACAGTGGATCAATGGTCCCGGGCAGACTCGCAAAAGCGATCGTCGGAGGTGTGAGCACCTGGGTGGCGTTGATAAACGGCAACCGTATCCCGTTAACGAGAATATTGTCGGCGCGAAGGAGTGATGGAGTTTCAAAGCCACGCACGGCGGAAAGTGCGATTACTTCCTCGAACGAAAGATCAAAGTCCGCAGGATCGGGATCGATGCCGTAAACGCCGTCGCCCTCGATACCGACGCCTCCTTGCACAATCCCGTTCTTGTAGATCGGCATACTTCCCGGATCGCCGCTGAGGCCGAGTGGCAATCCGGGAATTTTGATATCAGAGCACGACAGCGAAGAATATTGAACGCCGTAAAGCGGTCCCGCTGGTTGGAAACTTACACCCGGCGGGAAGTGTTGCTGGATAATGAAACTCGCCGTCCGGGAGGTGAAAGCATTGCCGGAAGTGCTGAACAGCGCGGCGGTGCCAGCCTTTGAGATTGCTCCAAGCGCCGAGCGCAGCCTGGTGCCCTCGAGTCCGACCGGAACTAACCCGGTAATCGGATTGGGAGTTTGCAATGGTCCGCCACCGCGAATCTGCATCATCGTTGGTGCGCCGGTCATGGCGAACAGGCCCAAAACATTTCCTTCGCGGTCAGTCACTGCCACGGTTACTGCCTTATTGATGGACGCGGCCGCAGACACTGCCTGGGCGATGATCGTTCTGACTTCATCCGGCGTCAGCGTGCCAGCCGTGATCGGATTGATGCTGAACTCCGGGCCAGGAGTTGGAACAGCGCCCGGATCGTCAGGCGGTCCACCCCCCAGGTGACCAATGCCGACTCGAACGCGATTACTCGCGACGCCGCGATAGTAAATTCGTACCAGCACGTCACCTGCGTCAGCCATTTTTACATTGAGCTTAAGAATTACGGCGGTGGCCCAATTCTGATCGGGCACTGGGCCAACATACTCGACCTCGAGGGGGAAGATGTTGTGAGCTTCATCTTCGGCATCGGCCGTGACAGCGGAAAAACCTTCGTTATCCTGCAAGCGGAGATTACCGGCAAAGAGCATCACCCGGCTGCCGTGGTCGGCGCCGAAAGAGATGGGCTCAGTAACCGCAAACGGCTCGTGAGTTCGTGTTACTGAGTTAATCGCAATTGCGCGCGTGGAATCTTCATGACTGAAGAGAACGGGCTTGGACGCCTGGGCCTGGGAATGTCGCGACGAAAGAGCTTCGCCAAGGAAAAGCGTTACGAGAAGAGCAAACAGAATCAAAAACGAGGTTAAAGATCTACTTCTGGCGATCATCAAAATAATCCGTTGAGTTTCCAGAAAACCAAAGGGTACTGATCCTCTACGAGAATTCAATTTATCATCATCTCCCTTGCAGTCAAGCTGTTTTCTGACAGTAAACTGATCTCCGCCTTTTTTGAATTCCTAAGGGAAAAGCTTGACTATGCTTCAAGGCTCAACTAATTTGCTAGCAAAGCCCGTTCTAAATCGAACCGGGAACTGTGCTAGAGGCACAAGGGGTTGACGATGAGTGATACCAGCCGCAGGTTGATCAGAACACTTGCAGCCAGTTTTGTTTGTTGCATTCTTATCCAGGGTTTCATATCGGCGCGCGCCGCTTCCGCTCCAGTCAAGAACGCCGCCCAAACGATTGCGGCCGCCGCCGCATCGGTAGGCAAGATTGCTTTTGCCAGCGATCGCGATGGCAACTTTGAAATCTATGTTATGGATGCGGACGGTGGTGGGCAGATTCGTTTGACCGAAAACCCGGCGGAAGATTACAGCCCAGCGTGGTCACCGGACGGTAGCAGGTTGGCGTTCGTCAGCACTCGAGATGGAAATGCGGAAATATATGCGATGAACGCTGATGGAACGGGACAGGTAAGATTGACCAGCAACACTGCGGGGGATCTCAGTCCGGTATGGAGGCCTGACGGATCGCAGATCGGCTTCATTAGCAATCGCGACGGCAACGATGAAATCTATTTGATGGCTCCGGATGGCAGCAATCAAACAAACTTCACGAAGAATCCCGCCGACGATTCATCCTTCTCGTTCTCGCCCGACGGCGCCCTAATCGCTTTTTCCAGCACGCGCGAGGATGCTCAGTTTGAGATTTATCGGATGAATGCGGACGGCACTGCTGTCACCCGCCTGACATTTGCAGAGGGCGATGACATAAATCCCAACTGGTCGCCGGGGCTGATTGCCTTTCAAAGCAATCGCGACGACAGCGACGAACTATACTCGATGGATTTCAACGGTAACAGTCAAAAGCGACTAACCAATAACTCCGATCTGGATCTTGACCCATCGCAGTCAGGTGATGGCGCCGTTATATGTTTTGCGACAAATCGGGACGCAAACCTTGAAATCTATTTGATGGCCGCCGACGGCAGCGATCTACGGGAATTGACCAGTAATAATGCTGCTGATCTGCAACCCGCCGTGCAACCACGCGTGATTATTCCACCGTCACCTGCGCCGGGAGGCGCTACGCTTCAATTCAGTGCGACCGAATATAGCGTTGGTGAAGGCGAGCCGCGGGCAACTCTGACCGTCACTCGCTCAGGAAACACAACCGGCGTCAGTACTGTGGATTTTGTCACCGTAAATGGAGATGCGAGCAACCGGAGCGACTATACATTTCACAGCGGCACGCTAACGTTCAATCCCGGCGAGACCAGCATTAGTTTCACCGTGCTGCCAATCGATGATGTCTACATCGAGGTAGATGAAACGCTCACCATAACCCTGCGGGATTCAACCGGAGCATCGCTCGGCACGCGGAACACCACCGTACTGAAGATTGTTGATAACGACACCGCGCCGCCCTCGTCTAACCCCACAGACAATGCGCGCTATTTCGTCAATCAACACTATCTTGATTTCCTTAGTCGGGAACCGGATGCGGACGGGTTGAATTTCTGGACAAATCAAATCACATCCTGCGGAAGCAGCATCCCTTGTCTTGAGATCCGGCGCCTTAACGTTTCAGCCGCATTCTTTCTTTCGATCGAGTTTCAACAGACTGGCTATCTGGTTTATCGAATTTACAAAACCGCGTATGGGAATTTACCGGGCGCGCCGGTGCCCATCAGGCTGAGCGATTTTCGACCCGACACCCAGCAGATTGGCCAGGGCGTAATAGTCGGTGTCGGAGACTGGCAGGCGAAATTAGAAAACAACAAGAACGCCTTTGTGGCGGATTTTGTAATGCGTTCGCGTTTCATGGTGACTTACCCGCAATCGCTAACGGCAGCGCAGTTTGTTGACCAGCTAAACCAGAATGCGGGCGGCGTATTGTCGCCAGCGGAGCGCGATCAGCTCACGGATGACTTGAAGTCAGGGGCGAAGACGCAAGCGCAGGTGCTACGCGCTGTCTCGGAAGATGCTGACCTTGCCCGGCAGGAGTTCAACAAAGCATTTGTGCTGATGCAGTATTTTGGCTACCTGCGCCGTAATCCAGATGACGCTCCAGACCTGGATTTTGCAGGCTACAACTTCTGGCTCACGAAGCTGAATCAGTTCAATGGCAACTTCATCGACGCTGAGATGGTTAAGGCGTTCATAATATCGACGGAATACAAACAAAGATTCGGCCCGTGATGGAGGTGAAACATGCGTTCAGCAAATATTACAAATCCTGCAAATGCCTTCCAACTCCTTTTGATAATGATCTCGATCTGTCTGACTCCGGCAATGCGTCTGCAGGCAGCCGATCATGGTGATGCGCCTTTGACGGCCCACGACCTCGGGGCAGATCTGAACGACGCCTACATGTTTTTCGATCCCAACGACAACTCGCGGGTAATCCTAATCATGACCGTGCACGGGTTCATTGTTCCTGGCGAGAACTCAAACTTTGGAATCTTCGATCCCGCACTACGGTACCGGTTCGAAATTGAAACCACCGGCGATGCCAGGCCGGATAAGTTCATCGACGTCCGGTTCTCACCTCGAATAGCAAACTCCGCCGGTGTGCCGCAGGCACAGACCGCAACCATCAACTTGCCGAATGGCAGCAGGTTTACCGCGCTCTCAACCAACTCCAGCAACAGTGCCGACACAGCACCGACTCCAGTAATAACAACTGATTCGCAGAGCGGCGTTATTTTTTTCGCTGGCCTAACGGATGATCCATTCTTTTTCGACATCCCCGCATTCGCTCGTTTCAACGGATCAATCCGGTCAGGCTCTCCCAACCCAGGGGTCTTTGGTCGGGCCCGCGACACATTCTCGGGTTACAACACAATGGCAATCGCGCTTAGCATTCCTCTGGGTTTCATTCGTGGTCCAGGCAACGGGCTGGGGTTGGCTTGCGACACGCAAAGGCGAAGCCCCCAGTTTTATAACTCGCGTACCGGCGAAGTGGAGGGCGCGGGCAGATGGGTCAATGTAGATCGCGAAGGAGTGCCTGCCGTGAACGTGGCTCTGGTCCCATTTAATCTGAAGAATGCCTACAACGCCGGCACTTCGGTTGACGATGCCGCGGGCAGGTTTGCTCCCGGGATCGTCGATACTCTGAAGAACTTCTATCGTACCGATGCCACCAGTATCGGTATCCTGGCGAGTGTTGCCGTCACCAGGGGAGATATTCTGCGGCTGGATCTTACTGTGCCCAACACAGGGACCAATCCGGAAGCGTCGTTTCCGAACGGCAGAAGATTGACTGACGATGTAATCGATATCCTGTTAACACTGATCAATAACAGACAGACTCTCGGCGACAATGTCAACGGCAATGACGTGACGCTGCGGACCGTCTTTCCGTTCCTGGCTCCCTCACAGCAGCCGCGCGTGCCCGGCACTCTGGATGACAGCACTCGCAATTAGATTTGATTACGTTGGTAGGGCTTACTTACGCTCAAACCAAGCTCTCTATATGCTCAGGATCAAAATGAAGAGGTTGAATACAACCACTTCGAGCAGCGCCCTCGCCCTATGCGTGCTATTGGTGGGCGTTGCGTGTAGCCGAAGAGCGACCGACTCCACACCGTCCTCAACTGAAAAGTCTCACGCGTCCGCGGACGTGGCCCTACTCAGCAAGGGAAACGACACGACAATGGTAGCCGTTCGCTTTCTCGAGGAACGGGTAAAAAATGATCCGGACGATTTCGTTGCACTGAACAAGCTCGCCGGCTATTACCTTCAGTTGCACCGGGAAACCGACGACGTGAAGTATCTCGAACTGTCATTGCGTTCAGCGCAGGCCTCTCTTAACGTGCTTCCGATAGACCAGAACCTCGGCGGTCTTAGCGCGCTCGCGCTCGCTGAGTTTGAGACGCACAATTTCGCGTCAGCTCGCGATCACGCGAAGGAGTTGATCGACTATAAGTCGCAAAGCAGTTTCGGCTACCAACTGTTCGGCGATGCCTCTTTGGAATTAGGGGACTATGACAGGGCCGCTGAGGCGTACAGACAGATGGAACGCCTGAGCCGCGGCAGTGTGGCAACGGAAACGCGTTGGGCGCATTTTGATCTGCTTCATGGCGATGTTGCGATGGCCCGCCGTCGCTACAAGCTCGCCCTGGATCTGGCGGAGAAAGAGTCGATTCCGTCTGCCGAGACAGTTGCCTGGTGTAATTGGCAACTCGGAGAGGTTAATTTTGGATCCGGAGATATGGTCGCGGCCGAAAGTGATTATCAAAACGCCCTGCTAGTTTTCCCCGACTATCCACATGCGCTCAGTTCGCTCGCCCGCCTCAGGGTTGCGCAGGGAAACCTGCCTGATGCGATTTCGCTTTATGAGAAGGTTGTGAACAAACGCAACGATCCCCTCGACTGTGCGGCGCTGGGCGACGTTTACAAACTTGTGGGCCGCGAGCAGGATGCCCAGAAACAGTATTCAACTGTAGAAAAAGTGAGTCTAATGGGCCCGCTCAATACCGTTCTTTACAATCGTCACCTGGTTCTGTTCTGGGCTGATCACGACTTGAATGTCGCGGAGTCATACGCGAAGGCGAAACAGGAGTACAGTGTTAGACGTGACGTGTATGCTGCAGACGCTCTGGCCTGGACAGCATTAAAGGCCGGTAAGGTTACTGAGGCGCGCACCGCTATAAAGGACGCTTTACGGCTAGGTACCCAGGATGCCAGGCTTTTCTATCACGCTGGGATGATCGAGCGAGCGGCGGGTGACACAACTGCCTCGCGCGAGTACCTGCTTAGAGCTCTCAAGCTGAACCCATACTTCGATCCATTGCAGTCTCTAATCGCGAAAAGGGCGCTCAATCAGTAATTCTGTAGCGGACTTCATGAAACGTTCCTGCAAACGTTTGGGGCGAGAGCAAGGGACGTACCTCACGCTGTCGCGCGTCGTTGCCGCTGCTTTTATTTCCATGGCGTGTGCGATTGCCGCACTTGCGCAAAGTAACGGCCGCATCAAGGGAGTGGTGCGCGTCGCATCCGGGGCGTCGATCGCAGGCGTAGCCGTGATCGCGACAAATCAGGTGACCGGAAAATGGAAACGCGTTCGCAGCGGCGTCGATGGACGCTATTCCTTTTCGTTACCGGCAGGCGCCTATCGCTTACGTGTTGACGCGCCACACGTCGCCAGGTTTGACAAAGACAAGAACTATGGCGACTTCACAATTGCGCGTGGTGAGGCGCTTGAGAATGTAATCATTGAGCCCGGTAAAGAAACGGTTATTGAAATCCCACTGGATCAAGTTGAAATAAAGGAAATATTACGAGCACCAGCCGATAAACCCACTGGACATGCAGGCGCAGACACTGTCTCCTCAGAACCTCAAACAAGCCCGGATCGACGCGAAGCACGGGATCGCTGGCGCATTGGCTTTCCCGAATATGATCGCTACGGAGATCGAGCAGCGCGGGGCCGCGACATTCCTTTCACGCGCGGACGCTGGTGGGATCCTTACAACCAGAGCGTCTTGAAAGGCGACTATCCGATTCGTGGCGACAAGCTGTTCATGATTCTTTCGGCGGTGAGTACCAGCACAGTCGAGCAACGCCGCGCGCCAACACCTTCGGGTGTCAGTAGCGATGAACCGGGAAGCGCTGAGTTTTTTGGGCAGCCCGAACAGCTTGCCGCGAGCGAGACAGTGCAGTTCAGTTTTGAGTTGTTCCACGGCGACTCGACTTTTAGACCGCGCGACTGGGCCATCAAAATCTCGCCGACGTTTAGCATTCCCAACTACCTGAACGCGCGCGAAAACGGCGTTGTCAATATCGATGTGCGCCGCGGCACTAATCGCACCGACACGCATGTGTCCCTCGAAGAAGCATTCGCAGAGGTAAAGCTTGCGGATTTGAGTCCCAACTTCGATTTCGTTTCTGTGCGGGCGGGTATTCAGCCTTTTGTGTCGGACTTTCGCGGTTTCATTTTTTCCGATAACAATCTGGGTCTGCGGTTTTTTGGCTCGGCCGACAACAATCGCATTCAATACAACGCCGCCTATTTCTCAATGCTCGAGAAGGACACCAACAGCGGCCTCAATCGCTTCGACACGCGTCATCAGAATGTTTACATCGCCAACATCTTTCGCCAGGACTTTATTCATAAGGGTTACACGGTTGAAGGCAGTTTTCACTTCAACGACGATCGCCGCAGCATCGAATATGACCGGAATGGATTTTTAGTGCGCCCAGCTTTGGTTGGCGACGTGCGGCCGCATGCGATCAAAGTTGCGTATCTCGGATTCAATAGCGACGGCCATATTGGGCGGTTGAACCTGACGCACGCTTATTACTATGCGTTCGGTCACGACGATCGTAATCCCATCGCGGGGAGACGCGTTGATGTTCGTTCCCACATGGCTGCGCTCGAAGCTTCAATCGACAAGGATTATCTGAGATTCAAAGGCTCGTTCTTCTGGGCGCAGGGCGATTCCAATCCGACGGACGATAAGGCCACTGGGTTCGACGCGATCTTTGATGACCCAAACTTTGTAGGCGGGCAATTCTCTTACTGGAATCGAAATGGGATCAGGCTGACGCAAACCGGCGTTGGGCTGGTGCAACCGAACAGCATCTTGCCGAGTTTGCGCAGCAGTAAAACGCAGGGACAGGCAAACTTTGTCAATCCCGGAATCTATATTTACAACGCGGGTGTCGATGTCGAACTGACGCAACGCATCAAGGCCGTCTTTAACGTGAACTACCTTCGTTTCCATCGTACCGAACCACTCGAGTATGTGCTGTTTCAAAATCGTATTCGTCATGACATCGGTTGGGATTACAGTTTAGGGGTAGCGTACCGGCCGTTCTTGATTAACAACGTGACGATTACTTTCGGCGCTGCGACGTTACAAACGGGACGCGGCTTTCGCGATATTTTTACTGACCGCTCGCGCAATTGTCCGCCGAATGTGGGTGACTTTTGCCAGCCGGATGTAATCAACCCCAGCAAGCCGTTGTACTCGTTGTTCGCGCAATTGAAGCTGGTGTTTTAACAGCGCTCCAGGTTCTACAAGGATTTTTGCATCGAAATGATCATCACCCAGAATTCCAAAGCGATGACAAAAGCAATGCCTCTGGCTGGCCTTGCACAAAAAATGTTTCGGCCCGCCCAAGAGCGGGGGCAAGCCCGCCTTCCTAACTTCGAGCTGATTAGACTTGAGGTTCTTATCGGCGCTGGACAGGCTTTCAACGTAAAAGCATTCACACAGTCCAAGAATCTCAAGGTCGGGAAGGCGGGCTTGCCCCCGCTCTTTGGCGGGCTAAACAGACGTTTTGCGAAAGCTGCTGTGACTGATTGTTTAGAGTCGCCGTTTCAGTCAACAAGCTTGAGGTCGCATGTCTCTGTGGTGGACCATCTCGTCGGCTGAGAATTGTGAATAGAGTCAAAATCATTATCATCACCGTAGCCGCCACGCTGAGCATCGGCGTAAGTTCGGCGCTGCTTGCAGAACGTCCTGCTACCTCTCCCACTCAAATCGCAATTAGTTCAAAACCCCATTCGCGTGTTTGGGTTTTTCAAGGAACAAGTCCAACAGCTACTAAGCTCGAAGGCTGCGTCTCTTGTCACGGTCTGATCGAGCCGATGCACAAGTACGGCACCACGGAAACACTCGAGAAACTTAAAGACGGAAAGGATGCGGTTGGACTAACGTGCACCACCTGCCATGGCGGCAACCCGGTTCCACACAAAACCACCGACGATTCGAAAGAGATTGAACGCGTAAAAAACGAAGCGCACGTCCGCCCCCGGTTTCCCAATGAGTGGAGACGCGACGGCAAATACACTGGCGCGAATCCGGAAAGGACCAACACCTTGCTGGCGCGTGAGAGTTGGGAGTTTGTGAGGTTCATTAATCCCGGCGATTTGCGCGTGGCTGCGAAAACCTGTGGCGGTGGCGCCTGTCATGATGTCGAATCGAAAAATGTTGCACGCAGCATGATGACTCACGGGGCCATGCTTTGGGGCGCCGCACTCTACAACAACGGCGGCTTTCCTTTGAAAGACGCGCGCTTTGGCGAGAGCTACAGCGAAACGGGCGCGCCCCAGACATTAATACAGAACCCCGCGCCAACAGCCGAAGAACAGCGCACCAAAGGCCTACTCACATTTCTCGATCCGATTCCTCGTTGGGAGATTTCCCAACCCGGCAACGTCCTGCGCGTCTTTGAACGAGGAGGCAAGCGTCGTTTGGAAGTTGGTCTGCCGGACAAAGATGAAGACCCCGGTAAACCTGACAAGGGACTAAGCGCGCGTGGTTTTGGTTCAGCGCAGCGCACCGATCCGGTCTTTCTCGGTTTGCAGAAGACTCGACTACTAGATCCGACGCTAAATTTCCTGGGCACCAACGATCATCCTGGCGATTATCGCTCGTCGGGTTGCACCGCATGCCACGTTATCTACGCGAACGACCGCGTTCCATCGCATTCGGCGTTCTATAACTCGGCAGGAAATCTCGGTCAGTCAAAAACAGCAGATGCGAGCATCTTGAAAAATGAATCGGGCCATCCGATCAAACACCAGTTCACCAGCCAGATTCCCACCTCACAATGCATGGTCTGTCACATGCACCCGGGCACAAACATGGTCGCCACTTATCTCGGCATGACCTGGTGGGACAACGAATCGGACGGCGAGAAGATGTATCCGAAGCAGCAACACAATCCGTCGCAAAGCGAAGAGCAGGAGAAACTCAATCGTAATCCGGAAGCGGCAAGCATGCGCGGCCGTTGGTCAGAGCTTGAGTTTCTGGCGGGCACGGGAACAGCAGAGTTTAATTCCGAGTTAAAGAACACTCAGTTTGGCGACTTCCACGGACATGGCTGGCTGTTTCGCAAAGTTTTCAAACGCGATCGCAAGGGAAACCTGCTCGATGCAAAAGGCGATCTCGTTTCTGCGAATGACCCGGACAAATTCAAGAAGGCCGTCCACTTAAACGACATCCACCTCGAGAAGGGCATGCATTGCGTCGATTGCCATTTCCGGCAGGACGCGCACGGGGACGGCAATCTGTACAACGAACCGCGCGCCGCGATTGAGATTGGCTGCGAAGATTGTCACGGTTCCATTCGCGCGCGTGGCTCGCTGTTCACCTCCGGTCCTGCTGCGGCGACCGCAACCGGACAAACAGCCGAACGCCGCAAGTCACAGAACCAACCGCTGGTGGGCCAGGACCTGACGCGGTTGCGTGCGCGCGACGAAACTGGCGCAAAGATTCCGCTCTTTCAAAGAATCACTCGTGACCGCAAGAAGAAAGATGAGAGCGGCAAAGACATCGATTTGAAGTCCGGTGACATAGTGCAAAACTCGATGGTTGTGCCCGGCCGTTGGTGGCGTGTAATGCAAACGCTTGACACGATCACGCCGGGCAGCAGCGACTACAGCGAAAAGTCGCGGTATTCAAAAACAATTCGCAAAGACAACATCAGCTGGGGCGCTGTCCCGAAGAATGACAACGAGTTGGCCCATCGCGATAGCGATATGACCTGTGTTGCCTGTCATTCGTCCTGGGTCACAAGTTGTTTTGGTTGTCATTTATCTATGCAGGCAAACCGCAAAATGCCCAATCGTCACAACGAAGGCGGCGACTCGCGCAACTTCACGCAATACAATTTTCAGGTTCTGCGCGACGACATTTTCATGTTGGGCCGTGATGGTACTGTTACCGGCAATCGCGTCGCCCCCGTGCGCTCGTCATCTGCGGTGCTCGTAAGTTCGCAAAATCAGAATCGCGAATGGATCTATTCGCAACAACAGACTACATCCGCGGAAGGTTTCTCCGGTCAGACTTTCAACACGCACGTGCCGCACACGGTGCGCGCAACCGAAACAAAACAATGCACCGACTGTCACGTCTCGGCAAACAACGATAACAATGCGTGGCTGGCGCAATTGCTTTTGCAGGGAACAAATTTTGTGAACTTCATGGGCCGCTATGTTTACGTTGCTGCTGGCCACGCGTTGGAAGTAGTAGTGGCGACGGAACAATCCGAGCCGCAAGCAGTTATTGGCAGCACGTTGCAGCGGATTGCGTATCCGGACAACTACGCAAAATTCGTAAAGGGCGGGAGTGAATTAAAGACTGTGTACGAACACGTTGGTAACCCGCGAGTTTTGCAAGTGCAGTTGCGCGGGGAGTATGCGTACGTTGCCGCGGGCGAAGGGGGCCTGCGTGTCTATGATGTGGCGCAGATCGATCAAAAGGGGTTCTCGGAGCGAATTACTACGGCGCCCGTGTCTCGCTTTGGGCAAAAGTTTTGGGTGAAGAGTAAGTACGCGACCGCAGTCGCCGCCCCAACGACGTTGGCAGTGGACCCGGCGCGCTGGCGGGTTAAAGCTGACGGCACGATGATCGATCCCACCAAAGCTGCTGCATTAAAAGGCGAGGCCCGACAACAACTTCTGAATGAAGAGCAACCGATTCACGATTCCTATGCTTATCTGTACCTCGTCGACAAGTATGAAGGCTTGATTCTCATCAACGCGGCCACGCTGCTCGATGGCGATCCGCTAAACAACTATCTGAAGCGGGCGCTGGACCCGGCGAAATATCCGAATGGCGCGTTCAACCCGGGCGGCGCGCTCAACGATGCAAACAACATCACCATCGCCGGAGGCTATGCGTACATAACCACGACGACCGGGCTATCTGTCGTTAGCATTAACGATCCGTTAAATCCGCGCATCGTCAAACAGATTGGCGCGCCCGAACTAAAGCACCCGCGCGCGGCTGCAGTCCAATTCCGCTATTGCTTTGTGGTTGATGATGACGGTTTGAAGGTTCTGGATGTAACGCAACCTGAATCCAGCAAACTAATTTCGAATGCACTAGTACGTCTTGGAGACGCGCACGATGTTTATGTGGCCCGCACCTACGCCTACGTTGCAAATGGTAAAGAGGGAATCGCGATTATTGACGTCGAGCATCCCGAGCAGCCGCGTTTGGATCAGGCCTATAACGGAGACGGAAAACTCAATGATGTGCATCAGGTTAAGATTGCCATGACAAACGCGAGCTTGTTTGCTTACGTTGCCGACGGGAAGAATGGGTTGCGCATTCTGCAACTCACTTCGCCGGAAACCGTGCCCGAGTATGCGGGTTTTAGTCCGCGACCACGGCCGGTGCTGATTGCAACGTTTAAAACAAAGGGTGAAGCATTAGCAGTTTCGAAGCCGCTTGATCGCGATCGCGCGGTTGATGAAAGCGGCAATCAGGTTTCCGTATTTGGCCGTCGCGGCGCGCGGCCGTTCAACTTTGACGAGATCATGCGCATGTTGCGCACTAACGATGGTAAGGGTGATTGGTTTACGGTGAGGGACACGCCGCAAACGCAAGCAAAGAAGTAATCCGCAGGGAGTCAGGCCCGAGTGCACCTTATAGGAAATCGTGACATTGGACTCCTAATTATGGTGAAGAGTTATCTAACCCCTTGCTACCTTGACGCTAAGGCCAACGGTTCAATCTAGTCAATCTCACAAGTTGGGAAGGGCGGCTTGCCCCCGCTTCGCTGCATTGCCAAATTACTTGCATAGAACAGATTGGCGTGCCCAAGGTCTGCTGCTTGATCAAGTTAACAGCACATTAGAAACTTTCGGGTGTGGCTCGAAAGTGGTCCAACCAAAACTTGCCAGGCGCACTTCATTTCGTAACCGGAAATCTGCTGAATAGAGCCCCACTCTTCACCGAAGATGACGTTTGCCTTGCATTCTTCAAGGTGTTCGACAAATTGAGAAGTGAATGGCCGGCGAAATTGATCGCATATGTTCTGATGCCTGATCATTTTCACCTCATCGTTAATCCTCGAGACGGCAACATTCGAGGCTTTAGCGGAGCACTAAAGAGTCTAACCGCTCGTGAGATTATCAATCTCTGCGGTGGTGACCTCTTTCTTCGCAAAACCCCGGATGATGACTGTTCAATCCACGAGGTCTGGCAAGAGAGTTTCAAGGCGCAGCCGCTGTGGAGTGGTTGGATGGTCTGGCAAAAAATCAATTACATCCATGGAAACCCCTTGAAGGCTAGGTTAGTAACCTCAGCTAAGGATTATCGCTGGTCAAGTTTTCGCGCATTCTATGGTGACTCAAGTGAGCCATTACCGGTGGATAAGGAATGGTGGTGGCCGGATGATTCCGAGAAGCTTTCGAGTGCGGTTAAAAAGTTGGGTTGGCGAACCTATCACAAGCGCGACAAGCCCGAGTCAAAGAAGAGCGGGGGCAAGCCGCCCTTCCCCACCTGTGAGGCGGACTAAATTGAATAGTTTCTTGTTTCCATCAAGCCTGAGTCAAAGAAGAGCGGGGGCAAGCTGCCCTTCCCCACCTGTGAGGCGGACTAAATTGAATAGTTTCTTGTTTCCGCCAAGCCGGAGTCAAAGAAGAGCGGGGGCAAGCCGCCCTTCTGTGAGATGGATTAGGTTGAAAAGTCTAGATTTTTCTGCCAGCCCGCGGATCGATTTACATCAGCCGCTCGCGAAGCTTTCGTAGCAACTCTTTTGCTTCATCGGGAGAGAGTTTGTCCGCATCGATTCGGAGAATTTCTTCGATGGCCTTCTGGTTGGCTAGATCGAACAGCGAGGCTTGCGCCGCGGCCTTGCGGCGACCCGCTCGCCGCGTTGCCACGTCGAGGGCAGTCGATGCGGGAGTCATAGTTGTTGACTTGTCGGTTGCACCAGCGCCTTGCGCAGCTGCGAGAGATTCGGTTACCGGCTGCGAGAGAATCTGATCAGCTTCCGCAAAAACGTCGAACTCATAACGCTCAAGCCTTGCCAAAACCTGTCGCGCAATGTCCAGTACAGCCGCCGGCAAACCGGCCAACCTCGCTACCTGGATTCCATAAGACTTTGAAGCGCGACCGCGCTCGAGCCGGTGCAGAAAAACAACTTCGCCCTCACGCTCAGTTGCCGTGATCTGATAATTCTGCGCACCCGGCAAACGTTCGGCGAGTTCAGTTAACTCATGATAGTGAGTTGCGAAAAGAGTTTTCGCAGCGTGTTCCGGAGAATCGTGCAGGTATTCCGCAACCGCCCAGGCTATTGAAAGGCCATCGAATGTTGCCGTGCCTCGCCCTATCTCATCCAGTAGCACGAGAGATCGGGGCGTAACGCTATGCAGGATCGCCGCCGTCTCTGTCATTTCAACCATGAAGGTCGATCGGCCGCGCGCCAGATCATCAGAAGCACCCACTCGAGTCCAAACGCGATCGAGTAACGGAAGGCGCGCTCTCTCCGCCGGAACAAAACTACCCATCTGCGCCAAAATGCAGATGATTGCAGTCTGCCGCAGAACAGTGCTTTTACCGCCCATGTTTGGTCCGGTAATGATTAGCAGCCGGTCAGTTGAATTATTTAGATAGACACTGTTGGGAATGAAAGGCTCTTCCTGAAAAGCCTCAATCACGGGATGTCGTCCCTGAACGATTTCAATCTCGTCACCTTCATGGACCACTGGCCGCGTAAAACGATTGCGAGCCGCCGCATCTGCCAGTGAAGCAAGCGCATCCAGCGCCGCCAGAGCGCGCGCCGTTCCCTGGATGCGTTTCGTTTCGGCGGCAACTTGCCGGCAGACATCGTTGAAGAGTTCAGCTTCCAGTTGGCCAATGCGCTCTTCGGCGCCCAATACCTTTTTTTCCCAATCGCGCAGCTCAGGAGTCGTGTAGCGCTCGGCGTTCGTCAGCGTCTGCCTGCGCTCGTATTCAGCCGGCACGCGCGCGACGTTTCCTTTGGAGACCTCAATGAAATAACCGAAGACGTTGTTGAACTTAATGCGCAGGTTTGCAATGCCACTGCGCTCGCGTTCCGATGCTTCGAGGGTGGCGATAATCTGTTTTGCGTTCCGGCTCAGTGAACGCACCTCGTCCAGCTCCGTCGAATAACCGGCGCGAATGGTGTCGCCGTCGCTAAGTCTTGCCGGCGGATCGTCGCTTAGAGCGCGCGCGAGCAGTGCGCAGATTTCCGGAACTTCGTCGGCGTTTTCGCTCAGGACCTGTATCAGAGACGATTGCATTGCCGCCAGGCTCTCGCGAATAGCAGGGACCTGGTTGAGCGATCGCAGGATCGCATTCAAGTCTCGCGGCGTTCCCGAGCCGAGACTGATCCTTCCGATAAGTCGTTCGAGATCAGAAACTTCCTTCAACAACGTGCGCAGTTTGTCGCGGCTCATTTGTGAGCTAGATAAATCCTGGACGGCGGATAGGCGTGCTTCAACCTCACCGCGTTTAATACAAGGCCGCAATAACCACGAACGTAGCAGGCGCGCCCCCATTCCCGTCACGGTCTGATCGATGACTGCCAACAAAGTGCGTCCGCCACCAGCCAGCGCCTCCACCAACTCCAGATTGCGCACCGTTACCTGGTCCAGGACCAGATGGTCCTGCGGCTCGAAATAGGTCAAACCAGTTATGTGGTTGGCCGCGGCACGTTGCGTCTCCTGGGCATAACGCAGGCAGGCGCCGGCTGCGCGCACTGCTTCCGGCTTTTTCTCGACTCCATAACCGGCCAACGAACGAACGCCAAAATGATTCATCAGCAACTGCGCGCAATCAGTCGACTGCCACAGCCAATCATCAAGCGGCGTCAGCGTGATTTCCGGAAATTGGGGGAGGGCAGAACCACGCGCGGTTTGTACCTGGGGTTGGTCTTCACCAGTTGCAGAAACTGACAACGGCAAGGGTGCTGTCTGCGCTTTGTCACTCAGCCCGGCCTTTATTAATGGCTCCAGCGAAGCAGGGAAGAGCAGCTCGCGCGGGGCATACGACTCAAGATCGGCGCGAATTTTTTCCCAGGCGCTCGCACCACTTTCCTGCGTGGCGCGAAACTCCCCCGTCGAGAGATCGAGAAACGCGGCGCCCACGGATTCACCTGCGCTGCAAACCGCCGCGAGAAAAACGCTCTCGCGCGTCTCGAGTAATTGCGGATCGATAGGCGTGCCCGGCGTTACTACGCGCACCACTTCGCGGCGCACCAGCTTTTTTGTCTTGGAGGCTTCTTCAGTTTGTTCGCAGATGGCGACACGGTAGCCTTTGCGCACCAGACGCGCGATGTAATTTGCAGCTGAGTGGTGCGGCACTCCACACACCGGCACTGGATCGCCGCGTTCCTTGTGACGCGCGGTCAGTGTTATCTGCAACTCGCGCGCGCCCGTCACCGCATCGTCGAAAAAGAGTTCGTAAAAATCCCCCAGACGGAAGAACAACAAAGTGCCGGGATGCTGCTGTTTGAGCTCCTGGTACTGCCTGAGCATAGGAGTTGCGGGTGTGGTCATAAAATGCGCGTCGATGCACCTGGCTTAACGTCGCTTCTTAGATTTCCTGAAGCGATGAGGATCATTAGCGATAACGTCTGATCAAAATGAAGCGAAGCCTACATCGGGGGCGAAGAGTTGCGCAAGCAGCGCGGCGGAATTAATTGATTGTCGAACTAATTAGATCCCAATTGAATTGTGCCGTCTTTGCCTCCGTACCGCGTAGCGGTCACACGAATTTAGCCCGGTCTTTCAAGGCCGGGTCAGTAACCCAATCGACGTTGTTCGTCGCGTAGCGACGATTGAGATTAGCCCCACAAGTAGCGTTCGTCATATTTGACGCCATTTGCTTTTAAGAACTCGAGGTATTCCTCCTGGAAAGTTTTCCTCCGATGGTGCTCCCGTTGATTCTGAATATATTTAACAACATCCGGAATGTTCGATTTGCTAATGGTGAAAGCCCCGTAGCCGTCTTGCCAACCAAAATGCTTAAGTGACGCAAACTCTTCATGTATCCATTTTGAGGAAATGCCTTTTAGTAGCTGTGCGATCTGGAAAGGCGCGATGGTGGGAGGCGCTGTAACCAGAGCGTGCACGTGATCTTCAACGCCGCCGACTTGTAGTGCCGTCATCTTATGCTCCCGGGCGATGCCACCAACGAATCTCCAGATACGTTGTTCAATATCTGGGACAATCCAGGGCTCGCGATTCTTGGTCGAAAAAATTACGTGGTAGTTGTCGTCCCGGCCTTGAAAGGCCGGGCTAAATTCGCGACACCGCTAACGCGGTGAAAAACCTCGCGATCAAAGCGGCAATTTAGGTAGGGTGATAATGTGGGTGGTCTTTTGTTTGGCTCAGCGCGCTTTTATCATTACGCGTTTGCGATGTCCAGGAGGCTCTGCAGGCCACAGGCTGGAAACCATGCAAGGATTCCGTCAACTCCTTCGTATGAGGCTCGGTTTTTCGCATCACTAGAATTATGATAACTTCCTCCTCCATTATTCACATTGCGCGCAAATAGAAAAACGCTGATGTCGAACGATTCCATTGCCATCAACACGCTACTGGTGCGATCGCTTGAAGAACACCTTCAGACGATTAAAACCTTGCTCGAGTCAGGACTCGCTGATGTAGAAAGCTCGGGCCGTGTTATTTGCGACGCGCTCGCGGCGGGAAACAAGATTCTGCTTTGCGGAAATGGCGGTAGTGCTGCCGATGCGCAACACATTGCGGCGGAGCTCGTCGGGCGCTACGAAGATCAACGCCGGCCTTTTCCTGCAATCGCATTGACGACAGACACGTCAGCGTTGACGGCGCTGAGCAACGATTTCGGTTACGAAGAGGTTTTCGCGCGTCAGGTCCAGGCGCTCGCAAAACCGGGCGATGTTTTGATTGCCATCAGCACGAGCGGTAAGTCGCCAAACATCGTCAAGGCGGCCGAAACCGCACGCAGTCTTGGCTGCAAGACTATTGGCCTGACCGGGCTACATACGGAACCTTTGTCCGATTATTGCTTTATTACCGTGAAGGTTCGAAGTGAGCGCACCGCGCGGGTTCAAGAGGCGCATATAACTATTGGCCATTTATGGTGCGAAATGGTCGATGAAATCCTGGGAAAATAAGCTCCAGCAGCGTTTGGTATCCCGGCAGAGGCGTTTGTCACCAGCGCAAGCACTCAGCAAGGAAACCGCTTGACATAAATTATCGATGCCTTTAGGCTCAGGAGCGAATTTAGCCAGGTCGGATCGTTCCTCCTGTTACTGCCCGGAAGTCATTCCACCACACTACTTCGGTGCGAATTGCGAGGAGAGAAACAGAGAGTCGACGCATCTTTAGTTTTACGAAATTCACGAACAGGATTTTGACCAAGGTTTGCGGCCCAACAAACCAACTTCGAACAGCTTCCAGCTTGACGCCCGCCGCATTACCAATTTCTGAAACAACTTAATGTTCCCCCAAAAGAGCCAGATTAGCGCGAACGTCGATTCAGAAACCTACCCTTTAGGCGAGAAGAACGAACGCGGAGACGGTCCAGCGAGAGCTATGGTGGCCTTGAGCCACACTCCGGTGGAACGCCGCCTCTATGCTTCCATGCTGCTCGCACTCGATAGCGTCGGCAACGGCGGACAGCTTTTTACCGTTCGCAGCCTGATGCAGTTAACTGGAATTCAAAGTTTGAGTACGGTCAGGCGCGGTCTGGAAGGTTTGGTCAGTAAGTTCAGTGTGGAACGCGAAGGCCGCGCACACGCGGACGGACCGCGCGATCAAGGCGTTGCTTATCGAGTATTTCCTCCAGAAGAAGTAATTGCCCGCCGTAACGAAAACGGATTTGTTACTTACGACAAAGGAATGAACAACGGTAACGACCGTTCGTTTGAACGCGTGATCCAGCGAGTTGCAGAGAACAAAAACCTGAGCCGCCGCGAGGCCCAGGTTGCGTTGTGTTGTGTCGAGGGGCTGACCAACGCTGAGATTGGTCTGCGCCTGTTGGTCACTGAGCAGACTGTGAAGTTTCACTTGCGCCACGTCTTTATCAAGTTTGGCGTGAAGCGAAGAGCGGAATTGATCTCACGATTGTTGTTGTGACTTTGGAGTGCGCCGGCTTGACGGCGCTTTTTGGATAACCGGGGTGCCTCGTTTATGGAAACAGCCACCATTGCAGAAGTTAAAGCGGCGTCAAGCCGCCGCAGTCCAAAATTGACAAGCTGACGCCGCCTCGCGTAGAGGCTTCCCTAACGGGTACCGCGTGTTGCCATTCGCCAAAGTTTGCGAGTGAAAAGACATGCTGGGACGGAAGTGTATTTATTGGACGTTGTGGTTATGAGCCCCAGTAAAACCAAGAAGAAAAAGAAAAAGAGGAAGACGGCGCTGGTCGTCTGTCGCGACCGTAAGGAGTTCTGGACGACGCAGGCGCAATTTTGGCAATGGGCGAGGGAAGGGATTGTCACCAAAACTCAGGACAATCCGCTGACCGGCACTTTCAACCGGGAACACGAGGAGCTGATGGTGCTTTTGAGCAACACGGTACTAAACCTGGCCCATCCCAACCACATGCGCGAGGCACTGCTGTCGCGACGGATCGGCATGTCGGGTAAATGAATTGTTTTACTTCCCCTTCCCGCTGGGAAGGGGAATGAGGGGAAGGGTGTAGTGCACCCCTGAAATGACACAGTTAGTTAAGACCATAAGGGTGTTGAAAGCGAGGCTTCAAACTCAGCCGGTGGCAGGTAGCCGATGGCTGAGTGAAGTCGCTTCCGATTATAGACAGCTT
>JBPCLZ010000103.1:0-25220 GCA_051002775.1 Pyrinomonadaceae bacterium | reverse complement strand
GCGTAAATCCTGCGGGCGTACTCAGCGACCATTCGATCACTATTAAACTCGGGCCCGAGCGTGATGATCGAGCGTTTCATCATCCAGATCCACTTTCGCGGCAGACCATCGCCGTCGCGATCATAGTAGAGAGGAACGACTTCCCGTTCGAGCGTGCGGTACAGCGATTCGGCATCGTCCGCATCAACGTCTACGGCCGATTCGACGCCGTTGACAATCGCAAATCCATTCGTGCCGTCATAGCCTTCCAGCCACCAACCATCAAGAATGGACAGGTTCAAGCCGCCGTTCATGGCGACTTTTTCGCCGCTGGTTCCCGAGGCTTCAAGTGGTCGTCGGGGAACATTCAACCAAACATCAACGGACTGGACCAACTGCCGCGCAACTTCCTGATCATAATCGTCAATAAATACCGCACGGTCGTGCAAGCGCGAATCATGCTTCCATTTCGCGACTTCCTGCAAAATGAGTTTAGCTTCTGAATCCTGCGGGTGTGCCTTACCGGCAAATACGAATTGAACCGGACGTTCGTCATTGCCGATGATTTGCAGCAGTCTTTCAGTGTCCTTTAACAACAAATTCCAGCGCTTGTAACCCGCCACGCGCCGCGCGAACCCAATGGTCAGCACGGTGGGATCAAACATGGTGCGCGCCGCTTCGGCATATTCGACCGCCTCGTCGCGATTCACGCGCGCCTGAAAAGTACGCTCGCGAACGAAAGCAACCAGCCGCTGCTTCTGCAGCAAGTGCGCCCCCCACAACTCTTCATCTGACAAACGGGCAATCCCCTGTTCCCAGTCCGTTCGCCGCCGCAATTGGTTGGCCCAATCCTTACCCACGTATTTTTCGTAAAGCGCGCGAATGGTGGGCGCCACCCAGGTCGGCGCATGCACTCCATTGGTAACGTGGATGATGGGCACTTCGTCCAAAGTCTTTTCGGGCCAGAGTTTTTGCCATAGCGCGCGTGAAACGTGCGCATGTTTGCGGCTAACGCCGTTTGTCGAACGGCACATCCGCAGCGCCAGCGGCGTTAAGCCAAAAGGCTCGGCGATGTTGTTTGGATCTGTGCGGCCAAGACCAAGAAGCTCGTCGTGAGTAAGGCCCAACTGTTGTTCGTAACTGGATCCAAAAGAACGCTCAATCAACTCAACTGCGAATTCGTCGTTACCCGCCGCAATGGGCGTGTGCGTCGTAAACACGCAGCGCTCGCGTACCAGCGGGACGGCTTGCGCGAAACTCAACCCGCGGGCGTGCATTGTTTCGCGCGCCAACTCAAGCGTGAGAAAAGCAGAATGGCCTTCGTTAAGGTGATAAACATGCGGCTCAATGTTCAGCCGCCGCAATAGGCGAACACCACCGATGCCGAGCAACATCTCCTGCACAATCCGTGTTTCGCGGTCGCCACCATACAGATGGCCGGTCACCCAACGGTCGGTTTCCTCATTCTCAGCAATGTTTGTATCCAGCAAGTACAAGCGAATGCGACCGACATCGGCGCGCCAAACCTGGGCACGCACTGGGCGTTCCCGAATCATTACTTCAATCAATAGCGGCGAACCGTCGTCACTGCTAACCCGGTGCAGCGGCAGGATCTCCGGATCAGTTTCGCGGTAAACCTCCTGTTGCCAGCCTTCGCGATTCAAGCGCTGCCGAAAATATCCCTGGTGATAAAGTAGGCCAACCGCCACTAAAGGCAGCCGCAAATCGCTGGCCGACTTCAAATGATCGCCGGCGAGTATGCCGAGACCCCCCGAGTAAAGCGGCAGCGAATTATGCACACCAAATTCCGCACAGAAGTATGCAACGGGATGCTCCGGAGAGAGTCCCGCCGCATTTCCCTGGTTGGACCAGGACTGGCGGAGTCCCATGTACTCGTCGAAGTCGCTTGCCAGCTTGTTTACTCGTTCACAATAGACAGGATCGTTGGCCATCTCAGCTAGCCGGTATTCAGAGACTCGCGATAGTAGAAGACGTGGATTGTGTTCGCACTCTTCCCAAATCACCGGTGCCAGTTCGCGAAAGCAGCCAGCCCCATCGCGCGACCAGCTCCACCAGTAATTCCAGGAAATTCGCTCAAGCGCCTGAAGCGGAGACGGTAGTGTTGGAGTTGCTGTTGATTTGTTAATGGTCAATTGTTCGATAGTTTCAATCATTAGTGATAGTTACGTTATGAAGTCAGTACCACCACGCGGTACTGACCTCATTGGCCGAAAGGCTCCGTGTTGTCAGCTAAACAAAAACAAAGCGGTTCTTATAACACAACTGTCCGGTTAGCTGACTTTGTGGTGCTTCAGAAAAGTTTCGGCGTCCTGTGATCGAAAGAAAACAAGCCGTATTTGTTGAAGAGTTAGGTTTTCAGCGAGAAATCCTGCGATTGCTGCGGATGAAACTTGCGACGCTTCGTCAAGGGGATAGCCGTAGGCGCCGGTTGATATGGCGGGAAACGCAATGGACGTCAGGCTATGTTGCGCAGCCAACGAGAGGCTGTTTCGATAACACGCTGCCAACAATTCCACTTCCTGCCCTCCGTGTTGGCCATAGATTGGTCCAACGGTGTGAATGACGTGTTGCGCCGGAAGTTCACCAGCGGTTGTGATTACGGCCTCGCCAGTCGGCAATCCTTCGGGATGCGTTGTGCGCCGGATCTCGCGACAAGCTTCTATGATCGCTGGCCCACCCACGCGGTGTATCGCGCCGTCAACTCCTGCACCTCCCATCAGTGAAGAATTTGCGGCGTTTACTATCGCGTCAACGTCTTGTTTTGTGATGTCGCCGACAGAAACAATTACCCGTCCAGCGAGAAATGTTGTTTTAGGTTGAGAGTACAAACTTTAACTTGCTGACCTCCGCGAACCGCAGCCTAAAGGCTGGACGCTAAACTGCTTCTTCACGTGGTTCTACCTTAATCTCTTCAAACATGTCCTGGCGGCGCAAGGCATCAGCAACGCCTTTCGCTTTAAGCTCATTTAATGGATGCTCGGGATCAGCACTGGCAATTTCAAACACGCGTTCATCGAGCATCACTACCCCCAGCGAACCCAGCGTCACGCCCGGCGTAATCAGTATTTCGTTCATGTTGTGAATGCGAAATCGGCCGTTTTGCTCAACCCAGTCTTCAAGGAAGGGGTCCCGCAGGGCGTGTTCGGCTTCGGATTCCGAGAGGTAAGCGCCTTCGACAATTAAACAATATTCGCGCACGCTGCCAGCCAGTGTGAACAGCGGTCCGGCGTGATTAGACCCGGGCCGCAAGAGTTCGGTGAAACCTGAATGCGATTTCTACGCAAACTCTATCACCGCCATTCTGGTCAATCCAAGCAAAAAATCCGGGTATCTGCCCAATCTAGTTTTTGTAAAGCAAACTGTTAGTTTGCGGGGCGTTGAAGGCCATTCAACCTTCGCAAACTAACAGTTTGCTTTACAAAATCAGCCGAATTTCGCTTAAGCCGATGGCAACTAACTGCGGGCGACCCTCACTTGCCTTTCACCTTCACGCTCGGATAAATTACTTCCAATCCGGACAATGGTAGGACAGGCATTCTTGCTTGTCGCCACCCAGGTAGGACAGACCTTCCTGTCTGTCCTTGTTTCAGCATCAGACAGACAAGAATGTCTACCCTACATTTACTCATCCGAAAGGATTACTTCTTATGAAAGCCTACGCCACGGAATCTATTCGCAACCTTGCGGTCATCGGACATGGCGACGCAGGGAAGACGCAACTTATTAGTTCGCTTCTCTACGTCGCCGGAGCCACGCCACGCTGGGGAAAGGTTGATGAAGGCACTACGGTTACCGATCACGAAGAAGATTCCATTGCCCGCAAAATTACACTCAACACCGCGCTCGCTCATTTAGAACATCGCGATACAAAAATAAACTTTATTGATAGTCCGGGTTATGCGGCTTTTATTGCTCACGCGCGACCGGCGTTGCGCGTGGCCGATTGTGCGCTGGCGGTAGTTGACGGTGTTAAGGGCGTCGAAGTGCAAACCGAAAAGACGTGGGCCTATGCAAACGAATTCATGGTGCCGCGCATAATGGCCGTCACCAAGCTGGATAAAGAGCATGCGGATTTCGGCAAAGCAGTCGAGAGCGCTCAGAAAACTTTTAGCCGCGCCATTATTCCTTTCACGTTGCCGATTGGAAAAGAAAAAGACTTTCGTGGTGTCGTTGACGTGGTCCATATGAAGGCCTACGAACTCGGTGCCGACGGCCAGGCCAAAGAAATCGATATTCCCACCGAAGGCCGCGAATATGTTGACAAAACCCGCGAACGTTTAGTCGAGCTGGTCGCCGAATCGGACGACGCTCTGATGGAAAAGTATTTCGAACAAGGCACGTTGGATGAAGCCGACATTCTGCCGAACATCAACAAAGCGATCGCCAACAGCAAACTGTGTCCGGTCTTTGCTGTTTCTGGATCCACCCTCGTTGGCTTACGCGCGTTTCTGAATGCGATTGTTGATTACGCGCCAGACCCGGCTCATCACGAAGCTGAGTATGGTCATCCAGTTGATGCTCCCGCCGACGCCGAAAAGATCGCGCGCAAGTACAACGCCAGCGAACCGTTTTCAGCTTACTGTTTCCGTACTGTCGCCGATCCGTTCGCGGGCCGTATAAATGTGATGAAGGTTATCAGTGGCAAGCTGCAAAATGATGCCACGGTCCTCAACTCGAGTCGCGGAAGCATGGAACGTCTCGGCATGCTTCACTCGGTCCAGGGTAAGCAGCTCGACAAAGTGCCGGATGCTCAGGCTGGCGACATCATCGCCTGCGTAAAACTGAAAGAGACGCAGACTGGGGACACGCTGTGCGATAAGGCGGCGCCGATCGTTTACTCGCCGGTCGAGTATCCCGAGGCGGCCATCGCGTTTGCGATTGAACCAAAATCACGTCAGGACGAAGAAAAAATCAGCGTAGCGCTTCACAAGATTCTGGAAGAAGATCCGGCTCTGCACTTTACTCGTGACGCACAAACAAAAGAATTTCTGCTTTCCGGTTCGGGCCAACTGCACGTCGAAACCGTAGTTGAGAAATTGAAGAAGCGTTACAGCGTTGAAGTCACCCTGCATCCGCCGAAGGTTCCTTACAAAGAAACGATCACGCAACGCGCCGAGGTCCAGGGCCGGCATAAGAAGCAAACTGGAGGCCGCGGACAGTTTGGCGATTGCAAAGTTGTCTTTGAACCGTTGCCGAGGGGCGGAGGTTTTGTTTTCGAAGATAAGATTTTCGGCGGCGCCGTCCCGCAACAGTTCCGGCCGGCGATCGAGAAAGGCATTATCGAAGCGGCGAAATCAGGTGCTATTGCCGGTTACCCATTAGTGGATTTTAAAGTGCAATTGATTGACGGCTCGTATCACAACGTCGACTCAGACGAACATTCTTTTCGCGCGGCCGGCCGCAAAGCTTTTCGCGCGGCCATGGAAAAGGTGAAACCCTCAATCTTGGAACCGATCATGGACGTGGAAATTCTCGCACCCCAGGAAAACAGCGGCGATATCATGGGCGATCTCAATTCGCGCCGCGGCCGGGTACAAGGCATGGAAGCCAGCGGCAAGTCGCAGGTAATCAAAGCGCAGGTGCCAATGTCGGAAATGCTCAACTATCAATCTACGCTCAACTCCATCACCGCCGCGCGCGGATCGTTTCATATGCAGTTTTCCCATTACGATCCGGTACCGGGACAACTGGCGCATAAGATTGTTGAGCAGTCGCGAGCCGAAGGCCGTATCCGCGGCGAAGAAGAAGAATAACCTGGGAAACCGAAGCGGGGGGCGAGCCACCTTCCTGACCTTGAGGTTACTTGTGCTGAACGCCAAGATTGAAAGGCTTCCAACAGAGAGCGAACTGTCAACCCGATAGCCTCTGAGGTCGGGAAGGCGGGCTTGCCCCCGCTCTTAGTCGCGGCCAAACTTCTTCCGAAACTCCTTGGATCGCATCCGCAGATCGAGCCAATCGCGAAACAATTCAGGGGCCACCAACCACACTCTTAGCCACTCAGAAGTTTCCTTCGCCTCTGCGCGCTGCTCTTCTCCAATAATCTTGCTGCGCGCTATCAGCAAAGAATCCTGGCGCGCGCGGTCAATAACTTCGCGCAAGCGCTGCTGACCATGGTCGTCTTTCTGTGCTCCGAGTTCCCTTCTCCGGATTTCGACCGTACCAAATGATTCGAGGGTAGTTTTAAGACTGGAAAAATCAAGGCCGTTTGGAGTTAGAGACAACTTCTCCTGCCGCCATTTTAAATCACACTCGAAAACCTCCGGATGACGCAACGCTGCGCCTTCGTCTGCAACTACACGAGCAATCGATCCCGGGCTCACAACCGCTCCCAAACCCAGTTCTTCGCCGAGCACTTGTTGTATCTGCTCCAGCTCGCGCGCGCCCACCGACTCGCAATCCAGTGCTTCCCAAACCTCGATGATTAGATCGCGTTTCGTGCGGGCCTTCCAACTGTTTGCATTCATTTTGCTACGTTCGACGAGTTTGTGATGTTAGTGTCACTTCCTGGATCGTCGATCTTTGCATCCACCAAAAGCCACCATCCACGAAAAAACACCAAATGACACGAATAAGGAATTTGTGTTATGGTTCAAATAATTTCTCAATATGGTATGACTCGTAACCCCTCAACGAACACTCTGGCTATGACCGTTCGCCCCGTCATCACACCATTCTCGTTCCTCCTAATCATTATCACTTTCGCAGTAGCAGTAGCTCAACAGCCCGGGCGAACGATAGCGAAGGTCGAAATCGAGGGTCTCGAGCGATTGTCTACCGCAGAAGTCATAGCTACAAGTGGCTTGAAAGTCGGAACGCAATTTTCAGTCGAGGAGCTTGATGCTGCCGGGCAACGACTGGTGGACAGCGGACTTTTCGCGAAGGTCGGCTATCGCACAAACACGAAAGGCAATCAAATAACAGTGGTCTTTCAAGTCAGGGAAGCTAAAGGTGGTCAGTCTCCAGTCGTCTTCGATAACTTCGTCTGGTATACAAACGATCAACTCGTTGCCGCTATCAAACGAGAAGTCCCTTCATTTACTGGTACGGCATCAGATGCGGGACACATGACCGACGACATTAAGCGCGCACTGGAAAATCTGCTTCAGGAGCACCATGGTAAGGGTACAGTAGACTACACGCCATTCATGAGTGGCAGAACGCAGGTTCACCTTTTCAGCGTCACCGGCATACCCATTCCGATTTGCACCTTGCATTTTCCCGGATCAAGAAATGTTCCCGAGGCGAAATTGGTAAAAGGTGCGAAGCAGCTCACCGATGCCGACTACTCACAGACTTCGACAGTTGCGTTCTCTAACTTCATCCTTTTCCCGATTTATCGCGAGGCTGGACAGTTACGGGCCAAATTCGCAACACCGGTAGCGAAAATTGACGCGTCGCCGAATTGCAAAGGCGGAGTGGAACTAAATATTCCAGTGGCGGAAGGCTTGGTATATCTGTGGCACAAGGCCGAATGGATTGGTAACGAAACCTTAGCGCCGCCAGAACTCGATGAAGCATTGGGAATGAAGACTGGCGAGCTTGCGAATGGCGTGAAGATTGACAAGCGACTGCTGGAAGTTAGCAAAAGATATGGCCGCACGGGGCATCTGGATCTCAGCCTGAATGCACAGCCGGAATTTGACGATAGCGCGAGTCGAGTCATTTACAAGATCGTCGTAAAAGAAGGCCCACAGTACCGGATGGGAAGACTCATCATCAAGGGACTTAATGAAGCGGAGACAGAGTCTCTCGAACAACGATGGAAACTGAAGAGCGGCGACATGTTTGACACTAGTTATGTCGAACGGTTTCTTACCAAGGACGCTAGGGATGAGATGGAAAGGATAATCTCTGCTCGGCGGGCATCAGGCAAAGGGCCGCCCGAAATCAAAGACACTTTAATACCTAATCGGGAGACTCTGACTGCGGACGTGACCATCGAATTTAAGAACTGAGCTTCATACGCCAAGACAACGAAGCGAAACCACAAGCCAAACATCACGAACTGCTGGCCTCATCACCAGTCGCTCACTGCTCCGATGCGTCCTCGCGCGAATCCACCAGGTAAGAGTGCCTACGTTACCGAACTGACGCTCTTTCGTTTTTTAGGTTAGACTCAGACCTGTTTCCTAACGAACTTTCCGGAAATAAATCTGTGGTCCAAACTCTCAACGAAGTAAAAGACAACCACCCGGTTGAAAGAGTCAGCGCTTTTCTCAAATACGCCGCTCGGGTGTTTGAGAGAAAGGCTTTCCGGCCTCATCGGATGTTTCGCGGCGGCCACGCACAGACGCTGGCCGCATTTGCCTGGCCGCGCCGTAGGCAGTTTAAGTCGGTCCGTGACCAGGAAAGATTTTTTCAAACCGCTCCCGATGTACAAGTGCTGGCCCACTGCCGCTGGCAACCGAACCCCAAAGAGCATCCGACGATGATAATTTGGCACGGCATTGAAGGCTCGAGCGAGTCTACCTACATGCTGAGCACTGCGCAAAAATCCTTTAGCGCGGGCTTTAATGTGATCAGGATGAACCTTCGAACTTGCGGCGGCACCGAACACCTGACGCCGACAATCTATCATGGCGGTCTAACCGAAGACTTGCGCGCCGTGGTAGGTGAACTAATCGCACATGACCACCTGGCGAGGTTGTTTCTGGTAGGTTTTTCGCTGGGTGGAAATATGGTTCTAAAGCTCGCGGGCGAGTATGGCGACAATGCGCCGAAGGAAGTACTCGCTGTGTGCGCCGTCTCGCCTTCAATTGATTTGCAGGCAAGCGCACAGTTGATTTTGAAACGTTCAAACTGGCTTTATCAGGAAGACTTTGTGCGACGCTTGAAGCGCCGTCTGCGCGTCAAGCACAAACTCTTTCCCGATCAGTATGACATCACCGGGCTTTCATCGGTTCGCACACTGCGAGAGTTTGATGATCGTTTCACCTCGAGGGCGCATGGGTTTGATGGCGCCGACGATTACTATTACCGTGCCAGCTCAATCCGCGTCGTCGCTCGCATTCGCATTCCCACGCTGATCATTCACGCCGAAGACGACCCCTTCATTCCGTTTGCCCCAATGCTTGATCCGGCAGTAGCTAACAACCCTTACATACTGCTTGTCGCTCCAAAGCAAGGCGGGCACGTCGCGTTCCTATCCGCTAAGCAGCACTCATCTAACCACTCCCCTCCTGGTATTCCCGACTCATCACTCATTACTCATCACTCATCACTTCCCGAAGATCGTTTCTGGGCCGAGAACCGCGTGGTTGAATTCTGCCAACTGGCGAACAAAACTGCGCCGCTTTAAACCGACTTGCTGCGCCAACGTTATGTCAGGGAGCGCTGGCCACCTGGGTTGGGTTTTGGTCGGTGCCGCGCGACGGGTCACCGCCGAATCGTGCGCGATATTCAATCGATACGATGAAGGCCTTGATCATCTCAGCGCGCTTAACGCGGCTTAGCGCTACCCGCTCGTCACGCAGGTCCTCGTCCGGCTGGCTAAATTCGTTCAGCTTGTTTAGCCAGAAGTCGTATCCCGCAAAACTATTGTCCGGCGCTCCGTCCGCGTTTCTTCTCAAGTAGCCAAAGTATTGGAGCAGCACGAAAGCCGAGTTGTACTGCTTGTTATAAACCGACCCGCTATCGACGACGAAACGCAGGGCGCGCGCACGCTTATCGGGCGTGTCGCTACCACTATCGTAGGCGGCGCGCGTCCCATCCCGCTCTGCCGTAGATGGTGTGACCTCGGAACGTGCGAAGAGTTGGTTAATGTACTCATCTCGCGACATGCTCTCCGGGTATCCCGCGATGAAGTCAGCACGCTGCACCCAACGGCGCGCGAAGCTTTGCCGGTTGGTCTCCAGTTGTGCTTCCCAATTCCCCTGACCCACCACCACGCCCCGCCCGATTTCCTGCGTGTCGCGCAGGAACTCAGCGTACCGTGGCAACGCGCGCGGCCTCTGCGCACTTTCCAGGAACGACGCTCGATAGTGGCGGAACACGAAATAACCGGTGTTTTGGAATTCTATCGAGATGAAGAAAGCGGCGGAGACATTCTGCCGCCGATCGTCGATACAGGCGGCATTGCTGCCGCAACTCGCTATCTGATTTTCCCAGAAAGCTTGTCCGTCCGCGTCTGCCTGACGGTTGAGGAAGTCGTGATATTTGTGGGCTACGTAGGCCGGGATGTTGTCAATCGGATTGGCGGCGCTGTCTACCGTTTCATCGTCGTTAATAATCAGGGTGGCGGTGCTCTGAATCCCCAGCCCGAGACCGCTACTCACACTTAGCTTGAGCGTCGCTGTCTCCACCCCTTCGGCGTACCCGTCGTCGTTGATAAGCACCGGAAATGATTTGCTGGTTTCACCGGCTGCAAAATCGAGCCTGCCGAGAGCAAAGGTGAAGTCGCCTCTTTGCGTGGCAGTGCCATTCTCGATGGTGTAAACGACCGTTGACGTCCCGATAAGGTCACCGCTTCGGATGACGGTGATATTGGTGGCGATGCAGCCTTCTGTGACAGCGTAGGAAGCGGCGCTGAATTGCACACTCGTGGGCGTTGGTGTTGCGGCAGTTACCTCCACTAGCGCGAAACTCCGGGTGCCGATCATCATCGCGGAGTCCTGTACCCCATCATTGACTACCAACGTGACGAAATAGGTGCCCTTCACAGCATACGTATGCGTTGGTGTGACTGTCGAACCTGTGGTTTCGTCTCCGAAATCCCAACGATAAGTTAGCGGAGCGTTTTCAGGATCGCTGGAAGAGGATCCGTTGAGCATGAGAGGCACGCCCGCCACCGCCTGGTAGATCGGCCCACCGGCTACGGCCAACGGTGGTCGGTTCGCCAATGTTCCACAGGGGACGTTGAACGACTTAGTTAATCCGTTTGTGACCACAGCGCTATAGCCACCGTTGGTCGTAGCCGAGGGCACCGCGACTGTGCCCTGAAATGTCAGGCTCGGCAGCATCGTGGGCAATTGCATCTGACCCCACGGGAATGTGAGCGTTACAGGTGCTGACTGCACCGGCCCCGTGCTCATATCCCAACCACTCGCAATCAATGTAGTGTTAACACCCGGCGCCGCACCCTCAAGCGAGAGGGTTCCACCGGGCGCGACGCACGCGTCAATGGAAAGCGCGGAGGATGGTAGAGACGGCAGGACCTCGACCTCTGTACGCACAGCGGCAGAGATGTCTGTGCCTGAATTCACGGTCAGGGTGACCTGATAGATACCGGGTTTGGCATAAGCGTGAGTCACCACCAGAGCACCATCGGCCACCGGCGAGCCATCGCCAAAATCCCAGTGACCATTGAGCGGACGGCTACTTGGATCCACCGAGCCACCGCCATCTAGACGAACACCGGTTGGCACTTCTACGCTTGTGGCCCACCCAAGATACGGACCGCGGAGATTCGCGAGCGGAGTCGTTGAACCACTGCCGCTGCCGGGTACAAGTCGCCTCAGGAAAACGTCGAGCTTGCCATTTGTGTCATCGGCAACGAGGGTTGGGTCGCTGGAAATGAATACGACCCCTCCCTCTGAGGAGACGGCCGGCCCGGAAAACAAAGGCTGCGTGGTGACTCCGCCGGATGCGGGAGTTCCGTCCGTAGCCACGCTCACCATTTCGGTGGTTCCAGCCTGCCGGTCGCGAACGTATATTTGCGCGACGCTATTCAGGTCAGGGGCGGAAAGAAAAGCTACATAACGGCCACTCGCTCCGATGATGGGTTGGAAAGAAGCGGCGGTGTCAAACGAGCCGGTATTGATCTGTTCGGTAATTCCCATTAGGCGGTCGCGCAGGAACACGTCGGGGCGAGCGGTTGGATGACCGACATTGAGATCGCTGCTGAGTACGTTTACTTCAAAGGCTACAAATCGACCGTCAGCAGAGATTGAGGGATTGAAACTATGATTCGAGATCTGAAGGCCTGATGATGAACGGCTGATGAGCTCGTCTGTATTGTTCTGCCGGTCCCGTAAGTAAACCCCTGCTTTATCGCCATTTGAGTCAAGAGCGTCAGGACCGTAGGGGGCCCAATAGGTGACGAACCTGCCGTCGGCGCTGATACGCGGGTCATAGCCCTTATACGTACTGACTCTCTCCAGAGTCCCCAGTTGGCGGTCGCGGACATAGATGTCGTCCCCATATCCTCCGGGAGGAAGGAGTTGGTAGGTGCTCCTGAAAGCAATGTAGCGCCCGTCAGCGCTGAAAGAGGCGGGTTCAACCGAATTGTCAGTCCGCGCGATGATTTCTGTGGTTCCTGTGGCCCGATCGTGTACATACAAGCTGCTGACAATGGCACCGAGATTTGTAGCGGACGAGAAGAAGGAAACGAAACGCCCGTCGGCTGAGATGGCCGGTGAGCGGGAATAGTTATTTGCCTGCGTGCCATTAGTGGCGACATTGACACGCTCGATTGCTCCGGTCGAAAGGTCTTTTACGAAGATGTCTACCATGGCATTCGTGTCATTGGCTACAAAATTCGTCGCGTCTGATTCAAACACCACATAACGACCGTCAGGAGTGACCTGAGGGGCTTCACCCGAGTGGTCGTTAGCCTGCGCGTTCGCACCGGTGACGCTGACGCGGATCGTTTCCTTAAGAGCCACGCTGCCGGGAACCGCTATCAGTACGGTTCGCTCGTCGCTGTTGGTTAGACCAGCAGCGTTGGTTACCGTCAGCGTCGCCAGGTAGCTGCCTGGCGTAGTGTAAGCATGTGTCTGCTGCGCGCCCGACCCAGTGGCGCCATCCCCAAACGACCACGAATAGCCTGTGATCGTGCCATTGATTTGAGACGAGCCGCGGCCATCAAAAGTGACCGGGGTGCCCACGTATCCTGAGTAATCGTTGCCGGCCCTCGCGTGCGGCCCAAAGGCAGCCACTTCGGCTACCGTGGCCGTGCCCACGGTTGAGTACGTGATCTCGTAGCGCTTTATCGCGCCATTGGTAACGTTACCGGTGAGTGTGACGACGTTCTGTTCATCGTCGCCGTCAACGGTTCCGAGGGTCAGCGTGAATGGCCCGGTACCGGTGCCGAATACCTCAAGCCCGTACACGCCCGCCTCAGGGTCACGCGCAGCGATGTAACGCAGCGGCGCGGCCTCTGGAAGCTGGCCCAGCGGATCTGCCCATGACGTGAACTCGCTGTAGTACGCAGATGGATTCTCCTGAAGGTTCTTGCCGCTCGCCGGATCGTAGCCAGTTACCCGCCCGCGGGAGTCAGTAAGCCGCAGCTCGATGGGTTCCGGGTCGTCAAAGATTGTCAGCCAACGGGATTTTTTGGTCTCCAGGAAGACGTGTCTCAGGGGCTTCACGTTTTCGATGGCCGCCTGATAGTTGGTGTATTGCTCGGCTGGCGTGGCTCCGGTGAACGCGTAGCCCATGTGGTTTACCCCGCCACCGGCAAGGAAGTCGGTCTTCCACATCGGGTCGTAAATTAAGTACCTCTTTTCTGTATTGTCCCAACCAACGATCAGGTTCGCGTGGAAACCCCCATTGGTACTCCGGCGTGTGACTATCGAGGGCCAGCCCTTTAGAAGCCCCTCGTCAACCTGGTCCCTGGCATATGAATTCCATCCCAGAGTGTCCCAGGAGAGACCGCTCGGAGTGTACAAAACGCCACCAGCGATCTGCGGGCGCGCGATATAATTGGCCGCCCACGGCTTAAGCTGAACCCCACAGCTCACGCCGCTGGAAGGGACGTAGCCCCAAAACAATGGACGGGTTGCGTTAAGGGGACTTATTGTTAAGAACTCATTTACATACTCCGGGTTGAGCGTTGTGAACTGTTTGAACCCATCCTGGTTTGGGTAGTTTAGGTAGGTTGAAAACCATGGCACGCTTCCATTGCCAAGATCGTCTCCGACCATTGAAACCAGCGCTGTGGATAGCGAGGTGAGAAAGCAGCCGCAACTCCCCATGTTAATCTTAGGCTCGGCGATATACGGTCCGACTGGAAACCCGGCCCAACGAAAGTCGGTTTGCCTTTGTGGCATGAGGCCATCAGTTAGGGTTAGGTCAATCGACTGGTTCAGCTCTGCGCGCGCCGGACTCATCTGTGTGAAGAAGACTATAAATGCCATCAGAGCCATCCTAACCAGTCCGTTTTTTACATAAGAGCGGGCTCGACGTGGCTTGACGGTCTGTCTTTGGTTCGCAGAGTTGAAGAATCGGATAACAGAATTGAAACTGATGGTTTTGTTCATAACATCCTTCCTTAAAGCGAACTGCCTGCTTATGCTCTTGTAAAGAGCCCTGAACTTCGCCGCGACAGAGCTATTCATCCGGAAAACATTGTGATACCGTAACTGACAATCGATTGGTCTGAATTGCAGCGTCGACTGCAGTCAAAGGTCGCTGGAATTCCCTTCTACTTGTCTACGCGGAGACGAGCACTAAATAAGCTCAGGAGCGAAGCTCGTTTTGCCGAATCAAACGGAAAAAATCGAACGGGGGTAGATGTCTGCTGACTTTGAAAAGGTGAACCAGCTACTCCAGGATTGGAGCAAAGGCAATGAACAGGCGCTGGAAGAATTGCTGCCGTTGATTTACAACGAGCTACGTCATTTGGCGCACAACTTTCTCTATCGCGAGCGGCTGGGACATACCTTACAAACCACCGCCCTGGTGCACGAGGCTTATCTCAAGCTGATTGATCAGCGAGACGCCCGCTGGCAAAACCGCTCGCACTTCTTTGCCATTGCAGCTCAGGCGATGCGACGCATATTGATTGACAGCGCGCGCAGTCATACAGCGGTCAAGCGAGGCGGATGCCAGGAAAAACTATCGCTCGATGAAGTTCCTGAAATCTCGCTGGAGCCCAATACCAGGTTGCTCGCCCTTGATGAAGCGCTGAACCTATTAAGCGAGATTGACCCGGTGCAAAGCCAGATTGTGGAGCTGCGTTACTTTGGCGGACTGACTATTGAAGAGACCGCTGAGGTGACCAAGCTTTCCCCGGCAACGATCAAACGCGAATGGGCCATGGCCCGCGCGTGGCTGCATCAGGCGTTAACAGATAACGACCCGGCTGCATCACCCTCCACTTGAATCGAATGAGCCAAACATGACCCGAGTTGCGCGTAGGTTAGTGAAGGTAGGTAGTTTGATTTAATTATGATGTCAATGATTCCTGGACATTAGACGGTCTGTCTTGACCACGGCTCTGCCGTAAGCACGACCGAACACCCGAATTGGATTTCCCGCTGCCGCCGTCCTCCAAAATGGGCCGGATAATGAACGCAGAAACCTGGCAACAACTGAAGACTCTCTTTCATGCAGCTCTCGATTTGGAACCAGAGGATCGGGCTGCGTTTCTCGCCGAAGCATGCGATGGCGACGGGGAGGTGCTCACTCAGGTTGAGAAACTGCTGTCGGCGCATGACGAAGCGGGGCTTTTTCTCGCCTCACCGGCGCTGGTCGATGCGGGCGTGATCTCAAGTGAAGAGGTAGTGCACGCCACTGACGGAACAAACTGGGTCGGGCAACGCATCGGCCCTTACGAGATCATCCGCGAAATTGGTCATGGCGGGATGGGCACGGTGTTCCTCGCTATCCGCGCCGATGATCAATACCGAAAACAGGTGGCCATTAAGCTGGTAAACCGCGGCATGGACACTGACCTCATCCTGCGTCGCTTCATGATGGAACGGCAGATCCTGGCAAACCTAGAACACCCAAATATTGCTCGGCTGCTCGAAGGCGGTTCGACAGCGGATGGCCTTCCCTATTTCGTCATGGAGTATATCCAGGGCCAACCGATCACTGAGTTCTGCGATGACCGCCAATTCACGAACACCGAGCGTCTGGAGTTGTTTCGCGAGGTTTGCGACGCGCTGCAGTATGCCCATCAGAATCTGGTGGTCCACCGCGACATTAAGCCGAGCAATATTCTGGTTACAGAAGAAGGTGTGCCGAAATTGCTCGACTTCGGCATTGCAAAGTTGCTCAGTCCCGGTTGGGATGCTGAAACCGGCGAAGCCACCGCCAGTATGGTGCGACTGATGACGCCGGAATACGCCAGCCCCGAACAGTTGCGGGGCTTGGGCATCACGACGGCCAGCGACGTCTACAGCCTCGGTATTGTATTGTATGAACTATTGACTGGACGTCATCCTTACCGCCTACGGAGCCGTCAACCCGATGAGATAGCAGAGGCCATCCTGCGTGAAGAGCCCGAAAAACCGAGCACTGCCGCGAGCAGGCAGAAGACAGAAGACCGGAACCGATCGGACGACAACCACCAACGGCCCACTGACAAGGGACAAAATACAAATCCGAAATCCGAAATCCGCAATCCGAAATTTTTACGCGGCGATCTGGACAACATTGTGCTCCGGGCCCTGCGAAAGGAACCCGAGCGTCGCTATGCTTCAGTGCAGGAATTCTCCGAAGACATTCGCCGCCATCTTGAAGGACTGCCGGTTGCAGCAAGTCCAGACACGTTTGGCTATCGCGCCGGAAAGTTTGTGCGACGACATAAAGCTGGAGCACTCGCTGCGGCTGTAGTAGTCATCACCTTGTTGATGGCGACCGTAGTCACAACCTGGCAAGCCCGCGTAGCGCTTCGAGAACGCGCTAAGGCTGAGCAGCGATTTAATGATGTTCGCAAACTGGCAAATTCCGTGGTTTTTGAACTCCACGATTCGATTCAAGATTTACCCGGCTCGACCCCAGCTAGAGAATTACTGGTTAGTCGCGCTCTGGAGTATTTAGACAAGTTAGCAGGCGAAGCTGGACCAGAGCCTTCATTGCAACTGGAAATAGCTGCCGCTTATGACAAGATTGGTGACATTCAAGGCGGCTTTGGTACTTCGCATTTAGGGCAACGTCAAAAAGCCGGCGAGAGTTATCGTAAATCATTGGCAATCAGAGAAGCGTTAGTGGCGGCGGAACCGGACAATGTCGATTATCGTCGGAGACTTTCAACCAGTTATACCAAGCTGGGCGACATTTTGTGGATTCAGGTCGATACGATCAGGACTTTTGAATTCTATGGCAAGGCTTTGGAAGTAAACAAAAAACTTGCAGTAGAATTGCCAGACGATAACCAGATTCGTTCCGATGTAGCAATATCTTATAGAAATTTCGGGTATATGCATGGAGCAAACGGTCGGGGAGAGGAATCTTTAGAAAATCTTCGCAAGGCCGTAGTGCTCTTTGAAGAGTTAGCTGCCGCTGATCCTGGTAACACCAAAATTCAATATGAACTGGCGCTTTCTTACGACAAAACCGCGGAAATACTTACTGGGTTAACCGGGCAGCATGCTGAAGCACTCGTACTCATGCGCAAAGCTCAAGGAATAGGCGAAAAGCTGGCCGCGGCTGATCCAGGCAACACAAAGTTACGTCGCGGTCAAGCGGTTGGCGATTTTAATGTAGGCCTGGTTTCAGCCAAACTCGGAGACCCAAAGACGGGTTTAGATAGTTCACGTAAAGCGCTGTCGATTTTCACGGAGATGTTGTCCGCAGATCCGCAGAACGACGAGTTTCGCCAGGCGGTAGCATTGATACAAACTTTTGTCTGCGAGATGATGATAAAAAACGGAGAAGCTGCCGCAGCAGTCAAGCTTCTCAATGAATCTCTGCTGACATTGCAGAAGTCATTCGCGGCTTCACCCACAGATGAGATAGCTCATTTTCGCATTGCGAGTGTACAGACGGCTTTAGGGCAAGGTTACGTAGCCTTAGCTTCCGATCAGAAAATACCGGCACAGAAGCGTTTGGCTCATTGGCGCGAAGCTCGTTCCTGGTTTCAGAAGAGTCAGGCAATCTACAAAATTTTTCTCGATGCCGGGAAACTAACGGGGGAAGACGCTGCCAAACCTGATGAAGTAAATGAAGGTATCGCAAAGTGCGACGCGTCGATCAGGCAACTGACGGGTCAGTAAATGCCTCCATCTCGCTTACACCCGAGCGTATCGAACACCTCTACTTCTCGAGTTTCTTTATCAGGCGCAACGCGTGGTTGCGAGCGATGAGCGGGAGATGCTCGTCCGTGGAGATGTCTTTTAGTAATGGAACCAACTGCTGCGGGTCGGATAGCGCGTTCCGTTTGAGCATTGTCTCGAGCTGGTCCATCAGCTTGGGTGAATTGAGCGGCTGATTCTCGCGCGCAATCGAAATATCAAAAACCCAGATCGCCTGGTCAGCAACGCGGCGGTATTCGTTTTTCTTTTTCTATCCGTCTTCAAGGTGCAAACCGTTGCCTGTACTCGATTGAGGAAATGAACGCCTTGACCATCTCCGCGTTGACGAAGTTACCGTTGAATTGGTTCAGCTTCCGGAGCCAGAAGTCGAAGCCCGTGTAGTCGTTGTCAGGAGCATCGTTTGGAGTGCGGCGAAGGTAACCAAAGTACTGCATGAGGACAAAGGCGCGGTTGGTTTCAGCACGAACTAAATTCGAATTCTCAGCCACCGCGCGCAACACTTGCGCCCGTGTCCTGGCGAAGGAAGATAAATCGTTGACCAGTTGATTGCGTTCAGTCGTGCTTAACGGATTGCCCGCATTCGTGTTCAGTTTGTCAACGAATTGCGCCGGAGTCATCGAAGCTGGCAACGCCGTGGTGAAGCGCGCACGCTGCACGAATTGCGCAACGAAGGCTTGTTTGTTGGCTTCAAGAGCTTCGGGCCAACCCGCCTGACCAACAATTACGCCGTTACTAATCTGCTGCGAGTCCGGCAGAAACTCCTCGAGCCTGACTATCGGTACCTTGATGGCGTGCTGACTGGGATAGGTGTCGAGCGCTGACAAAGCATCTGCATCGCCGTACGCAGCCTTGTAGAGTCGCTCGACTAAATAACCAGTCTCCTGAAATTCAATCGAAAGGTAGAACGCCGCCGAGACGTTGATGCGCTTGATGTCGATGCATGCAGCGTCAGAGCCGCAGGAAGTTATTTCGTTGGTCCAGAATCCCAGACCGCCGGAGTCAGGCTGACGATTCAGGAAATCGAAATAGTGTTCATTAACGAAGAAGCCGGCCTGATCAATCGGATTGGCGCCATTCACACTATCGTTGTCGTTGATAGTAACTGTTGCGCTTGACTGGCTGCCGATCGTGGCAAAGGCTGGGTTTCTCAAGGAAAGCGTAAGTGTCTCGTTACCCTCCGAGTAAGAATCGTTAATGAGAAGAATATTGATGGTCTTGGAAGCTTCACCCGCTGCGAAAGTGACATTTCCCACGGCGGTAATGTAATCACAGCGCGACGATGCAATCCCGTTAATAACGTTACACTTCTGTCCTCCTGCTGCGTCGCTGGTTTCGAAAGTAACACTCGCGCTTTTAGTCGTATCGCCTGTTCGGGTCAGCGTAACTGATGCGGAACCTGCTCCCTCAGAAACCGTGGTAATGGCTTGGGTGAATGCGATGGAATTTGTGGCGTGCGCAACGAAGAAGGTGCCAAGGTCGGTCTCGGACGCGGCGGCAGTCTGATCATTAGCTCTGGCAGTGTTTGCGCTGCTGAGAGGGGGCGGCGGCGGGTTATATCTGGCCGTGCCACAAATCGATTGAGTCGCTTCGTTCCAGCTTGTTGTGACGTTGTAGGCGGTGCCTGCCAATACCTGCCCCATGAAGTAAGCAAGACCGAACTCGTCCCACTCTGGCGGCACTCTAAAGCATACTTGAATAGGCTCGGTGGGCTGCCCAGTAGTCGTAACGTGGACCGCGCTCAACGCCTGACCGAAGCCGCCGATTATAAGCAAATCCTCCAGTGAGGTTTCGTCGACGGCCGTAAAGGTCGTTACACCGTCGACGAGTACGCTTTGGAAGGTCACGGAGGTGTTCCCTGCTGTCACTGTGATGGCGGAACCTGGGGGCGTTGGCACGGTGACCTCCGAAGCGCGGATTGTTAGCGTGATGCCACCGCCGGGAAAGCTCGTCGGCAAACTAACGGTCCTTGTGTTCGGATTGAACAAGCGATGATCGGCACTGATCGTCACGATGTACCGCCCGGCGGGCAGTGCGCTGAAGTTAAACAATCCATGCCCGCCCACTGTCGTGGTCCAGGAGCGCGTGATGTCTGTTACGCCATCGTTGTTGGTGTCACCCGTTAGTATCAAATGCGCACCGTCGAGCCGGCTGCGATCGACGTCTTCAACAGCACCGTTCAAGGAATAGGTCGGTGTGGGCGTCGGCGTAGGAGTCGGAGTTGGCGTGGGGGTCGGCGTCGGCGTTGGCGCCGCTTGCCAGGTCGGCCACTCGTCAACAGAGGCGTTGGTGGTTATCCTTGTAACGTTCGTACCAGCTGCATCCATTACGTAAATGTCTGTATTGCTACCGTTAGGCTGATCACTAACGAAGGCTATTTTGGTTCCGTCAGGAGCCCACGCTGGAAATCTCTGACTACTGCCCGCGTTGTTGGTCAGTTGCGTACTGCCTGATCCATTAACATTAGCAACCAAAATTTGCGGTGCGCCGTTTATGTTCCGATGAAAAGCAATCTTGCTGCCATCGGGCGACCAGGCGGCGGCGTCATCTGCGTTTGGACTAGAGTTTGTAACAACCGGCGTTTGGTTAGTACCGTCGGCATTCATAGTGGCGATTTCAAGACTACCGCCTGCGAAGCTTCGGGTGAATGCTATCTTCGTTCCCTCGGGTGACCAAGAAGGTCTGCCCGGAAAATTGTTTTCCACCGCCAAATTAGTTATCTGTACACGGTTGTCGCCGTTACCATCAGCGTTAATGTCCACCGAATTCATGACGAAAATGTCCTTATTTCCACCATTTATAGCCGGTCTCTTCCAGGCAATCTTATTTCCATCGGGCGACCATGCCGGACTGTTATCGTTAAGCACCGCGCCGTTTGGATCGGTGGTGAGCCTAGTTAGACCGGAGCCGTTGGCGTTTACGACGTAGATCTCCTGATTGCCATTGTCTGTGCCGCTGACAAAGGCTAGCTTGCTCCCGTCCGGCGACCACGCGGGGTGAGATTCGTCGGCCATGTGGGAAGAGAAGAATGGTGTCTGGCTACTTCCATCCGGGTTCATCGTGATGATGACGCCATCTCTCACAAAAGCAATTTTCCCATTCGTCGCCGCCAGTTGCTCGGTTCCATCTTCCACGGCTGCGTAGCCAATGAAACTTTGCGTTGCGACGGCGCTGATTGCGAGTGCTAAAAATGAAGCGATTAAGACGATTTGATAGTTGCTGGCGCGTTTCATAGGGTTCTCCTAAATAATTCGTAAGTTGCACGTCAGAACCGACAGGCGTCCCCGGGAGTTGGGGGCGAGGCACGTGGTCTGCGGCACGATAAGGTGAATTCTTCTCTACTTACTAACGCACGAGATCGCGGCCAATCAGCTCAGCGAATCGAGTTATTTTTGATTTAAGGTTAATATTCAGACCGAAATAGGGGGACCCGGGCTTAATGACCTCGCCGGAAGCCGTCACACAACTACTGCTTGAATGGAGCAAGGGAGACGAAAGGGCGCTGGACCAACTGATGCCGTTGGTTTACGCGGAGCTCCACCGGCTGGCGTCCGCTTATCTTTCACGCGAACGTTCCGATCACACCCTGCAACCGACTGCCCTTGTTAACGAAGCCTATTTGCGGCTAATCGATCAAAGCAGCGTTGCCTGGCAAAACCGGGCGCAGTTTTTTGGTATTGCGGCCCAGATGATGCGACGAATTCTCGTCAACCATGCCCGCGATCGCCACGCTCAAAAGCGTGGTGGTCCAAACGCTCACAAACTCTCGCTGACTGAAGCTGTTAGTTTCTTTGATGATCGCGATCTCAACCTGACAGTGTTGGATGAAACGTTGACACGCCTTGAGACTTTCGATCCGCAGCAAAGCCGGATTATCGAGTTGCGATTCTTTGGCGGACTGACCATAGAAGAAGTGGCGGAAGTGATCGGCATCTCACCGGCGACGGTCAAGCGCGAATGGCGCACGGCTAAGGCCTGGTTGTACAAGGAGATTAGCCAGAGTGCCTGAAATGGATCCAGCACGTTGGCAGGAGATCAAGAGCGTCTTTCAGTCAGCGCTCGAATATGATCCCGGCGCCGCCCGCGCGGCGTTTCTCAACGCATCATGTTCGGGTAATGAAACTTTGCGAAGCGAAGTGGAGGCTCTCATTGCCGCCGACGAAGCGGCTCCTGACTTCATCGACGAATCTGCTTTTGAAGTTGTCACTTCCCTACTTGCCGCCGAGGAAATTGAATCGCCTGCCGGGAGACGCATCGGGTCCTATGAAATCGTGCGCGAGATTGGACGGGGCGGGATGGGCGCAGTGTATCTGGCTGAGCGCGCCGACGATCAGTATCACAAGCAGGTCGCCATTAAGCTAATCAAGCGCGGCATGGATACAGATTTCATCGTCCGCCGCTTCCGCAACGAACGACAAATCCTGGCCAATCTTGATCATCCGAACATCGCGGGGCTAGTCGACGGTGGGACAACCGAAGACGGATTGCCCTACTTTGTGATGGAGTACATTGATGGTCAGCCGATCGATGAGTATGCAGACACACGGCAACTTTCAATTAGCGAACGTCTAAAACTCTTCCGCAGCATTTGTTCGGCGGTACACTTCGCTCACCAAAATTTGGTAATTCATCGCGATCTCAAGCCAAGCAATATCGTGGTCACCGAAGATGGCACCGTGAAGCTTCTTGATTTTGGCATCGCCAAAATTCTCCGCGCCGATCAATCTCAAGCGACTGAGGTCACGGATTTTCGCATGATGACGGCAGAGTACGCGAGCCCGGAACAAGTGCGCGGACTGCCCATGACCACGGCCAGTGATACCTATTCACTGGGTGTAATACTTTTCAAACTGCTGACCGGACGCCGTCCCTATTATTTTAGAAATAAACTCCCGGACGAAGTGGCTCGTGTGATCTGTGAGAAAGACGCCCCGCGACCAAGTACGGTCGTAGGCCGCACCGAAGATCAACCCAAGAGCGCGGAGTCGAAGGAAAACACTTTAACATCGGCCTCTATAAGTGAAGCCCGTGACGCTACTCCCAAGAAGCTGAGCCGCCAGTTGCGCGGTGACTTGGACAACATTGTCCTGATGTCGATGCGAAAAGAAGCGCAACGTCGTTACGCATCAGTCGAGCACTTTTCCGAAGACATCCGCCGCTATCTCGAAAATCTTCCGATTAACGCGCGCAAAGATACCTTTTCTTACCACAGCTCAAAATTTGTCCGCCGGAACAAAATCGCTGTTGCTGCGGCCGCGTTTGTCCTGATTGCATTGTTGGCGGGCATCGCCGCCACCACCTGGCAAGCGCGGGTCGCACGGGCCGAGCGTAACCGCGCCGAGCGGCGCTTCAACGAGGTCCGCCAGATAGCAAACACGTTTCTGTTTGAGTTTCACGACGCTATCGAGAATCTTCCCGGCTCGACTCCTGCGCGTGAGCTAGTGGTCAAACGAGCGTTGGAGTATTTGAATGACCTGACACAAGAATCGGGGAATGACCCGCGTCTGCAGCGCGAGTTATCAGCAGCATATTTCAAAGTAGGCGATGTGCAGGGACGTCCGAACTATGCAAACCTCGGAGATTACGACGGAGCGTTAGAGAGCCATCGAAGATCGCTGGTGCTTCGTAAAGGGCTTGCAGTGGAAAATCCCCACGATGCTCAAGTCCGACTGGAGCTGGCGCAAAGTTATGACAGAGTTGGCGAGATTCTCGCTCAGACCGGCAGTCTCACAGCGGCATTGGAGAGTTCTCGCCGGGGGCTGGAGATCAACGAAGCGCTCGCCGCCGCTGAGCCTTCGAACACAGCGGTCCTTTCAGAGTTGGCGCTGCTCTACCGTCACACAGCAGACGTACAAGGGTTCCCGCCTCTTATAAATCTCGGAGATTCGAAAGGGGCGATGGAGAATTACCTTAAGTCGCTGGCTATTTGCGAGAAGTTATCCGCCGAAAATCCTGGCGATCGGGAAAAAATATTTCAATTAGCGTCGAGTTATCACAGGCTCGGCGATCTCCTCGCCTATACCGGCCCCCTAAACGGAGCGCTCGATGGTTATAACAAGGGTTTAGCTCTACTTGAAGCAGCTTCAGCAGCAGAGCCCAATGATGCAAAGCTGAAGCGTGATGTCGGGTTGCTCTACACCAAGATTGGTAAGATTCACTTAATTTCAGGCGACATTGAAGGCGCGCTGAAGAACATGCGCAAATCGCAGGAAATATTTGACGGCCTGGTAGCCGCAGATAAAGCGAATCTTACAGTCCTCTTGGACGTGGGTAATATTCACCGGTGGCTGGGCTTGACGCTGACGAAGACCTCGGACAAGGCTGAGGCCTTAGAGCACTTTCGTAAGGCGTTGGATATTTTCAACGACTTGTTAGCCAAGAGTCCGTCGAGCGCAACGCCGCGTATAAACCTAAGCCGAACCCATACCAACCTGGCTGAATTATTTGCCGCGACCGGGGAGGTGGAGAGAGCCTTGGATAACAGCCGAAAATCGCTGGGGTTTTTCAAACAAATGGGTCCCGCATTATTAGCCACTCCGCAAACGCGGAGCTTGAAAGCCGTCTGTCTCGAACAAATGGGCGCCTGTTACGCGATGCTTGCTTCGAAATTGAAGAGCGCGCCGGACAAACGAGCTGAGAACTGGCGCGAAGCGCGTGATTGGTTCCAACAGAGTCTCGAAATTTGGCAGGAGCTACGGGACAATGGCAGGTTGGGCGTTGCAGAGCTGGGGAAGCCGGACGACGTGGCACACGAAATCGCGATGTGCGATAAGGCACTAGCGAAATGACAGCCGAGTTAGATCCATTCAGCAATAAGACGGCGGCGGGTGTTATTCAAGCCGTCCAGGCACCTTAAATCAACCGATTCCCAACCCAAAAACTCTTACTTTTTGATCTGTTTCAAAAGACGCAGGGCATGGTTGCGGGCGATTAACGGAAGGTGTTCGTCCGTTGAGATCTCTTTCAACAATGGAACCAACTGCTGCGGGTCGGAGACGGAGTTTCGTTTGAGCATGTTCTCAAGCTGGTCCATCAGCTTGGGTGTGTTGAGGGTTTGATTCTCGCGCGAAGTTGAAAAATCAAAAACCCAGATCGCCTGGTCGGCGACGCGCCGGTATTCCTTAACAAGCTCAGCCGCATCTTTGTTGTGGGTCCAATTGAACTCCGCTGTTCGCTGGTGGGAATCCTGCTCCATCTTCAGTCGCATGGTCCCGAGATGTGGGAATTGCCGGGCCGATTGATAGTTCTCGACCGAATCAAGGAAACGCAGCGATTGCCACAGACCCAGAATGCGTTCGGCGG
>JBPCLZ010000102.1:0-41841 GCA_051002775.1 Pyrinomonadaceae bacterium | reverse complement strand
TGACGGGAGTGGCGAGTTTGCCTACAGGAGTAGAGATGGTGATGCCTGGAGACAACGTGGCGATGGAGATCGAGTTGATCGCACCAATCGCGATGGAGAAGGGCTTGCGCTTCGCTATCCGCGAAGGGGGTCGCACGGTTGGAGCCGGCACGGTCAGCGAAGTAGTCGAATAAGCAGTAGGCAGTAGCAGTAGGCAGAAAGACAAAGCAAAATGCTTAACGAGAAAATTAGAATCAGACTGAAGGCCTACGATCACCGCGTGTTGGATCAGTCCACCACCGAGATTGTGGAAACGGCGAAGCGAACGGGCGCGCGCGTGGCTGGGCCAATACCCTTGCCTACTGTCAAAAACAAATGGACGGTGCTGCGTTCGCCCCACGTCGATAAGAAGTCGCGCGAGCAGTTTGAGATCAGAACGCACAAGCGTTTGATGGATATTCTCGACCCTACGCCGCAGACGGTTGATGCGCTGATGAAGCTGGATCTTCCCGCGGGCGTGGACGTTGAAATTAAAGCTTTTGGCAGGCAGTAACGGCATTGCCGATCTCCAATTGCCGATTTCCGATTGGCTTTTGGAAACGTAGCGGTGGATTCTCGTGAACGACGATGTTGTTGATTGAAGATTTGAAATCGGCAATTGGCAATTGGCAATCGGAAATAAACTAATGATTAACGGAATCATCGGAAGAAAAATTGGCATGACGCAGATTTTTGCGGCGGACGGCATGGTTACTCCCGTCACCGTGATCAAGGCTGGTCCATGTGTTGTCGTGCAGAAGAAAACTGCGGCCGGAGCTGATGGTTACGATGCCGTGCAGGTTGGCCTCGTAGACGAGAAGCCCGTCAAACTGAAGAACGTTACCAAGCCGATGCGCGGCCACTTTGAAAAGACCGGCGGCGGAATTCCGCCAACGCGCATTCTTAAGGAATTTCGCCTGGAAGATGCCAGCGGCGAGATGAATGTTGGTGACAAGATTCTTGTAGATCAGTTTGCTGACGGCGATGTCGTCGAAGTAGTTGGCAAATCCAAAGGACGCGGGTTTGCAGGCACGGTCAAGCGCCACCATTTCAATCGCGGTCCTGAATCGCATGGTTCGATGAACGTGCGAGCGCCCGGCTCGATCGGCGCCTCAGCTTATCCGTCACGAGTGGTCAAAGGGATGCGTTCATCAGGTCACATGGGCGATGCGCGCATCACCGTAAAAGGATTAACGGTTGCGAGAGTTGATGCTGAGAATAATCTGCTCATGATTCGCGGGGCCGTGCCGGGCCCGAATGGAAGCGTTGTGGTGGTAAAGAAGGCTGCGAGACAGCGAAAGAGTGATAAGTGAAGAGTGAAAAGTGAAGAATACGTTTACTACTTCGCTCAGTCCTTTGCTAGAAAGTTTTACTTTTCACTTTTCACGATTCACTTATTACTGGAGTTGATTATGCCTACCGTTAAGGTGCGCAATTTAAAGAACGAAGAGCTTCGCGAAGTCGAGTTGTCAGACGCTGTGTTTGGCGCGCCTTTGAATGAAGGTCTCATTCACGCGGCGGTGCGCAATTTCATGGCAAACGCGCGACAGGGCACCTCCGCAACCAAAACTCGCGGCGACGTTTCCGGCGCTGGGCGTAAGCTTTGGAAGCAAAAAGGCACCGGCCGAGCGCGTATCGCTTCACTGCGATCGCCGCTTTGGAAAGGCGGCGGCAATGTGCACGGGCCACACCCACGTGACTGGTCTTACAGCATGCCGAAGAAAATGCGGCAGGGCGCATTGCGCTCGGCGCTTTCCGAGCGAGTACGCGAAGGCAAGGTGGTTTTGATCGACGGCTGGACGCTCGACAAACCGAAGACGAAGGATTTTATTGCCTCACTAGCGAAGCTCGGTGTGGAGGGTAAGACATTAATCGTCGATTCGCTGGACAACAACAACTTGATGCTCTCCACGCGAAACGTTCGGAGCGCGAAAGTAGTCAACAGCTTCGGCTTGAATATTTACGACCTGCTTTATCACGAGCGTCTGGTTATCTCGGAGGCAGCGGTAAAAGAACTCGAACAGCTGTTGGGCAGAAACAAGGCAAACGACGCAGAGGATAATGCGGGTGTAGAAGAAACGGCTGAAGCAGCGGCTGCAGAGCCTGCGAAGCCAAAGCGCGCGCGCAAGCCGGCAGTGAAGACCACGAAGGCGGCGCCGAAACGTAAAAAGGAGGCGGCCTAATAAATGAGAACAGTTTGGGACATCATTAAGTCGCCTGTGATCACTGAAAAAGCTTTGGTCGCAAAAGAGGAATCGCAGGACACGCGCCAGTTGCTGACCTTCAGGGTTGATCGTCATGCGACCAAGCCTGAGATCAAGTCGGCGGTTGAGTCGATTTTCCAGGTCAAGGTGGACAAGGTCCATACGATTAACTTCATGGGCAAGATGGCGCGCCGCGGCCGCTTTGAAGGACGCAAGCCGGCGTGGAAAAAAGCGTATGTGACGCTGAAGCAAGGCGAGAAGCCTGTGGATTACGGTGAAAGCATTTAACATTGCCGAATGCCAATTGCCAATTTCCGATTGGCGGTTTGTTAGAGAGATTTCTTAAATCGGCAATCGGCAATTGAAAATCGGAAATAAACGAAATGGGAATAAAGAAACTAACCCCAACATCTCCGGCGCGTCGTTACCAGACTTATCTGACGCGCGATGAGTTGACGGCTGGAGCGGTGCCCGAAAAGGCGTTGCTTGAACCCAAGAAGCGCATTTCCGGCCGCAACAATGACGGTCGCATCACGGTGCGACGTCGCGGCGGCGGTCACAAGCGGTTCTATCGCATCGTTGATTTCAAACGAGACAAAGAGGGCGTGCCCGGCCGCGTGACGCAGATTGAATACGATCCGAATCGATCGGCACACATCGCTTTGGTCACCTATATCGATGGCGAGAAGCGTTACATCATCGCGCCCAGCGGTATTGAAGTAGGTAAGACGATTATGAGCGGCGCCGAAGCCGACATTCTGCCGGGAAACACACTGCCATTGATCAATATTCCCCTCGGCACGCAGATTCACAACATCGAGCTGCGGCCCGGCAAGGGCGGACAGATGGCACGATCAGCGGGCGCATTTGCACAGCTGGTGGCTAAGGAAGGCGACTATGCACAGCTTCGCATGCCGTCGGGCGAAGTGCGACGCGTACCTTTGGTGTGCAAGGCGACGGTGGGCCAGGTAGGAAACATTGAGCACGAAAACGTTTCCTATGGAAAAGCCGGCCGATCTCGTTGGAAGGGCATTCGCCCGCACGTGCGCGGCGTGGCTATGAATCCGGTGGACCACCCACATGGCGGTGGTGAAGGCAAAACTTCCGGCGGCCGTAATCCGGTGACGCCGTGGGGGCAACCCACGCGCGGCTACAAGACGAGAAGTAACAAGCGCACGCAGCGAATGATATTGAAAGATAGAAGGACAAAGTGAGTTTCGTGTTCCGAGTTTCGGGTTCCGAGTTAGGAATAACCCAAAACGCTGAACTCGAAACTTGAAACTCGAAACTCGAAACTGTGAGTTGAGCGAAGCGAGACGAATATGGCACGTTCAGTTAAAAAGGGACCATACATTGATGACAGCGTTGAGAAGGCTGTCGAGCGAGTGCGCGCCAGCGGAAACCGTCCGCCGGTAATCAAGACCTGGTCGCGGCGCTCGACTATTACGCCGGACATGGTGGGTCTGACGTTTGGCGTGCACAACGGCAAGCGACACTTGCCGGTTTATGTGACTGAAAATATGGTGGGCCACAAGCTAGGCGAGTTTGCGCCAACGCGCACGTTCAAAGGCCACTCGGGAACTAAGGTAGAGAAGGCGACTAAGGTAGCGCCGGCAGCTGCACCAGCCGCGGCGCCAAAATAACAAACGTAAATCGTCAATCGTAAATCGTAAATAGAAGTAGCGATTTACGGCTTTTTGGTAAGGTCACAGTTCTTAGTATTTACGATTAACGATTCACGATTCACGAGGTAGAGATGGAAGCGATAGCAAGTGCAAAGTATTTACGAGGGTCGGCGCAGAAGGCGCGACTCGTTGTGGATATGATCCGCGGCAAGGATGTCAATCAGGCGCTGGCTATCCTGCGCTATTCGAGCAAGCGCGCTTCAACGTTGATTGAGAAGTGCATGCGCTCGGCAATCGCCAATGCAAACGAGGCGGCGGAAAAGGCAAACGTTGCCATCGACCCTGATGATCTGTGGGTAAAAACCGCATTCGTGGATCGCGGACCGACCAAGAATCGCCGCCGCGTTCGTCCTGCGCCGCAGGGTCGTGCGTATCGCGAGCAACGACACTTTTGTCACGTGACGATTCTGCTTTCAAACGATGAGCGAGCTGAGCCCTCGGTGAAAGGCAAGCGTGGCGCCATCGCCGGCGCGAAGCCACCCAAACTGGCGGAAAGTAAGGCGCGCAAGCGAGGCGGCGCGGCTGCCGCTCCCAGAGCAAAACGTACGGCCGCCCGGACAGTGGCTTCTGAAAAGATAGATGCCGCCGCGAAGGCAGGGGGTGAGAAGAAGGCTGCTAAGCGAGCTTCGAAGAAGAAGGCGAAAGCAGACGAATAAAGGTTTTTGAGATCTGAAGTCTCAGATCTTAAATGCAATAGGAGATCTCAGATTTAAGATCTCAGATCTCAAAGAGATCTGAAGTAAATCTCAGATCTTAAAACCAGATTAGGATCTCAGACTGGAGAAGATTGTGGGTCAGAAAGTTCATCCATACGGATTCCGCCTTGGCTATAACAAGGACTGGCACTCGCACTGGTTCGCGAAGAAACAGTACGGCGAGTTCTTGTTGGAAGATCTCAAGCTCAAGCGCGATCTGAAACAGCGCTTTGCCGGCGCCGGCGTTTCGCACGTTGATGTCGAGCGCGCCGCTAACCGGCTGAAGATCATTATCTATACATCTCGACCCGGAATCATCATCGGACGCAAGGGAGCCGAGATTGACAAGCTCAAGACAGATTTGTCCGCCAAGACTGGCCGCGAAGTTTTGGTGTCCATTCAGGAGATTCATAAGCCGGAACTGAACGCTCAGCTCCAGGCAGAAAAGATTGCGGCCCAGCTCGAGAAGCGCATTGCGTTTCGGCGGGCCATGCGCAAAGCAGTTGAAGAGTCGCTGCGCTTTGGCGCCCAGGGAATTAAGGTCAAGGTGAGCGGCCGGCTGAACGGCGCGGAAATCGCCCGCAGCGAGTGGCACCTGCAGGGACAACTGCCGCTGCACACTTTGCGTGCTGACATCGATTACGGTCTGGCTGAGGCACGAACGACATTTGGTCAAATTGGCGTGAAGGTCTGGATATACCGCGGTGAAATTCTGGACGCGAAAGCCGCAATGGCCCGCGGTACGGGATCGGATCCGATTAACGAGACGCGCATGGGCGAACGCGAGCGCCGGCCGCGAACCAGACGTGAGCGCGAAGGCGGCGGCGGTTCGGATGGCAGGCGACCGCGTGGGGAAAACGGATAAAGGGATTGCCGATTGGCGATTGCCAATTGCCGATTGAAAAGACAGGCCGAGTGAAATCGGCAATCGGAAATTGGCAATCGGAAATGAGTGAAACGCTATGTTGATGCCGAAAAAAGTTAAGCACCGAAAGCAGATGCGCGGACGCATGACTGGCACCGCGACTCGTGGAAGCGAAATCAGCTTTGGTGAGTTTGGGCTCAAGTGCCTGGAGCCGGCATGGATTACGGATCGGCAAATCGAGGCCGCGCGTATTGCGATGACTCGGCACATCAAGCGCGGCGGCAAGATCTGGATTCGCATGTTCCCAGATAAGCCAGTCACTAAGAAGCCGGCGGAAACACGCATGGGCAAAGGCAAAGGCGCTCCGGAGTATTGGGTGGCGGTTGTTAAGCCCGGCAGGATTCTTTACGAGATCGAGGGCGTGGACGAAAAGACGGCGCGCGATGCAATGCGACTAGCGGCACAAAAGCTTCCGATTAAGACCAAGTTTGTGACGCGTGCCGACCAGGAAGGGGGCGCGATATGAAACGACGTGAAGAGCTGGACAAGATGCTGGATCTCTCCGAAGAGGAGCTGAACGCAGAGAGCGCTCGCCTGAAAGAGTCACTCTTTCGTTTGAAATTTAAACTCGCGTTGGGCGAAGTGGATGCAGTCAAACGTATCCGCGAGGAAAAGAGATCGCTGGCGCGCTTGCAGACGATTTCGCGGCAGCGGCAACAGAATTAAGTGGCATAGACTTTAGTCTGTGCTGTAACGGAAGGGTCACAGACTAAAGGTCTGTGCCACTGAGTGAAAACAATGGCAGAAGAGAACAACGAAGTGGCGACTGAGAGTAAAGTCGCAAATGGCGCCAGGCGCGCGCATCGCTCGCAGAAAGTCGGAGCAGTAGTTTCCGACAAGATGCAGAAGACTGTGGTGGTCCGAGTTGATCGCCTGGTGCGCCACACAAAATACAGGCGGTATGTTCGCCGCACGTCGAAATTCATGGCCCATGACGAGTTGGGGGCAACGATTGGCGACAAGGTGCGAATTGTTGAGACGCGCCCGATGTCTGCGCGCAAGCGCTGGCGTGTAATTGAAATAGTGCAAAAGGCAGCTAAGTAGCCGTGACAAGTGACAAGTGACAAGTGACAAGTAAAAGCTTTTACTCATCACTCATCACTCATCACTCATCACTCGAACGGAGTGAGCAATGATTCAGATGCAGACCTCTTTGGAGGTCGCCGACAATTCAGGCGCAAGGCGGGTCGAGATGATCATGCCGATTGGCGGTTCGACAGGAAAGATTGCTGGCCTGGGCGATCGCATAAAGGTGACTGTGAAGGAAGCGTCACCCGACGGCACGATCAAAAAGGGAACGGTGCAGGACGCGGTGATTGTACGTACCCGCAAAGAAGTGCGCCGCAAAGACGGCACCTACATTCGTTTCGACCAAAACGCCGCGGTTCTGATTAAGGAAGACGGCACGCCGATTGGCACGCGCGTATTTGGCCCGGTTGCCCGCGAGCTGCGCGATCGGAACTTTATGAAAATCGTGTCACTGGCCCCGGAGGTCATTTAAGGTTATGGCGGGAACACAACGTTCAAAGATAAAGAAGAACGATCAGGTGGTAATCATAGCCGGCCGCGACAAAGGCAAGCGTGGTCGTGTGCTCGAGGTGGCGCCAGCGACCGGCAAAATCAAAGTTGAAGGCGCCGGAATGATCAAGCGTCATCAGAAAGCCAGCCCGCAGAGTAACCGCGGCGGCGGCATAATCGAGAAAGAAGCTTTCATTAATATTTCCAACGTGCAATTGATCGATCCCCAGTCAGGCAATCCTACGCGGGTGAAATATCACGTTGAGAGCGACGGCACGAAGACTCGCGTGGCTGCGGCCAGCGGGCATTCGCTGGAAAAGTAAGCGCAGTAAATCGTGAATCGTAAATCGTAAATAGAAAAGGTTTGCGATTACGGGCGTCGGTTAGAACGAAGTAACGACTATTTACGATTCACGATTGACGATTTACGAGGTTTGAGATGGCAGCGAGACTAAAAGAGCGTTATCAAAAAGAGATTGCTCCGGCGATCGCCAAAGAGTTTGGCATCAAGAATCCCATGGCCGTGCCGCGCGTCGAAAAGATCGTGCTGAACATGGGTATGGGCGAAGCAATCGCCAACGCCAAAATTCTGGACACCGCGGCAGACGAACTGCGCGCAATTACAGGACAAAAACCGGTTGTCACCAAAGCAAAGAAATCAATCGCGTCGTTCAAGCTGCGCCAGGGAATGCCCATCGGCGTAGTAGTCACCCTGCGCGGCGATCGCATGTACGAGTTTTTGGATCGGCTGGTGTCGATTGCTTTGCCGCGCGTTAGAGACTTTCGTGGCGTTTCGCCAAAGGCTTTTGATGGCCGGGGCAATTACACCATCGGCGTGCGCGAGCAGCTTATCTTTCCGGAAATCGACTTTAACAAGGTCGACAAGCAGCGCGGCATGAACATTTCGATCGTTACTACGGCGCGAGACGACGAACAGGCGCGCGCTCTTTTGAAGGGGCTGGGAATGCCCTTTAGGACGTGAATCGTTAATCGTAAATCGTGAACAGAGGTAGTCGCGATTTACAGTTTCAGTTTACGTCAAGGAACTATTTACGATTCACGATTTAAGATTCACGATTTACGAGACGTTATGGCAAAGAAATCATTAATTGCGAAATCAGAACGCAAGCCGAAATTTGCGGTGCGCGCTTACACTCGCTGCAAACGCTGCGGCCGAGCGCGCGGTTACCTGCGAAAGTTTAATTTGTGCCGCATCTGTTTTCGCCAGTTGGCGCTCGAGGGTCAGATTCCCGGCGTCGTTAAGTCTAGTTGGTAGAAAAGCAGTGACAAGTGACAAGTGACGAGTCACAAGAAAAACTTGTTCTTACTTGTCACTTGTTACTAGTCACCTGTCACGGAGTTAAGAATGACTGATCCTATCGCCGATATGTTGACGCGAATCCGCAATGCGATTGCGGCCAAGCATTCACGCGCGGATATTCCGGCTTCGAAGTTGAAACTAGAAATTGCCCGCATTCTCAAAGAAGAAGGGTATATCAATAACTTTGTCCTTAAGGGCGAAGGCTTGAAGCGGACCATTCGCATTTTTCTTCGTTACGATGCGCGTGGCACATCTTCGATTACGCACCTCGAACGAGTGTCGCGTCCGGGGCGGCGTGTTTATGTAGGCTCGAGCGAGATCCCCAAAGTCTTGGGCGGCTACGGCGTGAATATTGTCTCTACATCAAAAGGCTTGATGAGTGGCAAGGCCGCGCGCAAGGAAAACATGGGCGGAGAGTTGTTGGCTCAAATTTATTAACATTGACAATTGCCAATTGCCAATTTCCGATTGGTCTTCAGCGGTTGCTGAACGGTGCTAATCGAGATCGCGGAATGGAAACTAAATCGGCAATTGGAAATCGGAAATCGGAAATAACATTATGTCGCGCATTGGAAAAAAAGTAATCACGCTACCGAAAGGGGTCTCGGTCACCATTCATGACGAGGCGCTGGAAGTTAAGGGACCGAAGGGAAATCTGAAGACCCCTATCCCGGCAGGCATCAGTTTCAAGTTGGAAGGCGACCAGTTGCAGGCGGAACGGACGTCAGAAGACCTGGCGCCATTGCATGGTTTGGCGCGGGCGCTTGCCAATAATGCAATCGTCGGCGTGACCGAAGGTTTTTCCAGGCAGATGGATGTCGTGGGAGTGGGCTACAAAGCCGACGTGCAGGGCAAGCGAATTGTTTTCTCACTCGGTTATTCACATCCGATTGAATTCCCACTGCCTGAGGGAGTGGAAGCAAAGGCCGAGCGCCTGACGACAAAGGGAAGCATTCAGCAGTATCAAACAACCTTGACGCTGACGGGCATCGACAAGCAGAAGCTGGGCCAGGTGGCAGCCGAAATGCACAAGTTGCGCAAGCCGGACGCCTATAAAGGCAAGGGCATTCGCTACGCGGATGTGCCAATCAAGTTGAAACCGGGAAAAACTGGCAAGTAATACATTGCCGATTGTCAATCGGCAATCGGCAATTGGAAATCACACGATGGCAAACACGAGTAGAGCAACAGTTCGCGAGGCGATTCACCGGCGCATTCGCCGCAAAGTCCGAGGCAGCGGCGAACGCCCGCGCCTGGCGGTTTATCGCAGCTTGAATCACATTTACGCGCAGGTAGTTGACGATCTAAATGGCCAGACGATCGTTTCGGCGTCAACGACGGAAAAAGACTTACGCGGCACGACCGGCGGCAATGTTGAAGCAGCGCGCCGGATTGGAACAGCGATCGCCGAACGCGCTTTGGAAAAAGGCATCAGCAGCGTGGTCTTTGATCGCGGTGGTTATCTGTATCACGGTCGCATCAAAGCGCTTACTGACGCCGCCCGCGCAGCGGGTCTCAACAAAGATGAAGCAACCGCGGCAGTCGAAGTTGAGCCGGAGCCGGAAGTGGTGGAAGAAAAGCCACGCAAGAAAAAAGAGAAGCAGAGTAAAGAGAAGCAATGAGACAACCCAAACAACGCATTCCTTCCCAGGGGCTTGATCTGAAAGATCAGGTTATTTCCATCAACCGCGTGACCAAGGTCGTGAAGGGCGGTAAGAATATGTCGTTCGCTGCGCTGGTCGTCGTTGGCGATGAAGGCGGGCATGTCGGGTTTGGCACAGGCAAAGCCCGCGAAGTTCCGCTGGCAATTAAGAAAGCGGTCGAAGCTGCCAAGAAGAGTTTGATCCGCGTACCGTTGATCAAGAATACAGTGCCCCACCAGTTGATCGGGAAATTCGGCGCGGGCCGAGTTCTGGTTAAACCGGCTTCGGAAGGCACTGGCGTTATCGCCGGTGGCGCAGTGCGCGCAGTGATGCAGGCCGTTGGGGTTCATGATGTACGCACAAAGGTTTTGGGATCCACGAACCCGCACAACGTAGTGCGCGCTACTTTTGATGCGTTGCTGCGGATGAAAGATCCGATGGAGCTGGCGCGGCTACGGGGAAAGCAGATAGAAGAGATTTGAAGTAGTGAGATGGTAGTGGTAACGACCGGTGGGTCGCGATATCATTTGCCATTTATCATTTGTCATTGAAGAGGTCTTATGCCGAGAAAAGCAACAAGCCCAGCTGCCAAGGGAAAGAGTGGAGATGTTACGGCCAAGAGCGGAGCGACCGGCGGCAAGATTCGTATTCAGTATTACCGCAGCTTTATTGCCACGCCGAAAACGCATAAACAGATGGTACGTAGTTTAGGTTTAACTAAGCTGAATCAAATCGTGGAACGGCCTGATGATGCCTCGATGCGCGGGGCTGTTGCCAAGTTGCCGCATCTATTGAGAATTGTTGAGTAGGAAAGAGAGAGACTTGCCATTCTTATTCCCATTTGCCATTGCGTCAGTCGCTAATGAAAAAATGTCAAATGGATGATAAATGGCAAATCAGTTTTTAGGAGTCAAGATGGCACTCAGTCTTAATAACATTCATCCCAGCAGGGGTTCAGTTCACAAAAAGAAACGTGTCGGCAGAGGTCCCGGTTCGGGTCTGGGAAAAACAGCCGGACGCGGTGAGAAAGGTCAGAAGTCTCGTTCAGGCTATTCGGCTAAAATCGGTTTTGAAGGCGGCCAGATGCCTCTTCACCGCCGCTTACCCAAACGCGGCTTCACGAACATCTTTAAGAAGCGTTGGTTGGAAGTGAGTCTGGCGGCCTTGGATCGTGGTTTCCAGGCCGACGAGGAAGTGACTCCGGAACTTCTGCATAACCGTGGCATTATTAAGAAAGCGAAACACGATGTAGTTGTGCTCGGGAACGGTGAATTGTCCAAACCCCTTCGCATTTCAGCGCATCGTTTTACCAAAAGCGCGCGTGAAAAAATCGAGAAAGCCGGCGGCGCGATTACAGTAATCGAGTAGAACGGCCTTTAGCCTGTTTGTTCGTGCGCTAAACCCAGACTAAAGTTTATGCCACTCAAGAACAGATTAAGAGTCTTGCCATTTAGGATCACAGACTAAAGTCTGTGCACTGGAAAAAGCATGGATAAGTTTTTCGCAGCAGTACGCAATATGTTTAATGTGCCGGATCTACGCCGGCGCATTTTGTTTACGCTCGGCATGCTCGCGGTCTACCGGTTGGGTGCGCATATTGGTGCGCCGGGAATCAATAGGCACCGGCTGGATCAAGTTTGGGAGGACGTGGCGGGTACGCTGTTGGGTGTGCTGGACTTGTTTTCCGGCGGCAATTTTCGCACGATTTCAGTCTTCGCCCTCGGCGTCACGCCGTATATCACCGCATCCATCATTCTCCAGCTTATGACCGTCGTTTCGCCGCAATTGAAGAAGTTGCAGGAAGAGGGCGAGATGGGCCGGCAGAAGATTAATCAATGGACCAGATACCTGACTGTTGGTCTCGCCGCCATCCAAACTTCGTTTGTTGCGCATTGGCTGCAGGTTAATGGTGTAGGCGCGCCTACGTGGGGCTTTCTCCTGACGACAGTGCTCACATTGACCACGGGCACCATCTTTGTGATGTGGCTCGGCGAACAGATCACGGACCGCGGTGTTGGCAATGGCATTTCACTGCTGATTTTTGCGGGCATCGTGATTGGTCTGCCGCAAGGAGTGCAGCAGGTGTTTGAGCGAGTTCGTAGCGGCGACACACTGGAAACGATCGGTGTTATTGGTTTGGTGGTCGCATTGGTAGCCATCATCGCGTTCATCGTTTTCGTGGAAGCTGCCCGGCGCAAGGTGCCCGTAAGTTATGCGAAGCGTCACGTGGGTCGACAGTTGGTGGGCGGCCAGCAAACAACAATGCCGCTGAAAATCAATATGGGCGGCGTGATTCCGGTGATCTTCGCGTCTTCAGTTCTGTCGATGCCGCAAAGTTTGTTTGCTGCATTTCCACCTGATCCCAACCAAACGGCCTCGACATGGGCCAAGATCTGGAATTTCTTCCAGACATTTCACGCCAGCGACCCTTATTACGAATTCATCTTTCTTGCGCTGATCGTTTTCTTCACGTTTTTCTATGTGTCAATCGTTTTCAACGTAGAGGAAGTGGCCGACAACTTGCGCAAACACGGCGGCTTCATGCCGGGTATCAGGCCGGGCAAAGCCACTGCCGAGTACCTGAACGGTATTCTTACCCGTCTGACCATTGTAGGCGCAGTTTATCTGGCGTTGGTGGCTTTTGTTCCACAGTTCATGCTAAGCGGGTTCAAAGTAGCGCGCCTGCCGTTCATCGGAACCTGGCTCGACGCATTTGTCAGCAGCACGCCGGGTCTTTCCTGGATACCAACGGGCATGGGCTATCAGTTTTACTTTGGCGGCACCTCGTTGTTGATCCTGGTCGGCGTGGCTATGGACACGGTTGCGCAGATCGAAGCCCAACTCGTCATGAGAAATTATGAGGGTTTCCTCGGCGGCGGCGGACGGTTGCGTGGACGACGAGCGTAGACATTTCCGATTGCCGATTTCCAATTGCCAATTGTGAATTAACTCAAGCTAAAATTGAGCAGCCAATCGGAAATTGGCAATCGGCAATCGAAAATCTTTTATGCCCAAGATCATCGTGCTGATGGGAGCGCCTGGTGCTGGAAAAGGCACACAGGCGCGATTGCTTCAGGAGCGCCTCCATCTCCCGCAAATCTCCACTGGCGACATGTTTCGCGCTTTAAAAGAAGCGCATACGCCACTCGCCGATGAAGTACGCGTGCTGATGGCGGCGGGACAATTGGTGCCTGATGATGTCACGATTCGCGTAGTTCGCGAACGGACGGCGCAGCAGGATTGTCGCAACGGCTACATTCTCGACGGTTTTCCGCGGACGCCGGCGCAGGCTGCCATGTTGGAAACGTTAGCCGTTGAACAGGGCAATACGATTCAGGCAATCGAGATAAGAATGCCGCGCGAGCTGCTGGCAAAGCGCATGACCGGCCGTCGCAACTGTCCCGTGTGCGGTGAAATCTACAACGTCTATTTCCGGCCGCCGCGAGTTGATGATGTTTGCGATCTGCACCCGCAGGCCCAACTGGTCCATCGGGCCGACGACACCCCGGGCACAGTAGAGGCGCGGCTGGCTACTTACGAAGAACAAACTCGACCGCTGCTGGATTATTATGGAGCCAAGAATGTCTTGTTCGTTGTTGATGGCACAAAAGAGCCTGAAGAGATCTACAAAGAGATTGAGAAGGCAGTGAAGAGTGGGGAGTAAAAAATGAATAGGCCAGAGCTGAAGCGGGCTTCAGATGTTTCCTTCACTTCTTACTTTTCAGTCTGCAGGTAGTTATGATCATCGGAAAGTCCAAACGCGAGCTCGAAAAGATGCGAGCGGCCGGCCAGCTGGCTGGACTGGTGTTGCAAGAGCTTCGCAAATTTGTCGGTGTTGGTATTACTACTTTGGAAATCGATCGGGCGGCGGAAAAGATGATTACCGACGCAGGAGCGCTGCCAACGTTTAAGGGCTATCACGGCTTTCCCTATTCGATCTGTGCTTCGGTCAACGAACAGGTCGTTCATGGCTTTCCTTCAAACTACGAACTTAAGGATGGTGATATTTTCTCCATCGATTGTGGCGCGACGCTGGATGGCTTTGTTGGCGACACGGCCACAACAGTTCCGGTGGGAACCGTAACCGAAGAGTGGCTGGAACTCGTTCGTGTTACCGAAGAATGTCTTGAGCTGGCAATCCAGCAGTGTCGTCCAGGCAAACACCTCGGCGATATCGGTGCAACGGTGCAGCAACACGCTGAGGGTCACGGTTATTCGGTGGTGCGCGACTATGTTGGCCATGGAATCGGCCGGCGCATGCATGAAGATCCGCAAATCCCGAATTACGGAAAGCCGGGGCAGGGTCCCAAGATCAAGGCTGGATACGTGTTTGCCGTGGAGCCGATGATCAACCTGGGAACGCACCACACCAAGGTCTTGGCCGATGGCTGGACTGTGGTAACGCTGGATGGGAAGCCCAGTGCCCACGTCGAGCATACGATAGCGATCACAGATGATGGGCCGGAAGTGCTCACAAAAGTTGCTTCGAAGAAGCCCTCTGAAGCGGTCTTCGCAGGCTCCAATTAGGTCGTAAGTTCAACCGCTAGCGCGGCTTGGCAAAGGCCGATCCGCATGCTACTATTTGCAGTTTGTCGGTACAGTCAAATTCATTCTGAGAGGATATGGCGAAGGAAGATGCTATTGAGGTTATGGCGAAGGTCCTTGAGACCTTGCCAAACGCAATGTTTCGAGTGGAGTTGGAAGAGAACCAACATCAGGTGCTTGCGCACATTTCAGGAAAAATGCGCAAGCATTTTATTCGCATCCTCCCTGGCGATCGGGTTCTCGTAGAGCTCTCGCCATACGACCTTAATCGTGGTCGAATTACGTACCGTTACAAGTAAGAGAAGTTTTTGGGGGTGTCAGCAATGAAGGTTCGCGCTTCAGTCAAAAAAATGTGCGACAAGTGCAAGGTCATTCATCGCAAAGGCGTGGTCCGGGTGATTTGCGTCAACCCTAAACATAAACAGCGTCAGGGATAAATCATTGCCGATTTTCGATTGCCGATTGGCGATTGAAAGTTAGAAATAAACTGGAGAGAAGTTAGAAAATGGCACGTGTAGCAGGCGTCGATCTTCCACCCAACAAACGAGCCGAGGTAGGTTTGACTTACATATATGGTATCGGCCGTTCGCGAGCGAGTTCCATTTTGAATGAAGCGGCGGTGAGCCTTGATACGCGCGTCAGGGATCTTAACGAGGACGAGCTAAGTCGCATCCGCGCCATCCTCGAAGCCCAGGGCGAGATCGAAGGCGACTTGCGTAAGCGCGTCCAGATGGACATCAAGCGGTTGATGGACATTGGTTGCTATCGCGGATTAAGACATCGCCGAGCGTTGCCTGTTCGTGGACAGCGCACGCATACAAATGCGCGCACGCGGAAGGGTCCGCGTCGCGCAACCATTGCCAAGAAGAAAGCGCCTGGCAAGAAATAGCAATTTGTCAGTCGTCCGTTGTCAGTGGTTCGTTGCGAACTATCGAGGACGCCAACCACTGACTACTGACTACTGACTACTGACAACGTTATGGCAAAAGCTACTACTGGAAAGAAAAAAGTTTTTCGTAAGAAAGAGAAGAAGAATGTGCCGGCCGGTATCGCGCATGTTGCAGCCTCTTTCAACAACACGATGATCTCGATTACCGACCTGGAAGGTAACCTGATTGCTCAGTCGTCCGCCGGCGCTCGCGGATTTCGCGGGTCGCGCAAGGGAACTCCATTCGCCGCTCAGCAAGCTGCCTATGAAGCCGCGAAAAAGGCGCACGAGGCCGGTATGCAACAGTGTGAAGTTCGCGTGAAGGGTCCGGGCGGCGGCCGTGAATCGGCGATTCGGGCAATCGCGAACGCTGGTATCCGGGTAGTCACGATACGCGATACGACGCCAATTCCGCACAACGGATGTCGTCCGCCGAAGCGTCGCAGAGTTTAAGCCATTTTCGATTGCCGATTGCCGATTGGTATACGGAAGGGAAAATGACACCGACCGATAGCTGGTCAACCGGCAATCGGCATTTGGAAATCGGCAATGAAATTAACCTAAAGGACGAAGGGCCATTGGCCTGTAAACTTTTCCGTCTAGAAGTGACAGACTGGAGGCAGAAACAACTTGGCTAGGTATAGAGACGCGGTGTGCCGCTTGTGCCGCCGTGAAGGTGCAAAGCTTTTCCTTAAAGGTGACAGGTGTTACAAGCCGTCTTGTCCGATTGAAAAACGCGGCACGCAGCCGCCCGGACAACACGGTAATTCCATGCGTCGCGGCAAGGCGCTGGTTGGTTATGGCCAGCAGTTGCGCGAAAAGCAGAAGGTCAAACGCATCTACTTCATCCTCGAAGGGCAGTTCCGTAACTATTTCGAACGCGCTGCGCGCATGAAGGGAATCACAGGCGAGAACCTGTTGTTCCTGCTCGAGCGGCGTTTGGACAATGCTGTTTACCGCGCTGGATTTTCAACTTCCCGGCGGCAGGCGCGCCAACTTGTGAACCACGGCCACGTCATGGTCAATGGTCGCAAGGTCGACATTCCCTCGTATCAGGTAAGAGCCGGCGAACTGATCAGCATAAAAGAAGGCAGCCATAAGAATCCACACATTGAAAGCGCGTGGCAAACTGCTTCCGGGCGCGGACGGCCTTCCTGGATTTCTCAGGATGGCGGCGAGATGTCCGCCCGTGTTAGTGGACTGCCGGCACGCGAGGATATTGATCGCTCAATCAACGAACAACTAATCGTTGAGCTGTATAGCAAGTAAAAAGACCCGCAGGCCGGCGGTGAACGTGGCCCGCGGATAACCGCATTTCTAAAATCGAGATCAAAGCTATGGCTATGGACCAAAATAATCTGTGGACCGGATTTCAAATGCCGCGTCGTCTGGCGGCAGACTCTGAGACGCTTACCGAGCGCTATGGGCGCTTTTCCGCGCAGCCTTTTGAGCGCGGCTTTGGTACAACGGTGGGTAATTCACTCCGACGCGCGTTGCTATCTTCTATTGAAGGCGCGGCCGTCACGGCGGTAAAAATCGAAGGAGTTGAGCACGAGTTCTCCTCTATCAAAGGCGTCGTCGAAGATGCGACTGACGTGATTCTGAACCTGAAGCAAGTGCCCTTTAAATTGCACGGCAATGAATCCAAGACGTTGAGAATTTCCAAGGAATCGGCCGGCGAAGTAACCGCTGCCGATATCGAAGCGGATGCTGACGTGGAAATATTGGACGACTCAGTGCACATCGCTACTGTCAGCGAAGGCGGCTCGTTGAGAGTTGAGATGCGCTTGAAACGCGGGCGCGGCTACGTTTCCGCCGATCGCAACTTTGACGAAGACCTGTCGCTTGGTTATATCCCGATCGATTCCGTGCACACGCCGGTCAAGAAGGTTAATTACACGGTCGAGGCGGCGCGTCTCGGACAAAACACTGAGTTTGACAAACTTACTATCGAAGTCTGGACGGATGGTTCGGTTAAGCCGGAAGATTCGATTGGACTGGCTGCGAAGTTGATCAAGGACCATATGTCTATCTTCATTAACTTCGAAGAAGACACGGACGACTTTGCTTATTCGAAGATCGAGCGGCCACCGTTGCCGCGGAACGATCAGCTCGATCGCTCAGTTGACGAGCTTGAGCTGTCGGTGCGCTCCTACAACTGTTTGAAGAATGCCGATATCCGGACGATTCGTGACCTCGTGCAGCGCAGCGAACGCGAGATGCTGGCAACCAAGAACTTCGGCAAAAAATCGCTAAACGAGATTAAGGAAATTCTTAATGGCATGGGCCTGGACTTTGGGATGGAATTCGACGAACAGGGCAATCCGATTCCAGGAACTGGCGGCCGCGATGGTGCGGATTTGAGTGACTTCCCGGATGAAGACCTCTGAGTTTTCTGTGGACCGGGCGTGGCGGTAGTAGAGCATAGGTTAAGAACAACGATTAGAAGATGGTTGAGTCATGCGGCACCTAAAAGCACATCGCAAACTTGGTCGGACCAGCGAGCATCGCATGTCGATGCTCCGCAACCTGACGGTTTCACTGATTAATTCCCACGAAGAGCGCATCGTTACGACGTTGCCGAAAGCAAAAGAGTTGCGGCCCTTCGTTGAGCGTGTCATCACACTATCGCGCAAGGCGAGCAACCTCGAAGGCGACGACACTGGCGCCCAGGCTCTTCACTTGCGGCGCCAGGCAGCAGGATTCTTCCATGCCGGCAATATGCAGGCGTCGGCACTGACCGGCAAACGCGGACAAGTGCGCTCGGCACGTACCGCCGGCATGGCAGCATTGAAGCGTTTGTTTGACGAACTGGGAGAGCGTTACAAAGATCGTCCCGGTGGCTACACGCGAATCATGAAATTGGGCCAGCGGGTCGGTGATAACGCCGAGTTGGCGATCATCGAGTTGGTCGACAATCCACACGAGCGTGAAGCTCTTGCTTCGGCGAAAAAGCGGAAAGCGACCACTGGGAAAAAGAAGAAGCCGGGCAAGGGGAAAGCTCAAACAGAAAGTGACGTTGAGACGAGCAGTTCGCCGGACGTAGAGAGTTGAAGTTACGTGATAGGGTAGACTATCTATAGACATCGGCCTGGCCAGGAGCGCCCCAATCGATCATCGGCATTGTATGCAAGCCCGAGACTTTTGGGGCTTAACACTTTGACGAGTGGCAGGATCCAGTAATACTTGGAAACAGATGAGCGAACCAGAAGCACAATTAGCCGAAAACGCCAAGCCGAGTGAGGCAGAAGGTGTAGTTGAACAGACTGCCGGAAAAAGCCGCCGTCGCAGGCGCGCCTCGGCGAGTGAACTCTCTGTGAACATGGATGAGCTGCGCGAGTTGATTCAGTTAATCCGAGAGAACGACTTCACCGAATTCGAACTGGAACGCGAAGGCTATCGTGTGCGTTTTCGCCGAGGCGGTGACGCGTCACCCGAGACCCGCGCCTCCGATACCACTAGTGCGGCGCAAACCACTCTAAGCACCACGACTGCTGCAGAAGCCAAAGGATCAACACCTGCGCCCACCCATCCCGGCGCAAAAGCGCAAACCGCTGCCTCCGAAGACCAGGACCTGTACATCATTCCTTCGCCAATCGTCGGAACTTTTTATCGTTCGCCTTCTCCTAACGCAGACTCGTTTGTGAAGATCGGCAGTCATGTCGAGCCGGACACTGTAGTCTGCATCATTGAAGCGATGAAGTTGATGAACGAAATTCAGGCGGAAGCGACCGGTGAGGTTGCTAAGATCTATGTTGAGAACGGGCAACCGGTCGAATACGGTCAGCCGTTGTTTGGAATCAAAAAGTAGTTCCAAAAGCGAAAGTCCAAAGTCCAGGTGTCCGTGAGGGCAGAAAGACTTTGGACTTTGGGTTTTGAACCAGGAACTTTGGACGAGACGTGAATCCGGAAATTAGAAAATTCAAGAAGATCCTGATCGCAAATCGCGGCGAAATCGCTTGTCGCATCATCTGGACCTGCAAGGAGATGGGCATACGCACGGTCGCGGTGCACAGCGACGTCGATCGCGACTCTCTTCACGTGCGCTTTGCCGATGAAGCCGCGTGCATTGGCCCAGCTCCGTCGGCCCAGAGTTATCTAAATATTCCGGCCATCATCAGCGCTGCAGAGATTTTCAACGTTGATGCCATACATCCCGGCTACGGGTTTCTTGCCGAGTCCTCCTACTTCGCTGAAATCTGTGCGGCTTGCAACATCAAATTTATTGGACCACCAGCTCCGATCATTGCGTTGATGGGGGACAAGGTTGAGGCCCGCCGAGCCATGGCCGCAGCCGGGTTGCCTATTCTTCCCGGTAGTCCTGAACCGATAACTTCCGAAGCGGAAGGTTTAAAGTTAGCCAGCGAGATTGGGTTTCCCGTTATCGTGAAGGCATCGGCCGGCGGGGGTGGGCGAGGGATGCGCATCGTCCACACGGCTGAGGAACTTGGCAAAGCTTTAGAGGCCGCATCAACCGAAGCAGCTGCGGCGTTTAAAGATGGCACTGTTTACATCGAACGCTACGTCCAGGATCCCCGCCACATCGAGATTCAGATTTTGGCTGATGAGCATGGTGACTGTATTCACCTCGGGGAACGAGAGTGTTCGATTCAACGCCGTCATCAGAAACTGTTGGAGGAGGCGCCGTCGCCGGTGCTCTCGCCGCAGCTGCGGAATGAGATGGGCGATGCGGCGGTGGCTGCCTGCAAGCAACTCGGCTATGCGAGCGCCGGGACAGTGGAATTCCTGCTCGACCGCGACAACAAGTTCTATTTCATGGAGATGAACACGCGCATTCAGGTCGAGCATCCGGTCACGGAAATGGTCACGCTTGCGGACATCGTGCGCAATCAAATTCGAATTGCGGAGGGTGAGCGTCTGGGATATACACAGGACGATCTCATGATAGTGGGTCACGCGATCGAATGCCGCATCAACGCTGAAAACCCCGAAACTTTCGCCCCTTCACCCGGTGTCATTACTGCTTTCAATCTTCCCGGTGGGCCTGGCGTGCGCGTTGACACATACGTCTATTCGGGCTATCGCGTGCCCCCTTTTTACGATTCGATGATTGCCAAAGTAATCACCCATGCGCGCACTCGAGATTTGGCAATCGCGCGCATGAAGCGGGCGCTGGAAGCGATGGTGATTGAAGGGATCAAGACAACCATTCCGCTGCATTTAAAAATCATGGACGATCCCAAGTTCAGAGCCGGGGAAGTCTCAACGAGTTTCATGGAGTATTTTCTGGCGCAAAACGCCAGCAAAGCAGCCAAAACTTAAGGTGGGGCGGGGGATGGAGAATCGCAGACGGGAGCGTTTGCCGTTTGCCGCCCAGATGCCTATAATAATCGACTTTTCTATGGCGAATTTTCTCGTCTGAGGGGATAGACAAATGTCATACGCGGTTATCAAAACAGGTGGCAAACAGTTTGTGGTGACAAAGGGCCGCACTGTGCGCGTGCCTTCGATCGACGCTGAAGTCGGCAAATCAGTCGAGCTCGATGCAATGCTGTCCGCCGGTGACGGCGACAAGAATAGCCCAGTGGTCGGATCCGCGAAAGTCTCCGCGACCGTGAGGGATCATGGACGCGATACCAAGATTGTCGTTTTCAAAAAGAAACGTCGCAAACATTACAAACGCAAACAAGGACATCGCCAGGGTTACACCACGATTACGATTGATTCGATTGGATAGGGGGATTGCCGATTGCCAATTGCTAATTGCCGATTGAAAAGAATCAAATCGGAAATCGGCATCGCAAATCGGAAATGACTTTATGGCACACAAAAAGGGAGTTGGATCATCTCGCAACGGCCGCGACTCTAATTCGCAACGGCTGGGTCTTAAGAAGTTTGGCGGCGAAGCCGTCCTTGGCGGCAATATTCTCGCGCGGCAGCGAGGAACCAAGTGGAAGCCCGGCAAGAATGTCGGACGCGGCAAAGACGATACTTTGTTCGCGCTGGTTGATGGCGTGGTTAAGTTTGAGGACAAGGGACGCACCGGCAAGTTTATCAGCGTCTATCCGTTGGAACAGGCTTCTTCTGCCTAGTACATGAAAATGAATCAGGGTATTGCGCGACGCCTGAGCCAAGTCGAAATGAACTTAGCCTGGCGTCGCTTTCGCTTTAGATGTTTATTGATCGCGCGAAGATTCGAGTAAAAGGCGGCGGCGGTGGCAATGGTGTCACTGCTTTTCGACGAGAAAAATTTGTGCCGCGTGGTGGTCCTTCAGGCGGCGATGGCGGACGGGGCGGCGATGTTTGGATAGTCGCTGATGCTTCTCTGAACACGCTGCTTCATCTTCGCTATAACCCCGAACACATTGCTCCGCGCGGCAGGCATGGCGAAGGTTCAAATTGTTCGGGGCGCGAGGGAGAGGATTTAACTGTTCGGGTGCCGGTGGGCACGCAGATCTTTGACAGCGAAACAGGCGAGCTCTTGCAGGATTTGGCTACGGACCAGTCGCGTTGGCTGGCCGCGCGCGGTGGGCGCGGAGGATTTGGTAATTCACACTTCGCGACTTCAACGAATCGTGCCCCTCGTTATCATCAAAGTGGCAGCGAAGGTGAAGAGCACGTTTTGCAATTGGAGCTGAAACTGTTGGCGGATGTGGGTCTGGTCGGATTTCCCAACGCGGGAAAGTCCACGCTGATTTCCACTATTTCTGCGGCGCGTCCGAAGATTGCCGATTATCCATTCACCACTCTCGAGCCGAATTTGGGCGTGGTTGATTTGGGAGACTATCGCACGTTCGTAGTTGCCGACATTCCCGGTTTGATTGAAGGTGCACATAGCGGCGCCGGACTTGGCGATCGTTTTCTCCGTCACGTTGAACGCACCAAGCTGCTGCTCCACCTGGTAGATGTATCGTCGGCTTCCGGACGCGAAACGGTCAGCGATTACGTGACAGTGAATCATGAGTTACGGGCATACAATCCAGCGCTGGCAGAGCGGCCCCAGATTGTAGTGGCAACGAAAATTGATGCGCTTGAGGATCCCGAACGGCTCGACTCGTTGAGGAAACAGGCGGAAGCGGATGGTCGCATATTCCTTGCGATTTCAGCAGTCGCGAACAAAGGAATACGTGAACTGATATTTGCGGTGGCCGCGAAGCTCGATGAAATAAACGAGACGCAGAAGAAAGCCGACACGATTGAATTGAGTTTGTAGGACAGGCATTCCTGCCTGTCCCAGGATTTTTAAAAAACGGACAGACAGTAGGACAGGCATTCCTGCTTGTCCCTGTTAAGAAAGGGACAGACAGGAATGTCTGTCCTACTAAGATGGACCAGCGAAAGCGTATTGCGATTTACGGTGGCACGTTTGATCCGGTCCATTTGGGACACCTGGAAATTGGCAGAAGGGTTTGCCAGCTCTTTGCAATAGATGAGTTTTTATTTATGCCGGCCCGTCTTGCGCCGCATAAAGTCGGCCAGGAATCAGCATCGGCCTTCGAGCGGTACGCGATGCTGGCGCTGGCGACGCAGGCCGATCCGCATTTGTCTGTTTCGCGATTTGAGCTCGACGGACCGGGCCGCCAATACACCGTGGACACGTTGGTTCACTTCCGTTCAAGCTCCGGTGACGCTGTGGACTTGTTCTTTGTGATGGGCGCTGACTCCTGGGCCGAGATAACTACATGGCGGGAATGGGAGCGGCTTGCGACTCTGGCGAACCTTATTGTTGTCACTCGGCCAGGACACGAGATAGCGACTGCCGGCTCCGCGGGTGCACTAAGTCAGGTCACGGATTTGCGCGGTGAAAAGAATCCGGCAATTTCCGACATGGTTGAGGCGGGCAGGCCAAAAGTTTTCGTTACTGACGCTGTCATGATCGACGTTTCTGCGACCTCGGTAAGAAGGGCAGTGCGCGAAGACGCCGGAGACAAACTAGATCGACTGGTGCCCCCGTCAGTCGCTGATTACATAAGAAAGTACAGGTTATATAGAAATACGAATGAAGCATAATTCAACTGCCAAGGAACAATCGCTGCATCCAGCACCAATGGGACGCGCTGATGTTGCGAGCATAAACACGGAGCAAACTAGTTCAGAACTCGATGAACGAATCACAATGGCGCTGCACGCGGCGGCCGAGAAGAAAGCAATTGACATCGTTGTGCTCGACTTGCGCGAGATTGCGAGTTTCACCGATTACTTTGTCATAACCAGTGGCGCGAATGAACGACAAGTGCAGGCTATTTCTGATGAAGTCTTTGAAACGCTGAAGAAGGCGGGTACGCCGGCAGCGCGAGTTGAAGGTTACAAAACCGCGGAGTGGATTCTGCTCGACTTTGGCGACTTCATATTACACGTGTTTGATGAGAAGGCACGGAAGTTTTACGACCTGGAAAGATTGTGGCGCGAATCGAAACGCGTCGAGTTGCCCGGCGAATTAGCGAGCCAGGCAAGTAGTTCTTTGAGAAGCGAATTGTGATCGAGATTGTCGCCCGTTCCGAACCGATGCGCGAGGCGATTCGTCTCGCTGATCGAGTTGCAGTTACGGACGCAAATGTGCTGATCACCGGCGAGTCGGGTGCAGGCAAAGATGCATTGGCGCTTTACATTCACTCGAAGTCAGCGCGCGCGCAGCGATCGTTTGTGAAGATCGATTGTGCCACCTTGCCGAGCGGGTTGCTTGAATCGGAATTGTTTGGTTACGAACGCGGCGCCTTCACGGGAGCAAACGAAGCCAAACCTGGACGACTAGAGGCAGCGCATCGCGGGACCCTGGTGCTTGATGAGATTGCTTATCTTTCAATCGATTCACAGGCGAAGTTACTGCGCGTAATCGAAACTAAAGAATTCGAGCGTCTCGGTGGCAGGAAGAAAGTAACGGTGGATGCTCGGCTGCTTGCGCTGACCAACGTTGACCTGGTCGATGCAGTCAACCGGCAAAGCTTTCGCGAAGACTTGTACTACCGGTTAAATGTTATGCAGATTGCGGTGCCCGCATTGCGTGAGCGTCGGGAAGACTTGCCGGATCTGGCGCGCGCGTTTGCTGCTACCTATGCCACCAAGCATGGTCGTGATGTAAACGATATTTCGCAAGAGGCATTGGCGTTGTTGGCTGAATACGAATTTCCCGGGAACGTTCGAGAGCTTGCGAACACAATCGAGCGAGCGGTGATTATCTCGAGTGGCAAGCAATTGGGTGTCGCAGATCTGCCAGAGCCAATACGCGCGGCAGTTCTGGTTGAACGAAGACGAATGCAGCCGCAGACGCTGGCCGAAGTGGAGACGGACTACGTGCTGCAGATACTGGAAGCGGCGAAGGGAAACAAGACCGAAGCCGCACGAATTTTAGGTATTAGTCGAAAGAACCTGTACGAAAAGCTGGCCCGCAGCCAGAAAGTGAAATGAAGCTTCGTGTAGTTTGGACTGGCAAGACGCGAGAAGCTCATTTACGAGCGTTGATTGATATTTATTTGCAGCGGCTGTCTCACTTCGCTAAATGCGAGGTTTCAGAGTTTCGCGAAACGGCCGGCGCCCAAAGAAAGTCGGGCATCGATAAGGATTCGCTGCGCATCTCAGACGGGCTGCGCGAAGGCTCGGTAAACGTGCTGCTCGATCCAGAAGGAGATGAATGGACGTCAGCGCAACTGGCAAAGCACATCGAGCAGTGGCAGAACAGCGGCACGAAGGAATTGACATTTATCGTGGGTGGGCCGAATGGGGTTTCAGCTGGGCTCGCCGCACGAGCCAACAAGCGCTGGAGCCTTTCGCGATTGACGTTGACGCATGAAATGGCGCGCGTGCTGTTGCTGGAACAGTTGTATCGAGCGTTTACGATTATTCACGGACTGCCATATCAGAAGTAGTCACGTGGGTCCAAGTGGCATAGCAATTATCAAGGTGGAGGAAACTAACAAATAATGGATAAGAGACGCGTAAGAGTTTTTCGCGATAGGTTGACGGAGCGCCGGCAAAGTCTGGTGGGCCAGGTGCAGCAGGCCGAGTTGTACAGCCGCGAGCGGGACGCCGAGGCGACCCAGGATCCGGCGGACATGGCGGCGAATGCCTACACTAAAGAATTGCTGGTTTCCATGTCTGACAATGATCGCCAGTTATTGAACCTTATAGATGAAGCGCTGGAGCGCATGGACGATAGCGGCTATGGCAAATGCGTTCGTTGCGGGCAACCGCTGCCGGAAAAACGATTGGAGGCGGTGCCCTGGGCGCGCCACTGCGTTAAATGTCAGGAACTTCAGGAACGTGGCTTGTTGATCGAAGACGAAGAATAGTAGCCGGCAATCGTTAATGACATAATGACGGCCTCGCTGGGTGTCGCACCAGTGAGGCCGTTTCGTTTTCCCATAAGATTCAAAGATGCTCGCCGCACGCGCTGCCAATTTGCTCTACGACTCCTGCCTTGCATTGCTGTATCCACAGGCATGCGCGACTTGTGGAGATAGTGTCGAGTCGCGCGCTCTCGGCAGCAGTTGCGAAAAATGTTGGCGGCAAACCCAGGTTTTCAACGGAAGCGAAACCTTCTGTTGGAAATGTGGTGCGATCTCCCCGGGTATCGTTACCGCTGAACAAAAGGAACAAGTGCGCTGCCGGCGTTGTGAAGCGGATGGATTCACTGTTGCTCGCGCCTGCGGAGCGTACGAAGGAGCGTTGCGCACTTCCGTCCTACTGCTTAAACGCGAGCCACATGTTTCTCGCCGATTGGTTGACCTACTCGCGAATGTTCAGCGCCGGCATCCTCTGAATCAGGCAACTCGAATTGTTCCCGTTCCGCTTCACCAAGAGCGTCAGAAGGCCCGCGGTTTTAATCAAGCTGCGGTCATTGCGGAGGCGTTATCGGCAAGGGTTTCACTTCCCATCGATGAGATCAGTCTGATGCGGACCGAGCACACCAGCCGTCATCGCGCCGGCATGGACGCGCGTGATCGCCGCGAGAGTGTTGCGAACGCTTTTACCATTTCCTACCCGGCTTTAATTGCCGGCGAGCGCGTTTTGCTAATCGACGATGTGTTCACCACCGGCGCAACGGTTTCAGCCTGTGCGAACGCCTTGTTGGATGCAGGCGCGGCGGAGGTTTTTGTGCTTACCATCGCGAGACCTTTGTCAAATTAATGGAAGGGATCCGATATAGAAGTGATTAAACCTTTGCGACTCGGTGGCAGCTAGCGAAAGGCGCGCGCGTTTCCGTATGATGCTTATATGAAAACTTTTTATTCAGAAATTGAACCGTTCGATACGGGCCGGCTAAAAGTTTCTCCTGTCCATGAGCTTTACTACGAGCAGTGTGGAAATCCAAACGGTAAGCCCGTCGTTTTTTTACATGGCGGGCCCGGGGGCGGACTCGTTCCCGACTATCGTCGCTATTTCGACCCGCAACTTTATCGGGTAGTGCTTTTTGATCAGCGTGGCTCGGGTGACAGTACCCCGCATGCAAGTCTCGAAGACAATACGACCTGGCATCTGGTCGCCGACATGGAGAGTCTGCGCGAGCATTTGGGAATCGAGCGCTGGCAAGTGTTTGGCGGATCGTGGGGCAGCACGCTCGCGCTTGCCTATGCGCAGAAACATCCTGAAGAGGTAACTGAGCTGGTGCTGCGCGGCATATTTCTTTGCCGGAAAAAAGAGATTGATTGGTTTTATCAGGAGGGTGCTAGTTGGATCTTTCCGGACGTTTGGGAACAATTCTTGAACGTCATTCCGGAAGCTGAACGTGGCGACATGGTTAGCGCCTATTATCGCCGGTTGATCGGCAGCGATCGGGATGAGAGGTTGGCTGCGGCAAGCGCCTGGAGTATATGGGAAGGCAGCACCTCGAAACTTTTTATGGATCAGAACGCAGCCCAGAAATATGGTGACCCGCGCTTCGCGCTGGCGTTCGCGCGCATCGAGTGTCATTACTTCACGAACAACGCCTTCTTCGAAACTGACAATTACCTCGTCGAACACGTCGACGCGATTCGCGATATCCCGGCCGTTATAGTGCAGGGTCGCTATGACGTTGTCTGTCCGGTTCGCAGTGCCTGGGATCTGCATCGGGCCTGGCCGGAAGCAGAATTGAAAATTATTGCGGACGCCGGCCACTCAATAACTGAGCCCGGTATTGTGGATGCGCTGGTCTCGGCCACCGATCGCTTTGCCAAAGGGGCAGTAAAACCTGCCCAAAGCCTTAATTAGCCACCATCCTTCTGGCGGGTCTCACTTGTCACTAACTTGAGCGTCGCGTAATATCGGCCCTGTATGACCGGCCGAGTCCTAGTCCTGAATGCCTCGTTTGAACCCATCAACGTGTGCAACGAAAGGCGCGCAGTGGTGATGATCTTCAAGGGCGTGGCGCGCGTGGAAGAACACAACGGCCACATGCTCCATTCAGCCAAACTGACAATTCACGCGCCGTCAGTTATTCGACTAACGGAGTACATTCACATTCCTTTTGAGCGGCGCTCGCTTTCGCGGAAGAACATTCTGCTGCGCGATCATTCGACTTGCCAGTATTGCGGGCGCCAGCATACGCCGGCTGAATTGACTTTGGACCATGTGCTGCCGCGTTCACGCGGTGGCGAATCGTCGTGGGACAATCTGGTTGCGTGTTGCAAGAAGTGTAATCACCGAAAGGGAAACCGCACTCCGGAGGAATCCGGGATGCACCTGTTAAGACGACCGCGCGGTTTTTCGTTGCACGTTAACCGGCAGATCATGCGCTACTTGGGACGTGCCGATGAAACGTGGAGGAAGTATCTCTTCTACGAGTCAAACAACGACAGGTAGAGTCGCCAGAGTTTTGTAATCGTTACTGAATAACTAGAAAAGAGGTAGTTATGGAAACAGTTCTTGCCATTGGAGGTCTTGGCACCCCCGAACTGATCGTGATCGCAGTCGTGATCTTTTTGCTGTTCGGCGCCACTCGTTTACCACAGTTGGCTAAGTCGCTAGGCCAGAGCAAGCGCGCCTTCAAGGAAGGTTTGGACGAAGGCGACAAGGAACCGGAAAAAGAATTAAAGGAAAAATAGTCCGCGACGTTTTTGCTTGTCCATCCGCCGCTCCCACTGTTCTCACTGGATTAGCGGTTTCTTGCCCGTCAACAAAGTAGCCTTTAGGGAAAGTGCAAACTCCGCCTGGTGCCGTTCGTCGTTGATCAGCCGCACGATCTCTGCGACCACTTGTTGATGAGACTCGGCCGGCAGGTTTTCCAGCCAGATTGGCATTAGAAAATCGCTGATGAGCGGCGCATTTAGAAACTGCTCACCGGACTCGTAATCAAATTCTTCGATGCGCGTCCAAGTCGCAATCTCCTCAAGTCCCGCCTTTTCGGCTAACTCTTCAATCGCAGAAACAGAGGGCAAGGTGCATATCAAACTCTCGACCTGGGCCTCAAGGTCCAGCAACCCGCAATTGTGTAACGCTTCCCAGTAGATCGAAAAGAACTCGCAGAAACTGGAAAAGGTGGGTAGCACCAGAGCCACGCCGGCATTAGGCGCGGCCACGCGGACTATCTCCTTGAGCATCTGCTGCACGCGCCGCGAGTGAATCAGCGAGGCGTCACCGACGACGAGATTGAATTGATTAGCAGCCGAACCAAGCTGGTCTACTTTGCCTTTTGAGAACCGCGTGCCGTCCTTTAAGACCGCCGCTTTCGCGCGCGCTAATTCCAGCGATTCTTCGTTCTCGTCAATGCAGTGAAACGTCAGGTTCTCGTCGGCTCGTTCTTGCAAGGCCATCGCGTGGCCGCCCGTGCCCGCGCCGAGATAAAGCGCAAGGCCATCTTTTGGCAATTGAACGTGCTCGTCGATAAGTTGGGCAAACCTTTCGCCCCAATCATTGGCGACGAAAAGCTCATGCAGGTAGGCCAATTCCTTGTTCGTTTTAACGTTGTCCATTGCCGAGCCATTTTAAGACAAAACATTTATCATTTCTCATTTGACATTTCTCATTTGTCATTTGGTCTCCACGCTTGCTTGGAGGTTCTTCAGAGTTTAGTGATTCACGACGTTGGATGCGGAAACTGTTCCCAATGGCGCAAGCTAAAGCTTGAGACTCTAAACTTTTCCGCCGCACCCAAGATCTGTTCCTGCTAAATGACAAATGAGAAATGTCAAATGAGAAATGATAAATGTTTCTTACTCTTCCTCCTCGAAGTATTTCTTCCCTCGCAGCGCTGCGGGCAAACAATCCATTTCGTCCTTCGCGTCCGGATCACTGTGCACATAGCGATAGCCCTCGCCATAGCCAACGTGCTTCATCAGCGGCGTCACTGCATTTCGTAGATGCAGCGGCACGGGCTCGCGCGCCGTTTCCGTCGCGTCGGCCATGGCGGAGTGATAGGCGCGTTTGACAGCATTTGATTTGGGCGCCCGCGCCAGATAAATCGTAGCCTGCGATAACGGAAATAAGCCTTCCGGCATACCGATTAGTTGCACAATATCCGCCGCGGCTGCCGCCTGGACCATTGCCTGCGGATCGGCGAGACCAATATCTTCGGAAGCAAGAATACAGAGCCGTCGCGCAATGAAAATCGGATCCGCACCACCTTCGATCATTCGCGCCAGCCAGTAGAGCGAAGCATCCACGTCAGAGTTGCGCAACGATTTGATCAGCGCCGAAGCCAGGTTGTAGTGCTCCTCGCCGCCTTTGTCATAAGCGAACTGGGCGCGACCAAGCGCCTCTACAATAGTGTCCCCGGTGATCTGTCGTTCGCCATTTTCATCGGGCGCCGTCGATTCCACGGCAGCTTCCAGCGCCGCAAGGGCAACACGCGCATCGCCACCAGCCGCGTTGGCCAAACGATCGAGGGACGTGTCGGACACTTTTGCAGACAGTTCGCCCAAGCCTCGCTCTTCATCCTCGATTGCGCGTTGGAGGATTACTTTGACCTCGCTCTGCGATAGGGAATTGAGGACCAGAACGCGGCAGCGCGACAGCAATGCGCCGGTAACTTCAAATGAGGGATTTTCAGTCGTCGCGCCGATCAGGGTTAACGTTCCATTCTCGACAGCGTGGAGAAGCGCATCCTGTTGTCCTTTATTAAAACGGTGGATTTCATCGATGAAGAGGAACGTGCGGGTGCCGAATTTTCGTTCGTGGCTGGCGTCGGCAATTGCCGCTCGCAGATCTTTGACGCCCGAAAAAACTGCCGACAAAGCGACGAAGCGTGCTTCCGACTTTTCCGCCAGCAAGCGCGCCAGCGTTGTTTTGCCAGTTCCGGGCGCACCCCATAGGATCAGTGACGGCAGATTTGCGGAACCCTCCAACAACCGGCGCAGGATGCGGCCTTCGCCGACGAGATGCGTTTGGCCTACAAACTCTGCTAGAGAGCGGGGGCGCATTCGTTCTGGAAGAGGCGCAGAACTCTCAACTGCCGGCGTGGTTGGCAGATTGCCAAATAGATTTCCTGTAGTTGAAGATGGCATTGGTTGAAAAGGTTACGATAATTATCGCTGAAACTGTTTCCGCGCGCGACTCCCCACGGGCCGGTAAAGACAGTAAATCAGGCTAATTTGCGATCTGACGGAACGTACTCGCTTTTGGCTTCGTATAGCCAACCGAGCGCAGAAAGGCAGCGCAATTAAGAGACAATAGCTGGCGGGACTGGGAGTGAAACGATGAAAGACGCAACTGACGTATTGAGAATTGTAGGCATCATTCTTCTGGGAATCTTTGTATTCGCGGTCGGCATTCCCCTTGTCCTGACGGCGGCGGGCATCACACTCGGCATCATCAAGATATTGTTCGGCATCGCGGTTCTGGTTATCAAACTGGCGGTCGTGCTCGCCATTGCGTATTTGATCTTGGCCGGCGTGCGAGCGGTTTTGCGGTGAGTATCTTAGGGTACTCTCAAGATTTTTGCTCTAGCGAAGTTGACGCATGCAAAACATTTTGCATCCTTCAAACATCCTTACCCTCCTCCGTTACTTGACGTCAAAAGACAAGTAAAGTCATGATCGGCGTTGAAAAGCGAAGCCGAAATGACGCCAGAAGCAAGACTTAATAGATTAGAACGAATCGCACGTCTTTTAGTAAGAGCGGGAATGCGTGGTCGCACTAAAATAGGCGAACACGACGACAGGATAAATATTCTGATAAACGCTCAAATTAAAACTGAAGAAAGCCTGGTCACGCTTGCTGAATCACAAATGCACACGGATCGCAGGCTGGACGCACTAATCGATATCATTCGCGCCGGGCTATAGGAAATTCCCTCAGATCGCCAAACCATCTCAAACGTTAAAACGAAAATGGACCACGTCGCCGTCCTGCATTATGTAGTCCTTACCTTCTAATCTCATCAATCCCTGCTCGCGTGCAACGACATTTGAGCCGGCGCGCAGCAAGTCTTCATAATTAATCACTTCAGCGCGAATAAAACCTCTTTCAATATCAGTATGAATTGTGCCGGCCGCCGTTTGCGCGCGCGTGCCCTGTGGGATGGTCCAGGCGCGCACCTCTTTCTCTCCGGCGGTCAGGAACGACATCAAGCCCAGCAAGTGATAGGCGCTCTTGATCAGGCGATCGACACCGCTTCCCGTTACGCCCAGGCTCTTTAAATATTCCGTGCGCTCTTCGAGTGGCAATGACACCAGCTCAGCTTCAAGATGTGCGCAGATCACTACGCACTCTGCCGCTTCCTGCGCAGCAATCTCCTGAACCGCCTTGACGTGCGGCTTGGCATTTGGATCAGCCAAAGTATCTTCATCAACATTCGCGGCATAAATCGTCGGCTTCATCGTCAACAGAAAAAAGTCACGAGCCACGCTGCGTTCGTCATCGGTCAGTGGAACAGTGCGCGCTGATTTGCCCTGCTCAAGCACAGGCAGCAGTTTTTCCAGTACCGCCAGCTCGGCCCGTGCGAGCTTGTCGCCGCTCTTCAGGTTTTTCTGCGCCTTGTCGCGACGCCGCTCGGCAGTTGCCATGTCTGCCAGTGCGAGTTCGATTTGAATTGTTTCAATATCTCGCGCCGGGTCGACCGAACCCTCAACGTGAATGACGCTGTCGTCTTCAAAACAGCGCACCACCTGGACCACAGTGTCGGTCTCGCGGATGTTAGCAAGAAACTGGTTTCCCAATCCTTCGCCTTTCGAAGCGCCACGAACAAGTCCGGCGATGTCCAAAAACTCAACGGTCGCCGGAACAATTACCGTCGTCCTAACCAATCGCGCCAGCGGCTCGAGCCGCTCGTCTGGTACAGGGACGACGCCCACGTTTGGCTCAATCGTGGCGAAGGGATAGTTCGCTGCCAGCGCTGCTGTTTGGGCGGTCAGTGCATTAAACAAAGTAGACTTGCCAACATTTGGCAAGCCCACGATACCTGCTCGTAACATTATTTTTCCTCGTCTTGAAACTAACCGAAATAAGCGCGTCGTGCAACGCGGCCCGGAATGGAATTAATTTTGAAGCTCCGGCGCTTCGTTGGTTGCGTCTTCGGCTTTGCCGCCTGATGTGCGGCGGTGGGTATGCCCCGCCGACAGCAGCCAGATTAATCCCGGGCTGTGCCCCTGGTCCGGGCTTAGCCCTTGAATTTATTGGGCCAAAGGCCGCACTAAGGCATAGCCCAAAATGCAAAAGGCACGTCGACGCCGGGGCATAGCCACCGCCGCACATCAGGCGGCAGAGCCGAAGCCGAACTGGCCTATTACATTTGAGGCAAAGCCGTGCAAACCAACTAGTTTGCGCTACAACTTCGCGTATAATCCGCCGCGGTCATTATCTCAAACAGAAAAGGATGCAGACGGGTACGCTAAAGTTTCGCTATTAAATCCCCGTCTACTACTGCTTGATCATTTCGCTTGCGCTCTTACTCGTCGTAACGGCCAGCGGCACGCTGGCCACGTATGCTTACGATGATGCCGGCAATTTTCCTGCCCGCCTCTGCATGGGCGCATGCACGGGCATAGCTGCCCTCGGCCTGATCGGTTTCATCCTCGCATCGTTTCTCGGACTTACCCCGCTGACCATTCTCCTTACGTTCTTTGTCTTTGCTGCTCCGCTTCTATTTCTTAAAAACCAGCATCGCCGAACTGTTGTCACGCAGGATTTGATGAACGCCTGGCACAACCTGCGCGACTGCATCCTGCATCCACGCCGAATTCCCTTTGCCTACACCATCTTTTATACGATCGTAGCTGCAATCCTGTGGCGCGCGTTCCAACGCGCAATGATCGATTTGCCTGAAGGCATTTACACAGGCTTACTTAACAACTTTGGCGATTTGCCGTTTCACCTTAGCGTGATCACAAGCTTTGCTCACGGGAATAATTTCCCGCCCGAAGATCCAACTTACGCTGGAGTTCGTTTCACCTATCCGTTTCTGACTGATTTTGTTTCGGCGATCTTTGTACGCTGCGGCGCCACTTTGCGCCAATCAATGTTTATCGAAAACTTCGTGGTCGGGCTCGCTTTTGTCGGCGTGTTGCACCGTTGGGCGCTGGAACTTCTGCGCGATCGTTTGGCGGCGGTGCTCACGCCTTTATTGGTTTTTTTGAACGGTGGCTTTGGCTGGATCTTGTTGTGGCCGGCACTGCAAAAGTACGACATTAGCGGAGAACTTGGAGGAAGCCTCCCTGTTTCTTTCAGCATAATTCCGGAAACAACCTGGCGCTGGGGCAACGCTGTCTCAACACTGCTGATTCCACAGCGTGGCTTTCTTTTGGGATTGCCGCTCGCCGTAATCGTCTTTACGCAGTGGTGGCTGGCTACCGGCGACAGGGTCACGCCTGGGCAGGGCGAGACGGCGAAAGAACCGAAACTCGAGAAGTCTAAAAAGAAAGCCAAAAAGCGAAGCGCTGCGAAAGCCGCAGGTTACCTACGCGGCCCAGCGTTTCTGGATCTTCGCGTCAACTCGACTCATCGCATGATTGCTGCAGGGGTGATCGCAGGTCTGCTTCCGTTGGTCCACGCGCATAGCTTTGTCGCGGTCATGGTCGTGGGTGGGTGCATTGCGCTGTTACAAAGACGGTGGCGCGAGTGGATTACTTTTGCTGTAGTTGTCTCTGCCATTGCGTTGCCGCAAATGTGGTGGTCCACCCACAACAGCGCCGTCAATGCGAGCAAGTTTTTCGAATGGCAGTACGGGTGGGATCGCGGAAAGGATAACGTTTTCTGGTTTTGGCTGAAGAATGCCGGGCTTTTTATGCCGCTAACGATTGCCGCGGTTTTATGGAGGGGCAGGTCCCCGCTGGTTTCGCGGCGGTTACTCCTGTTTCTCGCGCCCTTCAGTTTGTGTTTCATAATTCCCAACGTCTTGAAGATGGCGCCCTGGATTTGGGACAACATCAAGGTGCTTTTTTACTGGTGGGTGGCTGCGGCCCCTTTAGTTGCAATGCTGCTCGCCCGGTTATGGAAAAAGGGTCCGGCGCAAAAATTCCTGGCGCTGGTTCTATTCGGCTGCATCACTCTGGCCGGCGCGCTTGATGTAGGCGCGATCGTGCTGCGCTCAAACAAGTATCAGGTGTTTGACTCCGCTGGAGTGGGATTCGCAGAATTGGTAAAAGAGAAAACGGAACCACGAGCGCTCATCATTCACGCGCCGGTGCACAATCATCCAGTGTTCCTGACTGGCCGCCGTTCGCTGATGGGGTATCCGGGACACATTTGGACGCACGGGCTCGATTTCAGCCAGCGCGAATCGGAGCTCAAAAGGATTTATGCCGGTGGATCAGACGCGATGTTGTTACTCGAAAAATACGGTGTGCAGTATGCCGTCGTCGGACCACATGAGCGCGCCATCACGACATTAAACGATCAGTTCTTTTCGCGATTTCAGGTGATAGGAGAAGTTGGTGGGTACCGCCTCTACAGAATCACGCAATCGTAAGCGAGGCAGTCAGACGATCGCGTCTCCGGAAATCGTGGCGAGCGCAGCTTCTGTTGCCGTGAATGAGTCTGCGGATATTCCGGAACGCACCTGGCGCATTGCGGGCATTTCGATCTTCGTCGTGGCCGCGGTTCTTCGTATCTATAATCTCAACCTCGTGCCGCTCCATCACGATGAAGGAGTCAATGGAAACTTTCTGGTTCGTCTCGTGCGGGAAGGGTTTTATCACTATGATCCGGCAAACTACCATGGTCCAACTTTGTATTATTTTGCCGCTGCGTTTCCCTGGTCATTGCGCCTGTTGTTTGGAACCAGCGCGCAAAATAGTTATGGGCTGACAACCACCACAATCAGGTTAGTTCCGGCCCTGTTTGGCCTTGCGACCATTGCGCTGATATTCACTTTGCGGCGAAATCTTGGGAGCCTCGCAACCCTGAGCGCAGCATTGTTGTTGGCGATTTCACCGGGCGCCGTTTACCTTTCGCGCTACTTTATCCACGAGACGCTATTTGTTTTCTTTACGTTGGGACTGGTAGTCGCGGCACTGAAATTCTACGAACGAGCACGCCTCTTTTACTTAATCGTCGCTTCAATATCCGCCGCGCTCATGTTCGCTACCAAGGAAACCGCGATTATTTCGGCCGCCGTGCTGGTCATTGTCCTTGTTGTCACGCACCTGTACCGCGCAATTAGGGGAAGCGCAAGCGGCAGAACAAAAAAGAAGAAGCGCAAAGCTCCTGCGACTGAAGAAAATTCATTCTCGAGTTTCGTCGAGCGTGTTGGCGGCGCACGGAACCTGGCAATCTGGCTGGGATTGGCGGTGCTCGTGTTCATCGCCGTCAATGTGCTTTTCTACTCTTCCTTTTTCACAAACTATCCCAAGGGCGTTTACGATGCTCTAAAGACTTTTGAATTTTGGGCCAAGACCGGCAAAGAGGCTCATAAACATCCAAAGTTTACATACTTTTGGTGGTTGCTGCTGCAGGAGTCACCGCTGCTTATTCTTGGAGCGATAGGCGCGGCAACTGCGGTGTTGAAACCCGCGAAGTCGTTCGCGCTGTTTGCGGCGTTATGGGCGTTCGGCCTTATTGCCGCGTATTCCCTAATTGCCTACAAGACGCCATGGCTCGCTCTGAATTTTGGACTCCCGCTCGCGCTTTGCAGTGGGGTCGCGATCCAAAGCTTTTATTTGGAACTCAGGAGCTGGGGCTTTAGTAGGCGCCGGCGCTGGTTCGCGCTAGCCGGTATTCTGCTGATAGCGATTGGCCCTTTGCCCGGACTCGCCCGAATATTTGATCAAGTGGAGTCACAGAATCCCTGGCCCGGCTTGGTTCCCGCCCTCGGTAAAGCAGAAATGAACTGGAAAACTTTTATCCCCGGGTATCAAACGATCGATCTCAACTTCATTAACTATGATAACGACAATCGCTATTACGTTTACGTTTACGCGCACACGCGCCGAGAAACACTCAAGTTGGTCGACGAAATAAATAGGATTGCGCAACGCAGTCATCAGGGAGGAGCCACTGGCATCACGATAGTCTCTCCCGATTACTGGCCGTTGCCATGGTATTTGCGCGACTACAACCGGGTTGGCTTTTACGGCCGCATAACACCCTCGAACGAACCCATGATTCTTGCTTCTTCCAGTCAGCGGGCGGAAGTGCAAGCAACATACGGCGATCGTTATCAACAGGTTCAATCCGGTTTCAATCCCGAAGGAAGCTTCCCCTTGCGGCCGGGAGTTGACCTGTTGCTGTTCGCGAGACGCGAACTTCTGCGCTAGGGTCCGAATCATTCTCTGTAAGCCGTTCTTTTTGGCAGTGCATTCCGAGAGGGCGCACTGCATATATTTCAGACCGTATTCAATTGATGTCGACCTAAACTCGCTGTTACATTCTTTGCTTCTGACCCGATGACGGCAACCAACTCAGCCAACCATGAATAGTTTTCGTCCGTTTCTTATTATCGGCTTAGTGTTGCTTGTCGCTGCAGCCGGCAGCGCGTTGCTCCTGCAATCAAATCAAAGCGTGGATTCTTCACGTGCCACGGAGGATCAGTCGCTTGGCCAGGCGAGCAAGTTAGCTTCAGCAGATACGGTGGTGACTTTAGAAGAGTTTGGCGACTATCAATGTCCGCCGTGCGGTCAACTACATCCGACCCTCAAAAAATTGAAGCTGGAATATGGTGATAGGCTCAACTTTATTTTTCGCAACCTGCCGTTGACCAAGATCCATCAGAACGCACTGGCTGCCGCGCAGGCCGCCGAAGCCGCGCGCATCCAAAGGCGTTTCTGGGAGATGCATGACTTGCTCTACGAAAATCAGGCCCTATGGAAAGATGACGTTAATCCACGATCGATCTTCACTAAATTTGCTGCGGACCTGGGCTTGAACACTGCGCAGTTCACTCGTGATCTGGACAGCAAACAGGTCCAAATGCGCATTGAAGCCGACGAGGACGCGGCTGCTCAACAAGGTATCGGGGGAACCCCAACCCTTCTAATCAACGGCCGGCTGCTGCGAGCCGAAATGACCACGCCAGACGGCGTGCGCAAGGGGATTGAACTAATGCTGTCCCCAAAAACGACTCCCTAGGCTCAGCCGGTAAAAACCGAGCCCGAGCGGCGTCCCGACAGTCGCCCACTAACACTCCTTAAGCACTCCAACCTAACTTTGCTGTTCACTGCAATAACCGTCCGTAACTTCAAGTTTTGGTTGACATTCTAAGCAACCCGCACTTATATTGGCACACCCTCGCGCGGTCCCCCCAGTGGGTTAGTCTGTTGGCGCCAGGGCCTTAGGATCAATAGACTAATTCTCGCATGTTCAAACTGAAACGGCTCGAGATTACCGGCTTCAAATCCTTCGCGGACTACACCGAAATTCTCTTCACAGGTGACGGCATTACCGCCATTGTCGGGCCTAATGGCTGCGGCAAGAGTAATGTCGCGGACGCCATAGCCTGGGTTCTCGGCGAACAGCGCGTAAAGCATTTACGCGGTGGTGAGATGAAAGATGTGATCTTTCAAGGGTCACGAAATCGCGCGCCCAGCGGCATGGCCGAGGTCGTCATGCACATGGTGCGCGACGAAGTAATTGAACATGAGCCGGACATCGAGGACATTGATTCCACGCTTGAGCAAATCGACGAACAGGTTATCGATCTCGAGGTCATTACCGCGGCTGAAATCGCCGCGGACGTTCCGGAAGTAACCACCGCGGCTGCGGGATCAGCCGAGGCGCTGGTAGTCGCCGATGGGGCCGGAGCCGTCACTGCTACACACAAGACTCAACACAAACGTCACTGGCGGCGAAGAAATCTGGCGCTCGAGTTTGCTCCGGGCGAAGCGGTGTCTGTGACGCGCCGGCTTTATCGGTCCGGTGAAAGCGAGTATCTACTCAACGACAAACTTTGCCGGCTGCGCGACATTCAGGATCTTTTCTCAGGAACGGGACTCGCCGGTGGTCATTACGCAATCATCGAGCAGGGAAGAATCGGCCAGATACTTTCTGCCAAACCGATGGACCGCCGGACGATCATTGAGGAAGCGGCGGGCATCACTAAGTTTCGCGTGCGCCAGCGTGCCGCAGAGGCCAGGCTTGAGTCTGCACGATCAAACCTTTCGCGCATCTCCGACATAATTTCCGAAATCGATCGACAGGTGAACAGCTTGCGGCGCCAGGCTGCGAAGGCACGCCGCTACCGTGTCTTTCGTGAAGAGTTGCGTGCGCTGCTCAAACACGTGTTCGTTGCCGAAGAGCGCAAGCTGACGGCCCTGCTCGAGGACACTGTGACCAAGCTGGAAGACGCCAACGCTTTGGAACGCAGCGTCGCTGACGACCTCGCCAGACAGGAAGAAGAGGCGCGGACCGCAACTCAGGAAGCGAGAAAAACAGAAGATGATTTGGCAGCCGCACGCGCTGCAGCCGCGGAAGCTGTGTTGCGACGTGATCGCCAAACACGCGAGCGTGCTTATCAGGAAGAGCAGGTAGTTTCGCTTGAGAAGCGAAATGGCGAGGTGACTGCGGAAATTTCAGCGCTCTCTGAACGTCTGATCCTGGTGGAGTCGGAGTGCAAGCGACTCCAGGACGACGACGCGAGATTACGAACCGAAGCCGATCAAAGCGCTGCCAGTTTAAGCGTCGCCGAGGAATCGTACGCAGGGAAGCTCGCAGTGGCGGCCGGCGCGGAGGCGCAAATCGAGGGCGCGCGCGCAGATTTGCTGCAACATACGGCTGTCGCCGAACGCTTGCGAGAGATTGCACGCCAGCTCGAAGGCACGCTGGAACGTTTGGCCGTGCAGGCGCAGGGTCTGGCCCACGAAGGTGAACGCGCTGCAACGCAACACGCCGAGCACCGTGGGGCAGCTGACACTTTTAGTATTGAGATCAACGCAGCCCGGGAACATATTGCTGAACTCAATAGCGAGCGTGAACGCGCAGTTGACGCAGTGGTCCAGGGACACGAAGCGGTCAGCGATACCGAAGCCGAACTGACACGCGTGCGTGATGAACATTCGCGCACTACTCATCGCCTGGAAAGTTTAAAAGAGCTTGATGACCGCCGCGCATACTACTCTTCGGCAGTGCAGTTGATGTTTACCAACGAAGAGGCTTCCCGCGAATTCCATTTTATCGGCACGCTCGCCGATGCGCTTAACGTCGACGCTAAGTGGGAGCGCGCCGTGGAAGGGGTTTTTGGTTCGTCGTTGCAGTCGGTTGTCGTTCCCACGCCCGATGATGCCGCGCGCGCCGCACAGTGGTTGAGGGAAAACAATGGCGGTCGCGCCAGTTTTCTGGTCGCGGGGCTGCATGGCGGCAGTGAAGAAACGAATGCACTTGCATGTCAGGTTGAAGAGCGACCGGCGCTTTCAATGTCACTCGCGACCGAGCCCATCGCTGAGAACCTGCGCATTTCTGATCTATTGGGAGCGCCACGCGAGTTATTGGGCGTGCTTCAGCGGACCCTTCCGGAAAAATTGAATGCGAGACTGGCGAGCAATCTGGACGATGCCATGGCGCGTTCGCTTGCTACCGGCGAAATGTTTGTGACCCTCAATGGCGATTGGGTGGCCAGTGGGCAATTTGTCAGTGCCGGCGACGCACGCGCGTTGGAAGAGGGCGCGGGCCTGCTGACTTTTAAACGCGAGCTTCGCGAGTTGGAAGCGCGCGCCCAGGTGTTAGCCGACGAAGCAAAGTTAGCAGAAGAGTCTGCCCAACAGGCGCGCTCGCGTCTGGTGGGCCTCGAGGATGCCGTCCTTCTTTTGAATGAAGCGATTGGCCGCGAAGAGCGCGAAGCGATGGCCCGTGACGTTAAGGCGACGGGTTTGGCCCACGAGATTGAGCGAGCCGAGCGTCACCTGCGCGTGGTCTCCGACGACAGCGCGCGCGTCGAGCAGGAGCGTTTTGAGCTCGACAAACGCCGGACGACCGCTCTCGCCGATGCGGAGCAGGCTGAATCAGCTCGCCTCGCGGCGGGGGGAGCTGTGGCTGCCGCGACCGCGGTACTGACGGAGACGCGGCGCTCTGCCGAGATCCAAAGCGAAGCACTTGCCGAACAACGAGCTACGGCCGCTGCGGCCGCGGAACGAAGGCGCAGTACGGCTGCTGAACTGCGGCGGATCGAAGCGGAGTACGCTGAAGTTGCCGGACGCATTGAACGGCATCGGCTGGAATCAGTTGAAATCAACGAGCGCATCAATGGTCTGCGGGCATCCATCGTGGAGTTGGAGTTTCAAGCAAACAATGTGGCCGAAGAGCGGGCTCGTGAAGAGCAGGAGATCGGCGGCCTGGCCACGCTACTCGAAGGCGCGCGGCAACGGGCCGATGCTCTGGCAGCGCAACTTTCCGATTTGAACCGCCACGCCGCCGAAATACGCGATTCGCGCGCAGCCATCGAGGTGCAACGTGCCGAAGCCCAGGCGCGGCTGACCTTCGTTCGGGAAAATTGCGCGGCAGAACTGAACCAGTCACTCGCAGAACTGGCACTGGAACAACAGCTCGAACCTGATTTTGATCTCGAGGTGGCCCACGCGCGCGTTGATGAGTTGCGGTCACGCATTGAAGCCTTCGGCGGCGTCAACATGATGGCCCTCGATGAATTAGCTGAAAATGAGGCGCGCTTGTTATTCCTGACCACGCAGCGGCAGGACATCGTGGACAGTGTTGCCTCGACCGAAGAAGCGCTGCGTGAGATTAAGCGCCGTTCACGCGAACGCTTCCGTCACGCTTTTGAACAAATTAATAAAAACTTTAGCGAGCTGTTCCAGGAACTGTTTGGCGGCGGCAAGGGCGAGATGAGTTTGATCGAAGCCGATGACGTTTTGGAGTCGGGCATTGACGTTATCGCCCAGCCTCCCGGCAAGCGTCTACAAAACGTGTTGCTGCTTTCTGGCGGTGAAAAAGCGATGGCCGCTTTGGCGCTGGTACTGGGCATCTTTCATTACCGACCTGCGCCTTTCTGCTTGCTTGACGAGGTAGACGCGCCGCTTGATGAAGCGAACGTCGGCAGATTCACTAATAAAGTCGCGCAGATGTCGCTGGACACGCAGTTCATTGTAATCACTCACAACAAGCGTAC
>JBPCLZ010000101.1:0-67371 GCA_051002775.1 Pyrinomonadaceae bacterium | reverse complement strand
GCATCGCTTAAACGCCGTCGGCTACGGAATAGAAGGCAGCAACTTAACGCTGAATCTTGTTTATAACCCGGTCGGCGCATTCCTTCCGCCGCCGCAAAGCTCAATCGAGCAAGACTTCAGGCGCGAACTACAACAGCGCTACGCCATCGCGTTCAATCATCTCTACACGATCACCAACATGCCGATTAAGCGCTTCCTCGACTACCTGCGCCGCAGCGGAAACGAAGAGCGATACATGCGTAAGCTCATCGCCGCGTTCAACCCTGCGACTGTCGAAGGTTTGATGTGCCGCAACCTTGTGAGCGTGGATTGGACGGGCAGACTGTACGATTGTGACTTCAATCAGATGCTGGAAGTGGGCGTTGCGCCTGAGCTGCCGCAAACCATTGCCGATTTCGATCCGGAAAGGTTAGCTCGGCGTCGCGTCATGACCGGCTCGCATTGCTTCGGCTGTACCGCCGGCTCAGGATCGAGTTGCGGCGGCGCGGTGTCTGTCAACGCTTAGGAGATCTGAAGTGTTGTTATTACTGATAATCTTCGTCCTTACGATGGCGCTGGCGGCGGCCAACGGCGCCAATGATGTTTCAAAAGGAGTGGCGACACTCGCCGGGAGCGGAGTTACGCGCTATCGCACGGCGATAATCTGGGGCGCGGCCACTACGCTTGCAGGCGCGCTGGTCTCTGGCCTGTTCGCGGAGCGGATGATGAAGCTCTTCACCAGCGGAATCGTTTCCGCAAAGCCAACGTCGGCATTTACGCTGGCAGTGATCTGCGGCACTGTCGGTTGGGTGACAATCGCTACGGTGACGCGCCTTCCCGTATCAACTACACATGCCATCATCGGGTCGTTGCTTGGGGCGGGCTTGCTGTTTGCTCCAGGCGCAATTGCGTGGAGCACTCTGGTGCCAAGATTGGCGGTGCCACTCCTGCTGAGCATTGCTATCTCTTATGCCCTTTCTGCCGGCTTCAATCGAGTGTTTGCCAGGCGCAACGCGGAGGCGGTGGATTGCCTTTGCGTTGGAGCACAACAGCTTGACGCAAGTGTGATGCAAATAACGCAAATCAACATCATAAAGGGAACCACTCAAGAGTGCGCTTCGGCGGGCGGCTATCTCAAGCTAAACATGGAAGCGGTTCACTGGCTTTCGAGCGGCGCAGTTGGTTTCGCGCGTGGATTGAACGATGCGCCGAAACTCGTGGCGATCGGTGCAGTAGTTCTCGGAACGCAGGTAAGCATGAATCTGTTGCTGGTGACAGTCGCGGGCGCGATGTTCGCGGGCAGCTTGTATGCGGGAAGACGCGTTGCGCGCGTGCTTGCCGAAAGGATCGTACGCATGGATCATCGCGAAGGACTGTTGGCTAACTTGGCGACGGCTTTGCTGGTCGGCGTTGGCGCGAAGCTCGGCCTGCCGATGTCAACTACCCACGTTTCGACCGGCGCCATTGCTGGGATCGCTGGCAGAAACACTGCACGACTTAATCGCCGCACGGTGCGCGATTTCGCGTTGGCCTGGACAGTGACGCCGCTGGTGGCCGCTTTGATTGCCGGCATGACTTATCTGATAGCATTCCGGCTGAGTTCTTAGGAGGAGGAAAATGGTGAAGATTTTGACAGCGTTCTTTCAAACAATCGTTCTACTTTCAGTTTCAATGGCTGCGAACTTACAATCACCGACCGGGGTTTTGCGCAGCTCGCCGATCGGAGTCGGGGCCGCTGCTCCGGACTTCACGCTCGAAGATCAAAACAAAAACAAAGTCACGCTTTCCGACGCACGCGGCAAGAGTCCCGTCGTGCTGGTGTTCTATCGCGGTTATTGGTGACCGTTCTGTGCTCGGCAGTTGGCCGAACTACGATCGCTGCTAAAGAAGGGTCAGAATGTAAAGCTCTATGCCATCAGCGTGGACCCTCCTGATGTTACCAAGAGCTTTGCTGAGAAGATCGCGTCGGATGGGAAAGGTGCGATGAACTTCCCAATTCTTTCCGACCCGGATCATAAGATCGTTGACGCTTACGGTCTGCGCGATCCCGCTTACGAGGCACAGAAGGTTTATGGCATTCCGCATCCGGCGGTTTACGTTATCGACAAGGCAGGGAAAGTCGCCTGGGCGAAGATCGAATCGAATTACCGCGAGCGACCAAGCAATCAAGAGATTCGCGGAGCACTTGATGCGTTGAAATGATCGACTGTGCGAAGTTGGGTGTTCTTAGACGGCGCAGGCTTTCTGAATAAGAAGAGTCTGAAGTTCATTTTTCCTTCAAAAGACGTCTATTAGGAAATGACGTTGACGATGAGTAATCATGTACAGGTGGGAAGATCTAGAATGCAGTGATCTCTGGGAGATAGCCGACTCGTTTCTGGACGTTGCGCTGCTAACAGAGACCGATCACGCCGTGATCAAGCACATCGAGGCCTGCGCGGTTTGTCGGCGTGAACTCAATGCTCGTCGCCAGCTAAGATCCACACTGCGCTCGGCATTCATGCACGCTCAGGAATTAAGCGAGCCCGCCGGGTTTGCTGATCGTCTAAGAAGGCTGCTGCGCTCAACCGTCTCCTCGGATCGCAGTCCATTCGAGCTACGTAGGTAAATTCCGATGCAACTCGGTTTCCGCGTGAGCTTCTAATCGCAATCCACTCTGTGGAGATATAGCGGGACTCCACAGAGTGGAACCCTTTTTTTGGCAGCGATCAAGCAATCTCGCGCCGCTCAGTGGCCGAATATTTTGGACGGGCGCGCCCTACTCTATATCTGTGAGGACAGGGCGGCTAATCATCGCCGCTGTTTGCGCTCTTCTCAAGCTCTACTCCCAAACCCGAGGCCATGCGATTTACGAAGTTGAAGTACGCGGTGATCGCTGCTACATCGTGAATGGCCGCGTCGGAAAGACCTGCGTCCCTCAACTCCTGAACGTCGCGCTCGCTGATCCTTTCCGGGGTTAGAGTCAGCTTGAGTGCGTAACCAACGAGTGCTCGTTGCTTATCGTCCAGCGTCGCCGATGCGGGATCGCGTTCTAGCGCGGCGAGCAATTCATCATCTTTAATGAGCGCACGGAGAGCCTCCCCGTGATGCTTGATTCAATAGTGACAATGGTTGACGACTGAAACCGCGACTGCGATCATCTCGCGCTCCGCGCGCGACAACTCAGAGCGGCCGAACATCAAGTCGCGATAGAGCCGAAGATGAGCGGTTAGCACTTCCGGGCGCAAACTGTGAGCCTTCAGAATGTTGCCTACCTCACCACGCGTAGAGGCTACTTCGTCATAGGCCTCGCGAAGCGAACCCTCGGCCTCTGGTACATCGATCTCTTTGATCCAGGTCATAAGATCATCTCTTTTGTCCAATTAGTGCATGCGGGCCGAGAGTGTTACGTGAATGCGCGGCGCGACTTCTCCCGGAAATTTCAACTCTGATGATCTCCTTCGCCACGCTGCGCAGATCCTCACCGACAATGTCTGGCCTGTCCGTGAGTGAATTCAGAACTTTTCCCGGTCGCTCGACAAATGCTGCTGCGCAGCCAGCCTGCATCGCGCCGATGATGTCCCAGGCGTGCGCCGCAACCATACGGAGGCCACTCGTTGTTACGTCCAGTTCTTTGGCCAACATCCCGTAGGTCTCGGGTGCGGGCTTGTACTTGCGAACTGAGTCCACTGAAAACTTTCGCTCGAAATACTTACCGATACCGGCGTTTTCTAATTGCTGCTCCATCGCACGCTGACTGGAATTTGTCAGAGTTACGAGTCGCAGTCCGGCGTCCCGTAGAAGTTTCAAAGCATCGGGCACGTCCGGGTGCGGCGGCAGTGACAGCATAGCTTTCAAAATCTGTTCTTTGTCGTCTGCTGAAAGCGTTACCTTACGGCTCTCCGCGGTCATGTCCAATGCCGCACCGGCAATCGTGCTGAAATCGAAGTAGGGACCGGCGATGGTGGCGACTTCCGAATAAAGTAGAAGTTGAGAGAACCATTCGCGCAACACTCGTTTGTCGCCAAACACCCGCTCGAAATGTGGCTCAAGCGCGCTGGTGTCAAGCATGGTTTCAATGACGTCGAAAACAATGACTCTGGGCATAACCGCCTCCTATAAGAATACCGCGCCTTTCGATCAACTCCGGATCGAGAACCATGTCGTATCTTATCGCCAGACTTTGAAGTAGTACGTTAGCCACTTCTTATAAGCCGAAAGGCCTTCGAGTATGGCGTCGACTCCGGCCTGCTGGTTAACCTGCGTCAGCGTGGGATAGACGTGAATCATGCTGCCTAATGCCGTGATTGAAAGTCGCTTTTTCATGGCCAGGACGACTTCGTGAATTAGTTCGCCTGCGTGCGCGCCGACAATGTGGGCGCCGACGATCTCGTTCTTACGCCGGGCGCAAATGATCTTGGCAAATCCTTTCGTATCCTCTTCGGCCTGCGCGCGGTCGTTATCGGCAAAGTCGGTGCGATAGACGTGCACGTTGGCTTCACCGAACTTCTTCTTCGCCTCGCTTTCAGTCAATCCAACACGCGCGACTTCAGGGTCCGTAAATGTGGTCCAGGGCACGACACGAAAATCAGTTTTCTGCAACAGCGGCCAGAAGAACAGTGCGTTGCGAATGACGACAGATGCTTCATAAGCAGCCATATGAGTGAACGGGAAATGGCCAGTCACGTCGCCGGCAGCGAAAATATGGCGCGCTGAAGTGCGCAGGTATTCGTCCGTCCCGATGCGCTGCTTGTCATATTTCACTCCAGCGGCTTCGAGACCCAAGCCTTCGGTGTTGGCCCGGCGTCCGGTGGCCACGAGGATTTCCTCAGCCTGTACCTCCTGCCTCCGACCGTTTTGTTCGACGGTCAAGATCTTTCGACCGTTCGCCGCGGCGGTCCGCACGGCCTTGTGATTGAGAAGAAGTTTCAGACCTTCGGCGTGCATTATCTCTTCGACGGTCGCTGAGACTTCTTCGTCCTCTTTCGCAAGCACGCGCTTGTCCATCTCAACGACCGTGACCTCGCTCCCGAAACGGGCAAACGATTGGCCCAGTTCCAGCCCGATCGGACCGCCACCCAGAACAATGAGTGTTTCCGGCAGTTTCTTGAGCTGGAAAACCTCTTCATTGGTAATGAAGCCAGTCTCTTTCAACCCTTCTACGGGAGGAACATCAGGACGCGAGCCTGTAGAGATGCAGAAGCGTTTGGCGCTGAGTGTTCGCTTTACCCCATCGCGATCTGTAAGTTCTAACTGGCGCGGCGAAAGAAAGCGTGGTGTGGCAAAGATCACTTCAACGCCCCAGGCCTCAAACCGCTCCGGTTTGTCGTGCTCACCGACAGTTTCAATGACGCGCGCGACCCGATCAGTGATCGAGGCGAAGGCGCCATCTTTGAACGCAAGAGACGTGGGCGCAAAGCCAAAATCTCTTGCCCGGTGGACATCCGCTGCGAATCGAGCTGAACGAATAAACGTCTTTGAGGGAACACAACCGGTGTAAAGGCAGTCGCCACCCAGCGCTTTCCTTTCAACGAGTGCCACCCGCGCCCCAAGCTGCGCCGCGCCACCGGCAACTACCAGTCCGGCAGAGCCACCGCCTACCACGACGAGATCGTATTTACTCATAACCCTGGACATACATTGCAGTTGAACCGCGCAAGTCCGTAAAGAGAATCGCGACGCGGCCAAAGCGCAGCGATTCGTCGGCTGCAGGGGGCTTCACCCGAAAACAATTCCCAGAAGGCCGGAACTAACATGTTAAGAACTCATCGCGCACGTTATTCACTGGCAGCGCGCTCCAGTCGCTGGCGATCGGTTATTGTGATCCGCTTCCTTCCGATTTCAATAATGCCAGCAGTTTTTAGCTCATTGAGCGCACTCGTAGCGGTCTCGCGGTACACTCCTAACCTTTCAGCGATGTCCTGGTGAGAAAGTCCATGAACTTCGTCACCGTCGGCCTCTCGCAGCAGCAATGCTGCAATGCGCGGGATGAGTCCTTTGAATGCTAACTCCTCCAACTGTCGCTCGGCGTCAACCACGCGTCTACCGACCGCTTCCAGAATGCGCAGCGCAACCTTAGGTTTCGAAAGCAGCAGACGCTCAACGTCAGACCGGCTCATGGTGCAGATGAGTGACTCTTCCGTGGCTTCGGCGAAAGTATCGTACATGCCCTGTCCGATGCAGCTCATCTCACCAAAGAAAGAGTAAGGCGGGAGTTGCGCAATGACGAGTTTGCGACCTTCGGGCGACATTCGATAGATCTGCACCACACCTTTCTTAAGGATAAATAGCACTTCGCCTGTTTCCTCAGGCGAATAGAAAACCCGTCCCGCGGTGCACGTCTGCATTCTGGTGGCGCGGTCGATTTCCTGCATCTCATCGGGCGTGAAATCACGGAACAGTTCCATGGCCGAGAGGTAACCGATCTTGGCGCGTAGTGCGCTCTCTTCCAGTACCTCCGTTTCGTCGGCGGCAGGCTGAACCGCGGCACCCATCGGCCCGCCCATCAACCGCCGCGTGAGCTTAGATAGTCGGCCTGTCACCTTCTCTTCCTCCTGAGAGCCATTATCCGCCTTGAAGCCAGCTTTATCCACGCCGGCATTTCAAGCCAGAGCCTCCGAGAGTTTGCTGAAGAGCTGCTCGGGCGCGGGGTTGCCCAGCGAGAACGTGTGACCGTCGAGCACGTAAGTCGGAACCGAAAAGACGTCATCGAGATTCCTGCTGCCCTCCTCGTCCAGATCGATCACTTCGAGATGCAGATTCGCAAACCTCTTTCTGATCTCAGCGGCAAGCCGGACCGTCTCCTCACACGACCAGCAGTGTCGGGCGATATAGATTCGTAAGGTCGGCATCTTTCCGTTTGCACTCATATGAATTTCCTTTGTTGAAAGCCGATCCGTGCGCCACGCTCAATCTCCTCCGAGCGACTCGACAAAGTTTAGCCCCCATGGTCACTGTTCTTCAGTATGCAGGGTTACAAAAACAACCGTAACGATTGTAAGAGGCCTTACCGACAACTGAGACGGAAGCGAGCCATACTGCCCGAGTCAAAGGGGAGAAAGCTTAACCTGGACGGCTATCGCGGGAGCGCATGACATGGATTGGTCGCTGGTGAAAGATTGGTTCCTCAACCTGGGGCAACAGTACAACGTCAATCCGATCATCTTCGGTGCGATTTACGTCGGTGCGATCCCGCTCTTCAGTGCGTCGGTTGCCTGGCTGGTGCGGAACTATCATCGGAGCAAATCTATTGCTCTGCCCACGCTCTCCGCCGGACTTTGCTTCGCGTCGGCCTATCTCTATCTGATCGTCGCGGGGCGGAATGTCCCTCTCTGGGTCTACGGAGCCGTCGTGGCGATGTTGGTCTTCGGGGTCGTCTCAACAGTCAAAAAGGTCCGAAGGCGGGTCAAGAGCCGGCGCTGTGACGAAGATGCACATCGCCCGAGAGGAGTGTAAGCAGCTTTACTGAACTGTAGTGGCGGAAAGAGGCATTCTCCCAGATGGTTTGGGGTGACGCAGATTTCTCATCCCGAAAAACCTGGTCGAAGGGAATAACGGGGCGGAAAGTCGGCTTTTCAGGATAGCGCAGACAGACGGCCAGCACGGCACCGCGAGAATGAAGTCACGTTTGCGGCTCCCGCTTGGAGAATGTTGAGAGGACGGAAAGATGGTGAATAAACAGGTGAGAGAAGTGACGACTGCGGAGTTTGGGGACCTTGTCAATGGTGAATGGCCCGTCCTGGCGGACTTTTACGGAACATGGTGCGGGCCCTGTAAGGCGATGGAGCCAGTTATAGAACGGCTGGCCAAGCGCTTCGCCGGGTGCGCCGAAGTCGTCAAGGTTAACATTGATGAGAGCCGGGAACTGGCCGCTGCGCACGCCGTGCGTGGGGTGCCGACGTTCCTGCTCTTCGTTGCAAGGAAGGCCGTGGAGCGCGTGGTTGGGGCAAGCAGCGAGCATTCTCGCTCGCGGCCCTGCTCGAAGCGCACCTGGGAGCGGTACAGGCAGAGGACCCGCCGCCGCAACCGGCATGAACGGGCCGCCCGAATGTACCCCGATTCACTGAAGCGCGGCATCGCGCTAATGCAGGATTTACGTAACGACTCACGTTCAATTCAAAAGGACGTTGGGACATTGGACTGAAACTTCAAAACGCAAAGAAGCATAAAGGAGATAGCTGACATGCAAACAAACAGAACCCTCCGTCGTGTGGGAACACTTTTCGCTTTCCTCGCGCTCGGCGCGATGATGGCCGTGCCGGTGGCAGCCAAAGGCAAGAAGCCGGTGGTCGCAATAATCAAGGCCGAGTGGTGCTCGGCCTGTCAGAAGCTTGACCCGACCATGATGGAGCTGATGCAGCAGTACAGCGACCGTCTGGAGTTCGTCGTGCTCGACGTTTCTAACGAGGAGACACTCGCCAAAGCGACGAAGACGGCTAAAAAGTACGGCCTCACGAAGTTCCTCCGCGAGAACCAGAAAAAGACCTCGACGGTGGCCGTCTTCAACGGCAAAAAGGTGCGCTTCCAGACCGCGATGAACTTTGACCGTAACGCTTACATCAAGGCGTTCGATGACGCGCTTGCGAAAAGCTAAATTTCCGGAGCTGGAGTGGAGATGCGGGGACTCTAGCTCCAGCGAGTGGGAACGCGCCGGGGCAGGCCACGGGTTTAATGGGGCGAGACGTGGCCAAAGGCGCGTTCCCTTCAAATCGCCGGCGAGAGCATTCACACTCAGGACAACCATGAACGGATTAACAGGCAATCTTCAAGAGTATCTTTCCGCGACTTCCCTATTGGCCTATCCGGCGGCGTTCGTTGCGGGAATGCTTATCAGTTTCACGCCATGTGTTTATCCGATAATTCCGATTCAACTCAGTTTCATCGGCGGGCAAACAGCGACGCGGGATAGTGGGCAAAGGGGCCGCCTTAGCCTCCGCGGCCTTGCGCTTTCGCTGCTGTTCGTCACAGGGATGAGCCTGGTTTACGCAGCATTGGGCGCGTTCGCCAGCTTGACCGGCACGCTCTTCGGAATCTGGGCGTCAAGCCCCTGGACCTACCTCGTAATTGGCAACGTCATCCTCGTGCTGGCGCTCTCGATGCTCGATGTCTTTCAAATCCCAATGCCTCAATTTCTGACGGGCTGGAACCCGGAACGGAAGGGCAAAGGCTACCTGTCCGCGGTGCTGGTTGGCGCGGCTTCCGGTCTGGTTGTCGGCCCGTGTACGGCGCCGGCCCTCGGCGCGGCGCTCACCTATGTGGGCACGAAAGGTAACGTCGTTTTCGGCACTTCGGTGCTGTTCGTCTTCGCCTTCGGCATGGGGGCGCTGATGATCGTTTTGGGTACCTTCAGCGGCGCGTTGGCGGCGATGCCGCGCTCCGGTCAGTGGATGGTGAGAATGAAGAAAGCATTCGGTATAGTGATGATCGTCATCGCGGAGTATCTGCTGCTGCAAGCCGGGCAAAGATTCATCTGAGCGTCAAAGCGCACTGCTCGTACAAGGGTTCATGAACAAGACAGGAAGGGAAAAGAATGCCAAGGTTACAACCGGTTCATCCAGACGGTAACCCGGTCAGAGTTGGTGAAGATGTTCTGCGCGACCGTCACAACGATTTCCCCGATCTCGCCGTCATCGAAGCCGGCCTGCCTTTGCGCCGGCATGTCTCATCTGTCGCTAGAAGAGAAGATGCTCGCAGCCTCGCACCCGCGACGGCCCCGATTCATGGTTGTCACCGATTCAAAGCTCGTAGGGCTCTCGCGCTCACAAAGAGAGAAGAATTAGGAAGGAACAAGTCTGATGAGCAAATCGAAAATGCTAGTCCTGGTAGGGGCCCTGCTGTTGGCGGGAGCGGTTCTCGCTGGTTGTTCGCCCAACACTTCAATGGGGCCGTCTGCCGGACAGGTGGCCTCGAACAATGCCACGTCGAATAAGATCGGCACAGCGGTGGGCGACACTGCGCCGGATTTTGAGCTAGCAGGGCTTGACGGCGCGCAGTTGAAGCTTGCCGACTTGCACGGTCGACCGGCGGTACTCATCTTCTGGACGGCGTGGTGTCCGACATGCAAAGAAGAAGCGCCGCACTTCAACGCAGTGGCGGCGAAATACGAACCAAAGGGTGTCCGCGTGGTCGGCATCAACATTCAAGACAGCCCAGCGCGCACCGAAGGCGGCGTTAAGGACTTTGGCATCCAGTACAGGGTCGTGCGCGATCCTCACGCGAGCATGACACGCCGCTATAAGGTCGCAGGCACTCCCACCATTATCTTTCTCGATCGCAACGGCATAGTGCGTTATTTCGGCAATGAACTGCCCGCCGATTACAGCGCGCGCCTCGATGCGCTGCTGGCAAACGGAGCGTGATCAGTGTCCCAAGAAAAGATTTACGATGTGATTATCATCGGCGGCGGGCCCGGCGGAACGTCAGCGGCGATTTGCGAAAGGATGCGCCGGCGATCGCGCATCGCGCCGGTGTGTTACCACGTCACCGTTTTGACAGGTGGCTGGTAGAGCGTCTGGTCCTGCGTTATATAAGGACTCGCAGTGTTCCCCGACGCAAAGACGCCGTAGTCTTCCACGTCAATCTGTTCGACCCGGCCAAAGCCACGAAACTCGCGCTCCGGTCCATCAAAGTAGCCGTGATGGTACGAATAACTGGTGGAGAATAACGTCTGCCGCCATTTGTCCGTGACGGTCACTTTCTCGACGACGTGAACGGGAAAAGGCAGCCTGGTGATCCACGGCCGGCCCGCCGCACGGTCCTGTAAATAGAACTTGGTCGAAGCCGCATACTGCACGCGCGTCTCGGCGCCGAGATTGTTATTGCTGGAGATCAACAGGTGTGGTTTCTGCCCCCTATCAAGTCGATGTAGCGCATCGGCCGCGGGGTCTTGTTTAGTTGATCGGCGGGCAGCGGCGAAGACCAGACCAAACAGGCCCTCCCGTTGCCGAGTAGATCAACGACCGTTACCGAAGCAAGATTGTCGGTTGCAGGAAACTCGGACAACTCATGAGGTGGGCTCCAACTGTTTCCGGCCTGGTTAAAGTAAAGACTGACTTTGCCCCGCCCGAGGTAGATGATGTCAGTCGTGCCGGAGCCATCGATGTCGGCCAACCGGATGCGTTTGTGATCAAATTGCTCCGGCCGATCAAACACGGGAGCGCCATCCATTGTTATCTTCGCGCCAAAACGCGCATAGCCAAGATTCGGCCAGTAACAGACCTCGCCGTTTCGTATTCTGACGATGTCAGACAGCCCGTCACCGGAAAGGTCCGCCAGATAGATTGACTGCGTGCGATCGGCAAAGACGAGCGCCGGACCTTTCTCTTCATCAATGGCTTTCCGCACAGTCCCGGATGGTCCAAAGCCGTCCTTCGCGCGCGACGGATACCAGGCGAAGACTTCGTCCTCAGTGATCAGTATGTCCGCGTGCCCGTCCCCGTTCAGATCAACCGTTTTGAGATTCGGATTTTTCCAGTCAATATTCGGGGAGAGCGCAAACGGAGTGACTGGGTCCCACACCCCGTCTTGATCGCGCTCGTAGTAGCCCGGCAACGACGGGCCGAATTGCACCAAACACAATTGACCATTGCCCGCGAGATCCATCAACTGTTGACCGCGTCCCAGATCCGCGAGCGAAGGCTTTGTGCCGACCAACTCCAGTGCCTCGAACGTCGCCTTCCCACCCTAGCCGTTTCCATTGCCAAGCAGATTGCTGACATTGCGCTTGTAAAACCAGGCGCCGGCCTGCTCGGTCAAAATTCCGGGCAGCCCTTCGCCGTCCAGATCAACCCACTGGTAATGACTGCCATCAATACCACCAGGCAGATTTTCAACACTGGCTTGATCAACGAAGTGAATGGTTTCGTCTATCTTCACTTCGGTGTAGGCAAATTCAAGCGGAGGCGTGGGTTTCGGGCTGAGGATTGCTCCTGTCAGCGAATCTTTGAGCTCATAGGTTTGGTCCAGCGGATTGCGGACGTACCCGGTTTGATTAACGGACGAGAGAAACGACGCAACAGTCCCTTCCTCGTATTTAAAGTCAGTTGAGCGAACCAGGCACGGAGCATCTCCCAGCTCGGCAAACTCATGGAACATCAGCACGCGGCGGCAGAGACGGTGCGTTCTAACTTCAAAGCCGGCGCGGTAACTGGAGAAAGAGTCGAGGCGGCTCGGCCAAACGACGTTGCTGTCATCGTCAATCGTCGGCCTGCGGAGATCGCGATCGCCGTAATCGAAGACGACGCAAAACATCCACTCCTCCGGTAATGGCACTGGCTGAGGAGCCAGAGCATCCGGATAATAAGGTGAACGACTGCCGTATTTGATTTTCTTGAAATAACGATTTGCGGTGATCTTACGATTGTGCTGGACTTGAGGTAGTGGTGCGACAGTGAACAGAATTCGAATTGCCTAAGATCCAAAACTGCCAGGATGGGAACGGGTCGGTATGTGATCGCACCCTAATTAGAGTGCTTCTTTGAGCGCTTGCTTTTTTCTGGTTTCTGCTCTTTGTCAAAAAGTTTGGACGCAGCGAGATTGCTTGTTAGATCGTCTAACAATGCGCTTGCTGCTCGAGTCCTCTAGGCGAATGCCCTGTTGCTGGCGCAAGCGGGCAAAGATCGTTTAAGATGACCACGTCTGCATCAGATTTCTCACTGATTTGATGGTCCAACTATGGCTGTAAGCTGCTGATAATAAAGGACTTGCGGCCCGCTTGGCTCAGCAACTGAGCACTCCTACGCAAGTTATTGCATCTAATAGACTTACAGACGCGCCAAAAATACGATGGACTGATATTGGTCACCCCACTTTTGCATTACAAAAACCCCCACGATAAGGTAACCAAAACAGCTCATTCCAAGGACCGAAGAGCTAATCAAAGCCCGTCTTCCAACCAGCGCCGACGAGAAACGAAGGAACGTCAGTTGCTCAGTTGCCGTATCTTCTAACGCCCGAGGCGAACGCCTGTTGAGGCCGGGAAACAAATAACCAATCGCTAGAAGGACCAAGCAAAGCCCTTTCAAATTATCGCAAACAGCAACAACGAAACTTGTAACCACGGCTGGATCCATACCGATCGATTCACTACCAGGCCACCTCTGAGGCGCTTCGTGACTTCGATCCCAGCTATAGCAGGGAAAATACTCTCGCAAGTATTCGCCGAGAGTGTTTGGAGCTGGTGATTGTGTTTAGCGAAAAACAGCTGCGGCGAATACTGCGAGACTATTTTCCCTACTATCATCAAGTCCGATCACATCAATCGCTCGGCAGGAATTCGCCCGTGCCACGAGAAGTGGACAGTCGGGATGCGACGTGAGCATGGTTCCTCGTCGAGCTCTTCAAGAACAATCCTGCGCCCAGGTGATGGGAAGTTTCTATGGGTTCGGGCATAAAGTGAATTTCGTGGGTCATAAAGTGAAATCAGTCGGTCATAACTTACACGTTGCGGCGGACATAAGATGACTTTCTACATTTCGCGCCGTCGCTAGGTCTTATTGAATTAGAGCGCGCGTGAGCGCGCGGACCACTCACTCACTGTGGAGAGTCTTTCTGTTTAATTGATCTGTTGTTAAGATTGGCGCATCGTGAGCAGATTATGAAACCCAGTTATAGCCCGGTTACGCTAGGTGAACAGATCAAACGATTCGATGTTGGGCCGTTTGCTCTGACGGAGGCGAGTTACGCGCCGAGTAGAGCGCTGCCGCGGCATGCCCATGATTGCGTAAGTATTTCCTTCGTACTCAAAGGTGCCTGCATCGAGACCGTCGGGAATTCTGCTTATGAATGCACGCCTTTCAGCCCAATCATCAAGCCTGCTGGAGAGTTTCACTCCAATCAATACAGCCCTGCGGGCGCAAAGTGTCTTCTGATTGAAGTAAAGCCGCTGGGTCTGGAAATGACCCGAAGTGCTTCGGCCCTTCTCGGAGACGTTGTCCACCTCAAGGATGGAGCGCTAGGGGGAATAGCCATGCGTCTCTACAAGGAGTTCCGGATCAGGGACACTGCTTCTGCGGTGTCAATCGAAGGGCTAGTTCTTGAAATGATTGGTGCGGCTGCACGCCACAGAGCGGAAGTGGTATCACCGCGGCCACCACGCTGGCTTCGTGAAGCGAGAGAACTCGTTAACGAACGTTTCAGAGAACGAATAAGTCTCTTCAATGTTGCTGCATCCGTTGGGATGAATCCTGCTTATCTATCCCGGATGTTCCGCAAGCATTATCGCTGCACGGTCGGTGACTATCTGCGAGGACTACGCCTGGAATATGCCTCAGAGAGAATGGCCCACTCCCTCGACTCAATGGCGGAGATCGCCGCCGCCGCCGGATTCTATGACCAAAGCCATTTTACTCACGCCTTCAAACTCCACACGGGTTTAACTCCCACCGAATTTCGAGCCGCGAGTCGAAAAAAGTAAATCTGGTACAAAAGTCCTCGATTTTCCAAGACCTCGTGGGGTCTTATCGCTATATATCTCCGTCAGTGGTGGTATCAGGCACTTCGGTAACAAAACTTGTTGGGTGCTTCTTCGCCCTGGGTGCCCAAGATCTGTGTCAAGATCTCAAGTGGCATCGCCAAATCAAATCTGCAGGACTGATCGCAGTTTGAGCTGTCCCGTACACGGAGGTTGGAGGCCGCGATGAAGTGGATCACACGCGAAAGACCCAAAATTGATCGAATCGCTTGCCCGTGGCTAATCAATCGATTCATTGACAGGGAGGCCGACTTTCTGTTTGCCCCGCCGGACGCAGTGCTCAAAGTCGCTTCCGAATCAGACGCGATACCCTTTGATATTCCCGGCGTCGAGCTATCTCACGAAGGAGAGTTATGTAGTTTTGATGCCTTCTTAGCGAAATACAACCTAACCGACCCGGCCCTTCAAGAGTTAGCCGTTATCGTGCGCGGGGCGGATACGGATAGGCTCGATCTAGCGCCGCAAGCCGCCGGGCTGCTCGCCATCTCCATCGGGTTGTCCTACAACTTCAGAGACGATCACGAAATGCTAAATGCCGGGATGAATATTTACGACGCGCTCTATTCATGGTGCCGCTTCGTCAAGAATGAGAAACACAATTGGAACCGCACAGAGTAAACGTAGCGTTAAGGTTGGCCAGTCGTCACACTCAGGGAAGAAAAACAGGATGGCAGCAGACAAGCCCTTTATCACCGCGAAGGCAAGCGCGACAGCCAGCCTGCGAAGCGTGGACCATGTTCGGTTGACCCGGCGAAGTGTTCCCTTCGGGGAGGCGTTTCGCTTCTGGGTCAAGCTTGGGTTCATCTCTTTCGGTGGTCCCGCCGGACAGATCGCGATCATGCACCGTGAACTAGTTGAGCGCCGCCGCTGGATCAGCGAAGAGCGATTCCTGCACGCACTCAACTATTGCATGCTGCTACCAGGCCCCGAGGCACAGCAACTCGCCATTCACGTGGGCTGGCTGCTGCACCGCGTGTGGGGCGGAATTGTCGCTGGCGCCTTCTTCGTGATCCCTTCGATTTTTATCTTACTCGGCCTCTCCTACATCTATGCGGCTTACGGCAACATCCCGGCCATCGCCAGTGTGCTCTCCGGATTCAAACCGGTCGTTGTGGCTATCGTTGTCGAGGCGGTGTTGAAAATCGGCGGCCGCGCGCTCAAGCGACGCGCGCACTTCATCATCGCCGCCCTTGCCTTCTTCTGCATCTACTTTCTTCGCGTGCCGTTTCCACTTATTGTGCTGGCCGCCGGCATCACGGGACTAATCGGCGCACGGGCTTGGCCAGAGGTTTTCAGCGCCGCCGGTCCAAAGAACAAAGAGGCAGGCGAAGCGGAGGACGGCGCCACGGAGCATCCGGTGATAGATGACCATGCCGCCGCTGCTCCTCACACGCTTCCGTCGCGCGCTCGTGCCGTACGAACACTCGTTATCGGCTTGGCACTTTGGATATTACCGCTTTCAGTGCTGGTCGCATGGCGTGGGTGGGGCAGTCTTCATGTCCAGGAATATCGTTTCTTCACCTTCGCCGCGCTGGTCACATTCGGTGGAGCTTACAGCGTGCTCGCTTATGTCACGCAAGCTGCGGTTGAGTCTTACAGATGGATCGCGCATGCGCAGGCCGTGGACGGATTGGCGCTCGCCGAAACCACCCCGGGGCCTCTCATTATGGTCTTGCAGTTCGTCGGCTTCATGGCCGGTTGGAATCACCCCGAGGGCATGAGCCAGACCTGGAGCGCCGTGACAGGGGCGCTCATAACTACCTACGTCACCTTTCTGCCCTCCTTTTTCTTTATCTTCCTCGGAGCACCGTACATTGAAATACTGCGGGGGAATCGAAACCTGACCGGCGCGCTCTCCGGCGTGACGGCTGCGGTCGTAGGCGTCGTTTTGAACCTCGCGCTCGTCTTTGGCGCGGCGGTCATCTGGTCGCGCGGACTTGCAGGCGGGGTGGATTGGATTGCCGCCGGCATAAGTGTCGCGGCCTTCATCGCACTTTACCGCTTTAAGGCAGACGTGTTGTGGGTTGTCTTGGCAGGCGGAATCATCGGGCTTATCAGAATGCTGCTAAAGGTTTGAGTTAGGCGCACGGAAGATGTCGACGATTCAAACAAAAAGACTCTTATTAACATGATCCTGTCGAAGTCGAGCCCGAATCAAAGCTCGATCACTTGCTCCGTAGCGTTACTTAGGAGGCGATTCATGAAACCGGAAGGAACGATGTTGCTAAAGCGTAAGGACGTCGCCGCGCTACTGAGCATTGAAGAGTGTATCGCAGCCGTCGAGCAGGCCTTTAAGTTACATGCAGAAGGCAAGATCTTGCCGCCAGGAATCTTGGGCGTGCACGCGCGAGACGGCGGCTTTCATATCAAAGCCGCATTGATGGATCTTGGCAGAACATATTTTGCTGCCAAGGCCAATGCCAACTTTCCTAACAACATGAAGCGTTTTGGGTTACCTCTCATCCAGGGAATCATTGTGCTCTGTGATGGAGAGAACGGCTATCCGTTAGCACTCATGGATTCGATTGAAATCACCATCGTACGAACCGGAGCGGCGACGGCTGTGGCAACGAAGTACCTTGCTCGAGCTGATTCCACCGTAGCAGCCGTCTGTGGTTGTGGCAATCAAGGTCGTATATCACTGAAAGCGATTGCCAGGGTGCGGGAACTCAAACGGGTGTACGCCTTTGACAACGATGATGCGCAAGCCAAGCGGTTTGCAGATGAACTTTCAGACGAGCTACGAATCGAAGTGAAAGCCGTGAATGATTTGGCAAATGCCGTCAAGCAGAGCGATATCTGTGTTACCTGCACGCCATCAAAACAATACTTCTTGAAGCGAGAAGATGTGGCTCCGGGAACATTCATCGCTGCTGTGGGAGCTGATAATGAGGAAAAGCAGGAGCTTGACCCAAAGCTGTTGCAAGTGAATAGGGTCGTGGTTGATTCGCTGGAACAGTGCGCGACTATTGGCGACCTCCATCACGCTCTGAAAAAAGGCTTGATGACTAGCGGAGACGTACATGCAGAACTTGGCGAGGTAATCGCCGGCAAAAAGCCAGGCCGCACCTCCGCTGATGAGATCATCATCTTCGACTCGACAGGAACGGCGCTGCAAGACGTGGCAGCTTCAGCGATTGTCTATGAGCGCGCCGTGAGCCAAGGAATTGGCCTCGTAATGGATTTCGCCGAGTAAGGAGTGACGAAGTCATGTCTGAAACTACCATGAAACTGCTGCGGGATCTTGTAGCCATTGATTCCGTAAATCCATCACTTGTTCCAGGTGGCGCAGGCGAGAAAGAGATCGCCCGTTTTGTCGCAGCCGAGATGCGCTCCATCGGAATGGAAGTGGAAGTTACGGAAGTCGCGCCAGGTCGCCCCAACGTCGTCGGTGTTTTAGAGGGCCGTGCGACTGGACGCTCGTTAATGTTTTGCGGACACCTTGACACAGTGGGCGTCGAAAGGATGGATGCCCCGTTCGATCCGGTCGAGCGCGACGGAAGACTCTACGGGCGAGGATCAGGAGACATGAAAGGCGGCGTGGCGGCAATGATCGAGGCAGCACGCTCCGTCGCAAACTCAGGCGGACTGAAGGCCGGGCGGTTGATTGTGGCTGCAGTGGTCGATGAAGAATACGCCAGCATAGGTGCAGAGGCTTTGGTCAAGAACTGGCACGCGGATGCCGCCGTCGTGACAGAGCCAACGGACCTGGTAGTCGCTGTTGGCCATAAAGGTTTCTCATGGGTGGAGATCACAACGGAGGGGCGGGCCGCGCACGGAAGTCGACCCTTGGAGGGCAGAGACGCAATTCTGCGAATGGGCCGTGTTCTGCATCTTCTGGAGGGCCACGATCGCCGATTGCAATCGCGAACCCCTCACGCAATTTTGGGAACTGCCTCGCTTCATGCCTCGCTGATCCGCGGAGGGCGTGAACTTAGTACATATCCCGATCGGTGCTCGCTTCAGATAGAGCGGCGGACTATTAGCGGCGAAAGTGGGCAGACCGCTCTAAATGAAGTAGAGGGAATTCTGTCAACGTTGCGCGAGGAAGATCCAGAGTTCGAAGCCTCTGGGCGACTGATGTTTGAACGACCTCCATACGAGACGCCGTATGAACACTCGCTCCCGGGAATGCTGGAATCGGCAATCGAGAATGTTGGGCATAAATCAAAAAGGGCCGGGATGACTTATTGGACAGATGCGGCTGTTTTGGGACGTGCGGGCATACCTTCCGTAATCTTCGGACCTGGTGGCGAGGGATATCACGGGTTAGAAGAGTATGTGAGAGTCGACGAGGTGTTAGCGTGCCGAGAGGCACTTGCAAATCTCGCCTTCAGCTTTTGCGTATAGAGATATCCATTTGTTGGAGATGAGTATTCACGGACAAAACTTATTAAATCTAGCTACAACATGAAGTTAGCAAAACCGTTTTCCTCGATCGGAATTCGAAACATTGCGCTTAGTATCACAATCGTAGCTGCGTGTTCATATTCTCAACTTCCGCTTGCAATGCTGCAACAAGCTAAACAACCGCCAGAACCGTTTTCTGCCAAGACATTGGCGGAATTGCGAAGGATTCATCAAGCCGGGCTCGAGAGTGAATATGGCTATCGGGTATTAGCGCACCTTAGCGATAACATCGGTCCCCGACTGAGCGGTTCGCCACAGGCTGACCGTGCAGTTGAATATGTTGCCGAGGAAATGCGCCGGCTCGGAATGGAAGTTCAGCTCGAAAAGCTCTTAGTACCGCATTGGGTGCGAGGCGAAGAGACAGCAGAGCTCGTCGAGTATCCCGGGCAAATTCCGAATACAACTCAACGAATTGTGTTAACTGCGCTGGGGGCAAGCTCCGCGACAACCCAGGAAGGCCTCACTGCCGAATTGATCGTCGTGAGTAGTCTGGAGCAACTGCAAGCGCTCGGGACTGAAAAAGTGAAAGGCAGGATCGTGCTTTTCAACGTGCCCTTCGACAAGCAAATGGCATCGCAAGGTGCTGGGATCGAAGCTTATAGTCAAGCCGCTATCTACCGACGTACAGGACCTAGTGCTGCAGCGGGTCTGGGAGCGGTGGCGGTGCTCATTCGCTCTGTTGGAGGAGCAGACTATCGTTTGCCACATACAGGTTTAACTTTCTACGCCGAAGGGTCGCGAAAAATTCCGGCTGCAGCAGTCGCAGCGGAGGATGCTGACCTAATTGCTCGATTGTCATCTCAAGGGAAGTTACGTTTACATCTTAAACTCACGCCAGAAACCTTACCAGATGTGGTGAGCTATAACGTGATCGGGGATCTTAAAGGAAGCGAGCACCCGGAGCAGATCGTGATAGTCTCGGGCCACTTGGATTCGTGGGATCTTGGGACAGGTGCACTTGACGATGCAGCAGGTGTCGTTATGGCTTTGGAGACGGTGCAGTTGCTTAGGCAATTGAAGCTGCAACCAAAACGCACCATTCGCGTGATTGCATGGATGAATGAGGAAAACGGTCAAGTTGGCGCAAAGACTTACGCTAAGAATCACGTTGCGGATATTGAGAATCACTTCGCTGCGATCGAGAGCGACCACGGAGCAGGCCACCCTCTCGGTTTTGACGTCACTGGCGATCCCGCAATATTGCCGCTTCTGTCTCAAGTCTCCTCTCTTCTTCAAAGCTCCGGGGCAGGCCTCATGAGAATTACCGAATGCCGAGTAATAGACATCGTGCCGCTCGCGAATGCTGGCGTGCCCGCCTTCGGACTATGGCAAGATACACGAACCTATTTCAACTATCATCACACGGCTGCGGATACACTCGACAAAGTAGATCCTCGCGAGCTTAGGGAAAACTCAGCAGCGGTAGCCGTGCTTGCATACGCGCTGGCAAGTTTGCCAGGGCAGTTGCCCCGAACTACTTCTGCCACACCGGCTAAGCTGTAGCGACAGTGGTGAAGCCGCTGTCGGCAAGTATGATCACTTCTTCTTTGTGAGCCAATATTTCCTTAATCCGACCGCACGCTCCGGCCCGGCGAATCCTGGCCTGTTTGACGCTGAGGAGTACAGGCAAGTTAATGCGTTTTTCCACGCGCAGCCAACTCCCCTGTGGCATCTGCCAGGACTCGCGTCTGAAGCGGGAGTTCGAGACATCCTTGTCAAAGATGAGTCGGAGCGCTTTGGACTGAACTCATTCAAGATTCTGGGGGTGTCATATGCGATCGACCGCCTGATGAGGAAAGGTCATATCAATAAAGGCTCCGTGCTCGTCTGCGCCACGGAAGGAAATCACGGTCGCGCTGTCGCCCGCGCAGCTAGGGAGAATGGATTCGACGCAAAGATTTACGTGCCTGCCGACGCCGTCAACGCGCGCGTGGAGGCGATTGAACGAGAAGGCGCTCAGGTCGTGATGGTAGATGGTGCCTACGATGATGCAGTTCGCGTCCTCGCGTGCGACACCAGGAGCAACCGTTGGACAATTGTCTCTGATACTTCGTGGCCGGGTTATGAAGAGATCCCACGCTGGATCATGGCGGGTTATACCAGACTCGTTATGGAAGCGGAGAGTCAGTGGTCGCCTGAACCGCCACCCGATCTGGTGTTTGTCCAGGCTGGCGTCGGCGGGCTGGCGTGCGCTGTCGCGAGTTGGTTGTGCCACCGTTATGGCGCAGCCCGCCCGTTCATCATCGCGTGCGAAGCCGTGACGGCTACCTGCCTTCTGGATTCTGCTCGCGCGGGAAACCCTGTCATTGTGCGCGGCCCGTTCGACACAATCATGGCAGGCTTGCGATGCGGCGAGGTCTCGCCTCTCGCCTGGCCCACTATTGCTGCTGGGGTTGACGCTTTCGTTTCCATAGACAATGTGCAAAGTGCGAAAGCCATGCGAGCGCTTGCGCATCCCGTCAATCACGATCCCGTTATCGTCGCGGGAGCGTCCGGCGCCTGCGGTGTCGCGGCGCTCGTTGCCTTACTTGAAGACGAAAGACTCCAGGCCGTACGCGAGGCGAGTGGCGTCAGTGGTCGGTCTCGCGTACTTGTTATCAACACGGAAGGCGCAACAGATCCTGAACTCTACTTGCGAATTACCGGAAGAGACGCCGCAACTACGACAACTCTCACTTCATAGGCGGGGAAGTAACGATGATTAGCTAGTGAACGCAACGACTACTAAGAGGAGAACCAAATGACTCCGCAGGACTTTGAAGACCTTCTGGAATTCCTCGGCGACACCCCGGAATTCATAAGATCGCTAACAGCGAGTCTTACCGAAGGCGAATTGCGGCGGAAACCCGCTAAGGCAGAGTTCTCATTCCTTGAGCACGTCTGCCATCTTCGGGACATCGAGCAAGAAGGCTACCGCTTGCGGATCAATAAACTTCTCAACGAGGCCGAACCTTTCTTGCCGGATATTGATGGCGACAAACTCGCCCGGGAGCGTAACTACAACATCCAGAATTTTGACGAAGCGCTGACCGGGTTCATGCGCGCCCGCAAGGATAACATTCAAATCATCCGAAACCTGCCGTCCGATGAACTGAACCGCAGCGGTACATTTCAAAATATCGGGATCATAACCTTGGAACAATTGCTGATGATGATTCGTGAACACGACGAGGCACATCGGCAGGCGTTGGACGGTTTACTGAAGGAGGAATGAGTAAGCGCATGCCCATCCTAGATCGAATTACTATATTTCCGATTAAGTCTCTGGACGGGATCCCTTCTGCGGGCTGTACCGAAGTCTGAAGCTGGAAAAGTTCTAAGTGTCGGCGATGAAGTTAAGATACTAAAAGACGGCCGGCTAAAGAAAGCTGACCCGTTTGCCCGTTGCTCAACTCGATAGAACGCATTTCATGCGAGATCTTCTATTAACTGCACTGGCTCCGATAACCTGGGGAACTACGTATTTCATTACTACTCAGTTCTTACCTGCTAACAGGCCGCTCCTTGTTTCTGTGATACGGGCGTTACCAGTTGGGCTACTTATCCTCGCTCATTTCCGGCAACTTCCGAGCGGGCACTGGTATTGGCGGGCGTTAATACTAGGCACGCTTAACATCGGTCTGTTTTTCGCCTTTCTTTTTATTGCAGCCTATCGGCTGCCGGGCGGAATCATTGCGACAGCGAACGCAATCCAACCGTTCGTGGTAGCAACGCTGGCGGCGATGTTCCTGGGAGAGCGATTAACTTTGCGGGTTATCTCGGCAGCATGCGCCGGAGCTATTGGCGTAGGACTAATCGTCCTAAGTCCGGCGACGCGTCTGGATTTTGTGGGGGTCGCTGCTGCCCTTGCCGCTACGACGGTATGGGCTAGCGGCACCGTGCTAACAAAATTGTGGGGACAGCCTGCTCCACTTTTGGTCTTTACCGCATGGCAGTTAGTTGCTGGTGGATTGATATTACTACCCGTAGCGATCCTCGTGGAAGGGGCGCCGCCGCCGCTCTCGACGAAGAACATTGCAGGTTTCCTTTACCTATCTTTTCTTGGTACTGGCCTCGCTTACGCACTATGGTTTCGCGGAATCGAACGACTCAAAGCATCGACAGTCACATTCCTTACACTGCTGAGTCCAGTCACCGCCACAACGATCGATTTCTTACTCTTGAATAGGACACTGAGCTTTGTTCAAGTGGGAGGTGTGCTAATGGTTGCGGTAAGCATCTTTGTTGCGGGGCGCTCAAACGAAAAGCAATTGGCTCAGTGTATGCGTAGTCGGCCTGCCACTCCGGAATGACCGCCAACCGGCGGCTTTCTGTTTTTGCAAGGTCAAGATATGTTGGGCAAGATCTCGGTCTGAAGATTTTCAAAGGAGGCAAAGAATGCTGGAGGTGATCTTGAAGCGGTTCGAGGCTCCCGATGAAACTCGTTTGTTTGACAAAGGAAAGCTGGAGATTGTGCGCATCGGGGGGATGACTATTGGCCGGGCGAGCTATGAACCAGGCTGGAGATGGTCTGAACATGTGAGCCCGATTGCAGGCACTCCGCTATGTGAAGTAGAACACGTTGGAATGGTTCTTTCAGGTCGGGCGATGGCAGCCATGAAAGATGGGACTGAAGTTGAACTCATGGCCGGTAGCCTATTCCATGTGCCGCCTGGTCCGCATGATAGTTGGGTGATCGGAGACGAACCTTATGTCTCAGTACATTTTTTAGGCGCAGATCAATATGCCACATAACACGCTAATTTGAGGGAACTTATGAAAGACGCAACTCGTGTTGTCCGGGCAGGCCTGCCTGATGTTACACAAGGTGAGCCATTTCTACCCGGACCAACTTTCGCTGGCACGTACCACCTCACAGGTGAGCCGACAAGTTCGCTTTATGCCTATGGACGTTACAACAATCCAACCTGGACAGCATATGAGAAGGCAATCGGTGAACTGGAAAGAGGCACGTCAACGGTCGTCTTTTCATCGGGCATGGCGGCTGTTGCCGCGACGCTCGGGGTAATTCTCAAATCGGGTGATATTGTGGTCATGCCATCAGACGCATACTACGCGGCCCGCATGATCGCGAATAGTTTTTTCACGGCGCTTGGCGTGGAAGTCAAACTTGCTCCAACCGCGGGCAACGCGCAGCGGGAACACTTACAGGGCGCTAGACTGCTATGGCTTGAGTCCCCGAGCAACCCCGGACTAGACGTCTGTGATATTGCTCTGCTGGTCGAGGCTGCTCATGCGGTTGAGGCGTTGGTTGCTGTAGACAATACGACGCCCTCTTGTCTTGGGCAACAACCGTTGGCGTTGGGTGCTGATTTTTCGCTCTCGTCAGATACAAAGGTTACAACCGGACATAGCGATCTCATTCTTGGTCATGTGTCTGTGCGGGACTCTTCATGGGCTGATGAACTGCGGGCGTGGCGAACGCAAATGGGTTCAGCGCCAGGGCCAATGGAAGTGTGGCTCGCTCATCGTTCATTGGCGACGCTTGATGTTCGTTTGGAACGCCAATGCAAAAATGCACTGGCGATTGCGGAGTTTCTTGCTTCCCGCGCAGATGTTCGTAGAGTTCGCTATCCAGGGCTGCCGAGTGACCCCGCATATCCAATTGCCTCCCGCCAAATGAAGTTCTATGGTCCCGTCATCAGCTTTGAACTTACGAATCGTGAGCTCGCCGAAAGTTTCTTGAAGCACTGTGGATTGGTGTTTGAAGCAACGAGTTTCGGTAGTGTGCACACAACGGCGGAACGGCGAGCGCGTTGGGGCGGCGACAATGTAGCAGACGGCTTCATTCGGTTGAGTATCGGCTGCGAAGACCTGCAAGATTTGATCGCCGATTTGAAGCAGGCTTTGGACCTTATGCAGGGCAAATAACGACGAGAGCAGCTGGCAGGAAATTAGGGGCCGACTATACGGAGTGAGATTGCGAGAGTATCGATACCTTCATCTCGATGTATTCACAGATTCTCCGTTTACTGGAAACCAACTGGCGGTTTTTCTAGACGCTGCATGGCTCGACTCGGACTTAATGCAGACCATCGCCAGGGAGATGGCCTTCTCCGAAACCACGTTCATTCTTCCGGCAGAGACGAGCGACACCGATGTCCGGGTGAGAATTTTCACGCCGAGTACTGAGCTTCCAATGGCAGGTCATCCGACCATAGGTACCACTTTCGCGCTTGCGCACGAGGGGCGAATCCCCAGGGGGCGCCCGACAGTCACCTTGGGGCTGGGCGTAGGCCCAACGCCAGTGTTGCTGGAATGGGAATCGGATCGACTGCGATTCGCCTGGATGATGCAGCCAGTGCCGGAGTTTGGCCCAACGCCTACCGACATCAAGCGTCTCGCATCGGCGCTTGAGGTCGAGGAGAAAAATATCCGAGACACTATGTTGCCGGTCCAAGTAGTTTCTTCAGGTGTGCCGTTTCTGTTCGTTCCCCTCCTTTCACGAGCAGCGGTGAATACGGCCGTGCTGGACCGGGACGCTCTGCGCCGGTTCTGTCAGGCCGCGGACCTGCCTGAATTGCCGGTCTTTGTCTTCTCGCTGGAAAAAGTCGACGATGACGCTACCGTATTCAGCCGCATGTTTGCCCCGGTCTTTGGCATCCCTGAGGACCCGGCCACCGGCGGAGCGAGTGGCCCATTGGGATGCTACTTGGTTCATCATGGGGCGGTACCGGCCAAGCAAGCGGCGCACATGGTCAGTCTCCAAGGCGTAAAAATGGGAAGGCCGAGCCGAATTCATATCTCGATCGGTGCACGAGATGGGCTAATTGATCGAGTGCGCGTTGGTGGCCAGTCTGTGCTCATTGGAGAGGGCACGATCCATGTGTAGCTGAATTGTTTGCCTGCAGAAGGCGTTCGCAAGCCCGGAATCGCTATTCGTTGGGTCGCCAGGCCGAAACGAAACACATCAGCTTGCCGACAACTGAACGAACCCGGCGATACGTCGGAAGCCCTGCCGAACACGGGCTTCCAGAAGCGGACCGGAATCAGCATGTCCCTCAACGGACAACTTGCCGCGCTAATAATGAAAGGGCTGTTGTCGCCGGGCTGAAGCGCGCCGTTGGGCGGCTGTTGCGTGAAATGAGAAGCGAAATGACTGGTGCATGAAAGGTCATTTTGGGTATGTTTTGGATGGAGAGTTGGAAATTTCCTTCCCGATAGGACGGAAGGGTTTACGGCACGTGACGGGATCGTAATCGCGGGTGGCGAGAACGAGCGTCATAAGCGGCGCCGCATTTTCTCCTGATTGCGTTACTAACTGGCACGTGGATAGGTATACCGGAGAGGGGATGGGATGCTGTTCATGGTAATCGAGCGTTTCAAGAATCGTGACGCCGTGGCTATATACCGGCGATACCGGGAGCAAGGGCGGATGCTGCCGGAAGGTTTGAGGTACGTGGATAGTTGGGTCGAGCCCAACTTCGACAGGTGCTTTCAGTTGATGGAATGTGCCGAGCCTGACCTGTTCCAGCGGTGGACGGCCCGTTGGCAAGACCTAGTGGAATTTGAAATCGTTCCCGTTGTTACATCGAAGGAGGCCGCGGAGGTGACGTCTCCTCTGCTCTGATGCTCCTCATACCACGTCTTGGGAATGGTCAACTCGGCGCCGGGCTTCAACACAGGCAGCCTAGCGTCATCAACGGCTTCTCCGACCTCATACTTGAACTGTATGGTCCTGTGTCGAGTTCAGTGCGTAAAGAGAACAACGTGATGAATCACCAATGAGCGATATCGAACGCCAACGGCTGCAGCGTCACGGTTTCGGAAAAAAGAAAAAGGACATTAGATCCATGAGAACAGGAATGACTAAGCTCAGTGTCAACCTTAACAAGATCGCGCTACTCAGAAATTCGCGGAATATCGGCATCCCTAGCGTGGTCGAAGCGGCACGAAACTGCGTCAGCGCCGGTGCTCATGGCATCACCGTTCACCCACGTCCTGACGAACGGCATGCCAAGCCTTCGGATGTCTATGACTTGGCAGGTTTGCTTGTGGCCACCCCGGATGTTGAGTTCAATATCGAAGGAAATCCGTTCCCGAAGTTCATGGAGATAGTTCGCCATGTGAAGCCGACGCAGTGCACTTTAGTGCCTGACGGTCCCGATGCTCTCACGTCAGATCACGGCTGGGATTTAGCCGAGAACGGAGCGCGGCTGAGGCCAATAATTGAAGAATTGAAAGACATGGGAATCCGTGTCAGCCTCTTTCTAAATCCGGACTGTGAGCAGGTTCAACGTGCCAAAGAGGTCGGCGCTGATCGGATCGAGTTGTACACCGAACCCTACGCTGCGAGTTACAACAAAGGTAACGCAGAAGCAGTGTTTGGGCAGTTTGCAGAGGCCTCGAAGAAAGCGCAGGAGGTCGGCTTAGGCGTGAACGCCGGTCACGATCTAAACCTGGAGAATCTCGGCAGGTTCTGCTCGATTCCTAACATTGCAGAAGTTTCAATCGGTCACGCGCTTGTCTCAGACGCGCTGGAAATGGGAATGTTTAATGCAGTACAGGCGTACTTGAAAGTATTGGAGGAATGTAACTCACGCCATCCATGAGAGCCGCCCAACATGGGGACGCAGTCGACGGCGAATTAGGCTACCTTTGATCGAAGACTTGGATGCTTGCGACGTTGCGCGCGCGGCTGCTCTGGACCTCAAAGGTGAACGCATGCGACGCCCAAGGCTGCATCACAGAGTCTTGTGCGCCCTCTATGTGCCCTATAGTGTTTGCCCAATTGTTGGTGCAAGCGGGCTGATCATATAAAATGCCAACGTTTGCGGTGGGATTTCAGTAAATCGCTGGTCCAATAATAGCTGTAATTCCTTGATATGTAAGGACTTAGCCGCCTGCTTAGCTCAGTGGTAGAGCACTCGCTTCACACGCGAGGGGTCAGAAGTTCGAATCTTCTAGCGGGCACCAATATTTCAAAAACAAAAGGGGCGACACCGGGTCGCCCGTTTTAGTTCCCTATTACAGCAAGTAAGCATGAAGGCGTTATGCTTCTACGTAATACTTAAGTGGCCACCATTTTGTCGAATTTCCGCACTTCAGCCCAATACCGAGGCGGTATCAACAAACTATGGATGACCGATTGAAGATTACACCGCTCAACGATCCCGTACACCGAGACGAGGCCGGAGAGCAAATCGTTCGGGCTGAGGTCGAGCAGCCAGCGCACCTCACCAGGTACGAGCAACGCCTGCACCTGAAGCAATAAGTGATAACGCCAAAAGCCCAGATGTCGGCGGTACTGCGCGAAGAGAAGTGCGGTATGCCGGCTGTAAGCGAGATCGCGGACGATGTGGCGCCGCCGGTCCCGTCGCCATTCGGTATAAGTCGCCGGTAACTCCGGGATGCGCAACTCCTCGCCGATCCGCCGGAATACTGTGTACAAATCGTGTTGCTGAGAGGCCGAGAGCGGTCTGTAGAGCAGGCGGTAAGCACGCTCCGAGTAATCAACGAGCATGTAGAGCACGTCGCGGTAAGCCCAATCCGGGATCGTTTGTCCGCGCTCGCGCTCGACCGAGCCGTGTACCGCGTTTATGCGACTAAGCGTATGGTGCGCCATCTCCTCAGTTGCGAATACGATCTCCTGGGCATATTGGACAGTGGAGAAAAGTCGTCCGATGGGGTGGCGGGGAATTTTACCGGTGAAGAAGAGCCAGTCGACGGCCCGATTGAGCGCGAACTCCGCTGCCGAGCCTGCGAAGATAAGCAATATGACGTCTGGGTTGCCCCAGATTGTACGTACGATTGAATGCCGGTCGACGAAATCACTCATCGCAAGCTAACCCCTCTTTGTGCAAGTAAGTTCGCTCGCGAGATACTGTAGCGCAGTCGGACGAGGGGAAGCGAGGCGAAGCATAAACTGGTGACGTGGCCCCAGACGACGCCGCTGAAAAGTACTGAGACCAGGCGTCATCACGCGCGCCCAAAACTGGTGGACTTGAGAAGGATCCATCCAAAGAATAAAGGACTCCGTCAGCGTTGTCTGCTAACGGCGTGCGCCGTGTGCCTCTTGCTGCTGATGCTAATGACTTTTCCTGTTAGGGATTGTCAATGGACCGCTCATACGCGACACCCGATCCAGCATCGAGGCGCGGAACACGTCTTCAAACGATTGCCCTTTCTGCCAGGAAACGTCGACCGAACGCAGACGACTGTCGTGAAAGCGAATTATGTATTCATCGGGGCCCAGACAGTCCACTTTCGCAGCTGTCAACTGAAAAGGAATCAGCTGATCCTTGAACAGGCTGTCGAGTACTGGTTGTGCCCGGGAAGTGAGTGATGTTGCTACTGATACTTTAGGCATGGAGTTCCTTTCAACTGGGACAGGAGGAGGTTGGGCGGGCGGATTACACGCTAGCACTAATTGGGGAACTTAGATACTAAAACCCGACGCAACCGTCTAACGTAGACGCTGGTGTGGCGTTTAGGGCCACGTTCTTCGACAAGCCTGCAGAAACTTGAACGCCCGCAGCAGTTCTTCGTTTGAAACCGAGGAGACTTCTGCAGGGAGCTGTGTAGCCGAGGGTTGTGCTATTTCCTTGTAGCAACTGATTTATGCCACAAAAGCTCAGCCCGCTGCAGCACATTTTGTGAAACGGACCTTAACCTACGGGCGATGGAGTGAGGCAGCTTTACGGCTGCTGCAACCTATTCAAGCTCACCTGCGTACTAACAAGGTCACTAGTCTCAGTCCAACGCTAAAACCTGGAGGCGTACCATGAACAAAACGAGTCGTGCGCTTATTACCCTCGCCATCATTTTGGCGGGTGCGCTCTTTGCTTCCGCCGTAATGCTTAGGGTAAGCCCTAATAGTTCGTGGCTGGCCGTTATAGGATGGGCAATCTTCTTTGCTGTTCTCCAGCTACCATGGTTGTTGTTTACTCCATCCGCTCAGAGCAGCTGTACGGCATGGTTGGCTCGTTTTCGTAAAGGAGCGTAGCCCGTGAAGAAAATTGCCATACATTACTGCCCGGTTTGACCCATTAAGCAAGCTATGGCCTCCCGGGTGGCGGCCCAATTGAGAAAAGAGAATAACGCCCAGGTAGAAGTTGTGAAGGGCGGGCTTGGCGAGTTCAGTGTTCATGTTGATGATCGAAAAGTCATCGACACGAACCGCCTTTGGTATCCATCTCCAGGTAAGATCGTACAGAAGATCCAGGCGCTCCTGACCGCGTAACCGTTTAGGTTATCTAGTTTGTTGCTAGCCTTTATATGAATCTGTTCCCCCTCTCCCGCTGGGAGAGGGGTTAGGGGAGAGGGATCTACGCGCGGCTAAAACCCCCACCCCGACCCTCCCCCAAAGGGGGAAGGAGGAATAGGCAATGAGAAGCGAAGCATGCTAGCTACTATGTGCAAAGCTGATCGTTGGGTCTTGCGCTAATGATTTGGTCTGAAGAACGAAGGGCCGCTCAACTTGAGCGGCCCTTTCGCTATAACACTGCTGTTTGGGTTTAGCGACCGCCAGTTGCAGCCGCGGCGTCATTTGGTTGTTTCGCCTGGAATTGCTGCCAATAGTCCTGAACGAACCTTTTCTGCTTTCCATGACCCGTGCCGGAACCAAAGTCGTATTGATTCATCTCCGCCATGGCTTGTTCAAGGTTCCAACGATCGTGATTAAAGCGATACACAGCGCCCATCACTCCGGTGCGATGCCGGCCCCCCGCGCAGTGCAGGAAAAACTTGCCGGTAGCCGGATCGTCTACAACTTTCAGAAAGGCACTCACCTGGTCCATGCTGGGATAGCTTTTATCAACCATCGGAATGTTGACGTAGCGCAGTCCGGCAGCCTCGACTGCAGGTTGTTCATACTCTTTGGAATTGTCCGTCAAATCAATCACGGTCTTAATCCCAAGCGCGCCGAGAGCGTTATAATCTTCTTCTTTAGGCCTGGCGCCGCGATAGAAACGGTCATCCATCTGGCCAAAGTTCTTGATCTTTACATCGGGGAAGCGGGTGTCTTTTGTCTTAGCAAAAGAAAAAGCGAAAAAGGAAAAAACAACAGCGAGTATTGCAATAATTGTCAGGGAAGACTTGTTAACAAATTTCATTCTAAGACTCCTCAAGTAAATGGACAGTAGATAATTGTCGGGCGGCTAAGCTACTTGGCCGAAACCAACACTGTCAGGGGTTTACTTGATTTCCCGAGTTCCGGGGAACCAAAAACAATTCCTACACTTCGGAATTACTAATAATAACAATCGCATCAAACAACCGACAATAGGATTCACGAATTACTCACGTCGTTGCCAAAAACCCGGGCTGCGAGGCTCGCATTGTGAACGTTTCAGATTAATTCACCGTCGCCCACGCATAGAAAAACCCGCGTAACATGACATTACGCGGGTTTGCTCATTCAGGTTCACTTTTCAGTAGCTTCCGGGTTTCTTCTTGCCCTCCTGCTTTTTTCCCTGGTTATTGTTGTTGCTCGGCGGGGGTCTTTCGCCCTTCTTCGGTTCAACTACAACCTTATTCGGATCTTTGGGTGGGCGTTTGTCGCCACCCTTTTGGGCAAAAACGGCGCCGCTACCGGCGAGCATTAGCGCGCCCATCATCATCGCCAGGAATTTTCTCTTTAAGTCGAACATCAATTTCCTTCCTCCTCATGAACTTCTTAGGCGCGCATGGGAGGGAGAAGAGTCGCGCCGTCACCATCGAGCAATAACGGTGCCAAAAAATCAAATCATCAAAATGCTGTCTGGACCAAAACCAAACCGGCTCCTGCCGCACCGTATGGCACCGTGTCGCACCGTATCGTGCAGCAAAACTCCTAATTTACCGCTCACGATGCATCGTAAGCGTGCCGACGTTTCCGCTGCTGTCAAAAGCCCTTAAGCTTACCGTATGGTCCCCGCCCCCGACCGGAAGGGTCACCGAATAGCGTTCGCGGCCGCTGTCGGCGATGCCGTCATTGGGGAATAAAGGCGTCCAAGGACCGCCATCGATACTGAAATCCGCTCGCTTAATTTTGCCGGTAGCATCGTCAACCTCAAACGCCACGACGGCTGCCGTCGATGCCGGTTGTCCAACTGCGACGCGCACAACCGGCGGCGTGTTATCAATGTCAACGGGCTCGCTCAAACGCTCTCCGTTCAATGCTTCACCGGCCGGGTTATCCGGGGCATCCGATGCGGCAATCTTAATGATGTAGCGACCATCTGCCAATGTTGCCCCGTCGATGGTGTAAAAATTGTCGCGTAAGTGGTCCTTTAGAAGCCGAAACGACGTTTCATTCAGCGCGCGATAATAAACTGAGTACTCGAGCGTGTCGCCATTCCGATCCTCCGCCTGCCACTGAAACGAGCGCGCGCCACGTTGAAAGATGCGGCGCGGCGGCACTTGGGCCACTGCTCCAAACAGAGAAGGATCGAGTCCTGACGATTCGATGTTGGGATCCACCTGAATCTGCGCTCCCTGTTGCAGACCCACACCAAACGGTAATGCTGTGATAGACAATACTTCGGGCGCGACATTTCTTGGGAGATAAGCAAGCGTCGCGTCTTCCATCCATGCGGGACTGCCAGTCCCAACGTTTCGCAACGTGGCGCGCCATTGAATAAAGCGTGCGCGCGGACTCGTTACTTGAGTGCCGTCGGCATTGCGATAGGCCGTACTCCAATCGCTCCAGGTGGAATCGGGCCGTTCACCATTGCCGCTGCGGGTTTGCAATTCCACGTTGCCCGCTCCACGCCACCAGATGCGTCCCCAGGTCGCTGTTATTTTTGCGTCGCGCACGGCGGATTCATAAGAACCTTCCGCGATCGGGTCCCTACCAAAGCGAAACAACTTTCCCTGGTTGCTTGATGCCGCATACACCTGACCGGCCCGCACCAGGAACGAGGATATTTGCCCTTCAGTTGACTGCAAAAGAAGTGTGTCGCGTCCATCATTAGTGACGGAATAGATTCGACCTTTTTCCGCAGTGCCGATCAAAACACTTCCGGGTTCCAGAGCCGGAGCAACTGCAAACGCAGTGATCGTGGACGAGCTCCACACAACGTCAGAACCACCGTCCGGCGATATACGAAACACCACACTGCGAGCATTGGTGATGTCAGTACGACTGCGCGACGCTGGGGCTGCCGTTTGTATAGGATTGCCGCTTTCATCAATTGCAGTGATGGTTACCGACGTGGCGCCCGTGCCAGCGCCGTCGCTCGCTTGCGGAACGGGCACAGTGGTCGACTGCTGCCGGCTGGTCGCCGCAACATCGCTAAGCGCCAGCGCATAAATCGATCCGTCCGACGCGACTGCCAGCGCATGAATCTCGCGCAAGGGAGCGTCAAATAAAGCAAACGCTTTCCCCTCGGGAGAAATGCGCAGCACCAGCCCGCCCGGATCAGTTCCGGCAATCAAGTCGCCCTGCGCCGTCACGGCCAGTGACATCACGTGGGTTTGATTAGTTGAAAGCAACAACGACGATTCTGCCTTCGCGCCGGCGGTGCGAACCCGATAGAGTTTGCCGCTGTCTCCAGTACCCACGGCCAATGACCCGTCATTTAGCATCGCTAGCGACCAGATGTACTTGTCGCCCGGATCGAAAAAGACCTCGGCGCGCCCATCCGCTGAGATGCGATAGACTTTGCCGTCCGGAGAACTGCCTGCGAAGACCGCGCCGTCACGCGCGATAGCCAACGCAGTGATGTCGAGTTCCGCGGCGTCGTACAATAACGAACCCTTCCCGTTGGTATCTACGCGAAAAATCTTTCCGTCGTGACCAGTGCCAAGATAGATGTTTCCCTGGCCATCAATTGCGCTGGACCACACAAAAGCCTGCTCAGTGTTGAAGACTTCGGCGACGTTAGGCGCCAAAGTAAGGACACCCGTATCGCTGATTGAAATGCCCCGCGAGTCCCCCTTCAGGAGTTCAGTGCGGCTGCCGGTTTCCCAAATTACCGGTTGACCCGCATTCCCTGGTGGCGCGGAGACGATGAGGAGGAACGATATTGCTACGACCCTCCGATAGTTTTTTAGGTTTGCTGTCAACATAATTGCGTTTTAGTTTCCGATATATTTCGCGTAAAGCGACCGTGCAGTTTTCACTTCGCTGGTACCGCGAATGATCGATCGCGCATCCTGAAAGACCGTCATCTCAAATTCGCCGGTGCGAAAGCGCAGCAGATAATCATTGAATTTTACTTCTCCGGTGGTCTTAAGACGCTCGGCAAGCTGCGCAAAATCCACGTGTGTCGCTTGCGACGGCGAAATTTGCACGGCATTGCGACCGCACAAAACGGCTGCAAAGTCACCGGCAGAAGCTTCAAGTGTTTCAAAGCGCCCTAGCGAACAAGTAATACAGCCTGCTGCCGGCGGACCAGGATTGATCTTGCGCCACTCGTTGCGCCAAACGTCAAACTGCATCAACGAGCGATGCAAACTGTCTTCCTGGGCGGTCAACAACTTCAGCGCTTCCGCCACTTGAACTGCCGCCACAACGCTAATTATCGGCATGATGACGCCGGCTGTATCGCAGGTGGGCGCGCTGGCTGCGGGCGGCGCTTCCTCAAAGACGCAGCGGAGGCAGGGCGTTTTATGCGGCTGGATAGTCATGGTCACTCCATAAGAACCGACCGCCGCTCCGTAGATCCAATTAACCTCATGCTTGACGCAAGCATCGTTTATCAAATAGCGCGTGGCGAAATTATCTGTGCCATCAAGCACCACATCACAATCCTCGATGAGTCGCTCAACATTCGAGTTGTTGACATCTGCGATTTCGGGCTCGACGTTAATGCAGGCGGCAAACTCGCGGATGTGATTGGCGGCCGCGATTGCTTTTGGTGTTCGTTCAGCCGCGTCACGCTCTGTAAACATTGTCTGCCGCTGCAGATTTGAAGCTTCAACGAAATCGCGATCCACGATTCTCAAGTTACCAACGCCCGCCCGCGCCAAACTCTCGGCGTGCGCCGAACCCAGTGCCCCGCAGCCAACGATAAGAGCGCGCGATCGCAATAAGCGCTCCTGCCCTTCCTTGCCGATGCCACTGAACAAGATTTGTCTGCTGTAACGTTCGTCCATAAACCTGTTCGCAGAGTTAAGAGATAGAGTTCCTCAATGCCCTGGTCGCTGCAGTTCGCATCACGTCGCTGTCAGCAGCTTGGCCAATCCATAGTTGAATTTGCTGGGCCGCCTGACTCAAAAGCATCGGCAGGCCCTCCAGTGTTTCACAGCCGGCCGCGTGCGCCTCGTTCAGGAATCGTGTCATGCCTGGATTGTAAACTAAATCGTAAGCGAGACGCGCACCGCGAAGCTGTCGCGCGTCCGCAGCAGTCTGATTTTCCTGTGCGCCCTTTGTGCCGAGCGGCGTCGCATTGATGACTACATCAAACTCTGCGAACACGGCGTCCTGCAATTCCCTCCACTCACTGGACCAACGGTCGGCAAGTTGCTGTCCCTTCTTGCTATCGCGCGCAAAAATTGTGGTCGTCGCGTTTTCCTGTTTCAGGCTGTACAAGGCTGCACTTGCCGCGCCGCCGGCGCCCAGGATCGCAACCCGGCAGTCATTCAGTGGCCCCAGCCGATGTCTTAGCCGCTCAATGAATGCGCTTGCATCGGTGTTGTAGCCACACAAGCGATCGTTCTCAACAACTACTGTGTTGACGGCCCCTATTTCCCGCGCTCCAGTTTCAATCCAATCAAGTTCAGCCAGGACAGCCGTTTTGTGAGGCGCCGTGATGCTCAAACCGCGCATGCGCCAATCGATTTCGCGGGTTTGCGGGTGGACCATGCGTTTGAAAAACGCCTTCAGATCACGAACGTCGAATGGGATGTAAACAGCATCGGCACCCAGACTCGCGAACGCGGCATTTTGAATTTGCGGAGAGATGGAGTGGCCCACAGGGCTTCCGACCAGACCTGTAATCGCCGTCGTGCGGGTAATTTTCTCTATGCGATAGACGTTGGTTAATTCCGCGAAGCTGATCTGTCCCGCCGCTGTTGCGCGTGCAGTTTCCAGCGACGCATAAGTGAAGCAAGCACCGCGCGACGGACCCAGAATCCGCGTTGCCACACCAGCGGGGCCCATTCCAATAGGGATGATTTCGCGTCCCGCCTGCCTTGCGCGATCCAGCAATTCAAAAATGGGCAAGCAATCCACGGCGTCGTTTATGCGCACCGCAACTTTCATGACCCGCGCCGGAGTTGCCGCTAAACGCTCAAATACCTGGTTGAGGTCGGGGGAGATCTCGTCATTGTTATGATAGGAGCAAATTACGCGGGACCAATCAATATCATCACCTTCACTACGCAGTTGTTCAGCAATATCGAGCTCGAGATCCACAAACGATGAAGCGAGTTGCAAACCTTCGTCGCGCCAAAAACGCAGCCGCGTTTCATTGTCAGCATCGAGGCGCCCGCCCTCTACCGCGGAGCGGAAGGTAACGATCGTAGGGTGAGAAGAAGCGGCAAGCAGTTCGCGCAACCGATCGAGATTCTCCCAGGCGTCTGATTCCAGACAATCCAGTCGAATTTCAACCGAAGCGTCCTGTGTTCCCACCTCGCTGACCGCCCCTGCGACAGACGGCCAGTCGCTTTCGCAAACTGAGACGCAAATAATCGGGTCTGTTGAAAGCATCAGACAAAATTTAAGGCGATGCCGCTACCATGTCTGATGACAGGGAGCATCGCCCACATAAGAAAAAGGTTTTTCAAACTGTTAGTGCTGTTTAGATGCGTCGCGTGATGCGTCAAGATGTTTCGTCGGGGCCTCTGCGCCCAGATGTCGAGTCGTCCCCTCTGTCACGCTCGGAGGTGGCGCCATGAGTTCACCCGTGTTGCGCGCAGGAAATACTTCACTTGGCGGTGGCGCCGACATTGCAGGTTGATTAAACGTCGCTCCGCCCAGGGTGCGCTGCTGCTGTTCTTTAGCTCTGATGTATTGAGCAACGCCACTGCCCATCATCGAAAAAGCGGGAATCAACATCCAGAACCACCAGCCGCGTCCCACCGGAGAAAAAGAAAGCGCAATCGAGACCAGGAGAAAAGCGATGCCCATAAAAGCGCTTCTAAACGCCTGGTCCATTGTCGCCTCTTTTCCCCTTCTCCGCCCATGCCGGCCAGTATCGTGCTTTTCGCTTTGGGCCTGCGGCAACTGCCCCGTCAATGCATTCGACACAAGACTAATGTTGGCGCCACAGGAACGGCAAAAGCTTGCGCCGTCCAGGTTTTGGGTTGCACATTTAGGACAAAACACTCTGGCCTCCGATCATTGTGGCATGGACTTTAGTCTGTGCTTACTCGGGGCACAGACTGAGTCTGTCCTACTCGCAGTTAGTGGCATAGACTTTAGTCTGTGTTTCCTACGAGGCCACAGACTGAAGTCTGTGCCACTCACTTCACTTTTTCCGAACGCTGTCGGAGCGCTTCGTAAAGAACAACTCCAGCGGCTACGGAAACGTTCAACGATTCTATCCTGCCGCGCACTGGAATACGAACCAATGTGTCGCACCGTTCTCGCACCAACCGGTGCAAACCAGTGCCCTCATTTCCCAGGAACAACGCACTTGGCGACGTCCAGTCCCAATCGGTATAGTTCAACGACGCGTCGCCGGTTGCGCCCACCACCCAGATGTTGAATGTCTTCAGTCGCTCGATCAATTGGACCAGGTTGGTTACCCGGGCCACTGCCACATGTTCGAGTGCGCCTGCCGACGCTTTCGCAACTGTCGCCGTTAATCCCACTGCGCGGCGTTCAGGAATGAACACGCCGTCAACGCCCGCACACTCCGCCGTTCGCAGGATCGCGCCGAGGTTGCGTGGATCCTCAATCGCATCCAGACCCAGCACTAGCGGCTTGTGCTCGCTGTCTACCATCGACGCAAGTCGTTCAAGAAGCTCCTCAGCGTCGCAATAGCCTGAGGCCGCTGTTCGCGCCATCACACCCTGGTGTGTCAAACCCGGCAGTGCACGGTCCAGTGCCAGTCGCGGCGCGCGATGAACCGGAATCCTGGCAAGCTTTGCCAGCTCGAGCAATTCCTTCATGCGCTCGTGGCGCGCCCCTTCAGCGATTGTGATCTGCTGCAAGGGCCGGTGCGCGGAACGAAGTGCTTCGAGGACCGGAATGAGGCCGTAGATTGTATGGTCTGCTTCTGAGGCAGCCATGGTTTCGCCGCGGTCCTCAGACGAAACTACGTGGCGGAACCCTGGACCATCGCGACGCGATTTGTAAGGCTTAGGCATCGGCGGCACCCATTTGCTGACGCACGAGCAAGTAGTAACGAAGCCGCGCGTAACGCGAAAACTGAGACTCGTTGCTTGTTTCCGTTACGCTGCCCAGACTGTATTTCCCACCCCCGTGGCGCCAGCCAGTCGATTCATTCTGTTGTTCGGATCTCCAAACCGGCTCCAGCACCTTGCGCACCGAGTTATATTCCTGATCGTAAATGATCGCGGGAACACGCTCGCGAAAGACGTCGATGAGAATGGACATGTTCTCAGTAGCAACCAGCCGTTTCTTTTCACCTAAACAGGAAAAGTCGAAACTTCCGGATGCGATGCGATAAGACGCGCTGGTGTGCGCTGAAAACAGTTCCACTACGTTTTCATCAGCGAAGAATTGATCGGCTTCCAGCACACGCTGCTCGCTCCGTTTTCTTTCTTCTTTCAACTCGACTCGCCGGCGCGTTATGCGTCCGGAGACCAGAAAAACAAGATCGGTCAGGAATATTTTTATCGGCGGCGCCTGCGGCGATTGATACGCATCAAAACCATCGTCGGTGAATTCAAGCGCGCGCAGCTTGAGTGGCGGGTCGGGACCAAGAGACGAATCGTCAATTATCAAACTGACTATTCCCGCGTTTTTCAGCCGCTGTAGAATCAGTTCCGCCTCATCTTTACTGCTGGAACGCGCCAGCGGCAGCGGGATTTCAGCTTTCACTATCCGCGTCAGCTCCTCTTTTTCCATTCGCAGGAAATCGGCTATCTCCGCTAGAGAACTTTCGTTAAGATTTGCAGGCGAAGGCAAATGGATGTTGTTATATCCATGTTCCCATTTCTCCAGCGGTCGCAATTCGGGCTTTTGCAACACGACGCTGGCTGGCTGCACGGGCAAAGTGGCACCGCAGTAGAGGCAATTCATTCGGACGGGTGGATTTGCTCGCAAGCATGCGTCACAACGCACCATTTGCTCCGGAGTAAAGGAACGCGCAGACGCATCTGCAGAAGGCCCATCGTTGAGCGGGGAAACGTCTTCGTTATCTTTGGGCAACAGTTCCTCCAGGAGTTCAAATTATACGAGGGAGCAAGTTTCTTCGAAACGCGCGATAATGCGCGGCAGCGGTTAATGATTCATCAAAAAGCACACAAGCTGTTGGTCTATCTCGCACTCGTTATGGCGGCGCAAGCATGTGCTCCACTTCAGCCGCCGAGTGTGGGTGGCCCGCGCGCCAACGAAGCACCTTATCCCGTTCTGTTGGCTGAGGACAATCACCGGAGAGAAACAGCAACTGCTGCGGTCAACCACTTAATGCGTTCCGAAGTTGCAACTGTAACTACTCCGCCCTTGCAACCTGTTACTGCCACTATTGAAAGCCTGCCGGCGAACACGAGCCCCAATGTGTATCTTCCAAAGGTCGGTGCGAACCCGGTGATGAATGAGGAAGAAACGCGCGAGGCGCTGCGTCGCTTTATCCGAGATTGGCAGGGTCCGATTGGCGCTGAGCCGGCTAAGCTGTCACTGGTTGATAGAGTCGACCAACCGGATGGCTCAAAGATCGCAAGGTATGAACAGCGCGCTTTTCGTTACCCAACCCGCGGAAACTATGGCAAGCTTGAGATTCGTTTCACGCCGGAACGTCGCGTACTCAACATTATGAGCACTTGTATTCCCGACGCGGATAAGTTACAAGCTGCGCTCGCCGCAGTACCGGTAAAATTGAAGGCCGAGGACGCAATGACCGCCCTCATAGCAAACGAAATTCAATATTCAGATGCCGGTGGAACTAAACTCAACTTCCGGCCTACTGCCAACAACAAGCTCGAACCGCACGAACTGGTTACGTACATTACTCCCGCTGCCACCCAACCAAACGGCCTGGAATTCCATGTTGCGTGGGAAATTAGTGTTGGCGGTGCGCCCTTCCAGATTGCTTATGTCGATGCGGTAACGGGACAGGTCGTTGGCACGCGCCAGGGCGGTCGCTAACACCTAAGTTTTCTCAAATCGTACGCTTGACCAATCACCAATAAAAAAAGCATTCTAGAAACGATTCTAAAATTGGTATTGGAAGTAATGATCAGATGAACAGCTTTGATCCCGCTAACAACGTCTCATGGCAATTGGGCCATCGGGGAAGGGTTGCGGTTTTCATTGATGGCAACAATCTCTTCCACGCTGCGCGGTTTCACAACATCGACATCGATTACAACAAACTGTTGCGTGTCTTACTTGGCGACGGACGATTATTGCGCGCCTTCTTTTACACCGGTGTTGACGTAGGCGCCGAAAGACAGCAAGGGTTTTTACTCTGGATGCGCCGCAACGGCTTCCGAGTCATTCAGAAAGAGTTGAAAACCTTCTATGACGGCAGCCGGAAGGCAAACCTCGATGTAGAAATAGCAGTCGATATGCTTTCGTTGGCGGGTAGGTACGACACAGCGGTTCTTGTTTCCGGTGACGAAGACTTTGTCTACGCAGTCAACGCCGTCGCCTACAAGGGATGTCGCGTCGAGATCGCAGGCTTTCGTTCGAACACGGCGCCAAAACTGATTGACGTCGCTGATTATTTTATTGATCTGGGCGAAATAGCCGATCGAGTGCGCAAGGACATCGGCCATGCCGCGCGATACGATGAGCGGGAAATCCTTGAACAACAACCGGCGCATTATCTTCATGAGCAGATTGACATTGAGGAAGCTACCGACGTTGGGTTTCAGTCAGCTATGCACGTTGTAGTAGAAACAACCATTGAATCGGATGCCGCCGAATTTGACGGCGCCGGCGAATTCATTCGCGTCACCGACGAGCAGTAAGGCAAACTTTGAGCGATATGAAGCTTTTCACTTTAGAGGAAGCAAATGCCCTCTTGCCTTCTGTAAGGCAGCTTTTGCGGAGACTTCACCAATCTCGCCGCCGCTTAGCCGCGTACAAGAATGAGGCCACGCAAGCCGCAGAGCAGGCAGACCAGGGCGGCGGCGGAATGGCTGGCGGTGTCCTTTACGCCAGGCTACTCACCAACTTTGCCGCCGAAATGAGCGAGATTGAAGCCATGGGCGTGCAATTGAAGGATTTTGATCGCGGTTTAGTTGACTTTCCCTCACTCCGTGATGGCCGCGTCGTTCTGCTTTGCTGGCAGTTGGACGAAGGCGACGAGCTGGCGTGGTGGCACGATATGGATGCAGGATTTGGCGGTCGGACGCCCCTCTAAAGTTTTCCACAACCCGCCGCCGACACGGACCTGGGTTACCCCATCAACACAACTCTTACGGCTGGTATATTTTCTGGTTGACCAGTTAAAGTAGTCCCTGATACTATGCGCGCCGAACTGCGCGGAGCCGGGTAGACCTATTTTCTCCAGCTGCCGAGCATACAATCCCCCAGGAGGCGAGCTTGATATGAAATGTCCGGAGTGCGGCGCCAACCTCAAGAAGATTTCCCCAAAATGCACGGAATGCGGCGCGCTGTTAAAAAAGAACTCCGGCCCTTTAACAAAACCCAAATCACGTCAAGTGCAGTCACCTGCGACGGTTACGCTTAAGCAGCCAGAGCCCAAGCCAACTCCATCTCTGCAAGTGGAATCGACTCCGACGGTTACGGTTAAGCAGCCAGAATCCAAGCCAACTCCATCTCTGCAAGTGGAATCGACTCCGACGGTTACGGTTAAGCAGCCAGAATCCAAGCCAACGCCATCTCTGATTGAGTTTCCAGGAATCAATAGAAACGCGCTGCCCGAATGGCGCAAGGAACTGAGCGAGCGTGTGCGAGAAAAACAGGAGCGTCGCGCCCGTGAAGCCGACCTTGAGGCCAGTGGTCCAGCAACCGTGGCAGTTGATACCACGCCCACAACCGCACCAATCCTGGAGCTTCTGCCGCAAACCGAACTGCCTCCGCTGAATCCCATTGTCGAGGCAGCTCTCAAGCGCATTGAACGCGCCCATTTGGAATCGGCGTCTTTTTCGGGTGGTCGCGGCGCCATTGCAACTGCCGTAGCCTACGATGAACCCCAGAAGTTCGCAGAATTTAACGAAACGTCCGCCGCTTCGTCGGCTGGTTCGAATAGCGACTCAGGTGTCGAGTCTTCCAAGCCCATTGAAAAGACCCATAACCTCGCGGTTGTTCCGAATCCAGCGCCTAGAGACGAAGCGAGAACAGTAGCCAGGAAACCGAAGCGATTGATCGGGGAGACCAACGATCCGGCGTTGAACTACCTTGACAAGGTTCCTATTGCCTTGCCTATAGAACGACGCGAGTACGTTGCCGCATCTAGTTTTCGCCGGGCCTTCGCCGCGACCATCGATTTGGCAATCGTCTTAGCTCTGACGGCACCGTTGTTCGCTCTCAATAATTTGACCAGGTTGGAATGGCAAAACTGGCGCGTGATCGCATTTTCGGCGGGTAGTTTCTTGTTGGTGGGGTTCCTCTACTCGACGCTGGTTACCGCTTTTACAGGTCGGACCATGGGAATGCGTCTGTGCTCGCTGCGCATCGTGGATGCTCGCAACGGTTTAATTCCTACCGGCGGTCAATCTGCCGCTCGCGCGTTCATCTATTTGTTATCGGTGGCATCTGGCGGCATTCTATCCCTGTACGTCTTTCTCGATGCGGAAAAGAATACTCTTCAGGATCGTTTTACTCGCACTGCGGTAATTCGTGCCTAAACTGCCACCCCAGCCCAGCAGCCCGGCTGGGGACCCCGGTAATTCCGAGCATAAAATGGCCCTGCTCTGCCCGTCTGGAGAGCAGGGATTTTTATTAGGAACCATTTGCAGGCGACAGCATGCACCAGGAAACGCTAAAAGAAGTTGTGGCTGAACTCGACGCTGTCCTCCCGGGCCGATTTCTGGGAAAAGTAATCCAGTTGGCGCCGGCCTCTCTGGCAATCGATTTCCACTTAAGACAAGACGGTTTTCTTTTAATCAGCGCCGAGCCCGCGGCGCCCCGCCTTTATCTAACCAGGCGCAGCGTTCGCGAGCTGGAGCGAAACACCCTCTCCCCTTCACCATTTGTGCAAGCGCTGCGAGCCGCGCTTGGCAACGCGACTGTCTCGAAAGTTACAAAAGATGCCGTTGAGCGTATTGTGCGCTTCCAATTCTCTCCTCCCGAAGAAGACGTTAATTCGCCAGTCACAACAATGGTGGCGCAACTGACCGGCCGCTCGGCAAATTTGTTTTTGCTGGATTCGGAGGAAACAATTGTTCACGCGCTAAGGCGACCGCGGGGCGAGGGTCAACAGGTAAATGAGAAGTACCGCCCGCCGCCGCAAGCGTCAACCGGAGTCTCGCACGAGCCCATCATTCAGCGCCATGAGTTTCGCACAATGTCCGAGGCCGCTGATGAATATTATCGACAGCTGGAAGTTGAAAATGAGTTTAAGAACGCGGCAACTAAACTCAAAGAACGGCTACGCCGGGAAATAAGCAAGCGCGAGAAGCTGCGAATAAATCTGCAAAAGGATCTAGCCGGACACGGGTATGCCGACGATCACAAGCGCCTCGGTGATCTGCTGCTGGCAAACATTCCAAATGCCGTGCGTAATGGCGACTGCGTAACGCTTACCGATTATTACACCGAAGGCCAGCCGAACATTGAGATAACGATCGATGAGAACCAATCTTTACGGGATGCGGCGGCCGAGGCGTTCGCTCGTTACGGAAAAGCAAAGCGCGCCGTTGTAGAGATTAGAGACAGGCTGGCGCAGGTCGATCAAGAGCTTGAGCATCTCAAGGAGAAGCAAGCGAAATTGGAACTGGCAATCGCCAACGGTGACGAGAGCATTTTGATTAGCTTTGACGAAGGTAAGCAGAAAAAAGCTCGCGCCACATCCAAAGCTTCAAAAAGTATTCCCGGGGTGCGGCGTTATAAATCGTCGGATGGTTATGAAGTGCTGGTGGGCCGGACTGCGCGTGACAACGACAATCTCACTTTTCGCATAGCGCGCCCAAACGATCTTTGGTTGCACGCCGGCGATTATCCGGGTTCACATGTAATTGTAAGGAATTCGAGCCGACGTGAAATTCCGCAGCGGACAGTCATTGAAGCGGCACAACTGGCGGCCAAGTTTAGCCAGGCAAGTAGCGACCTGAAGGTAATTATTCACTACACCCGGCGAAAATTTCTTTCAAAACCAAAGGGCTCAGCGCCGGGACTGGTGCGCTTATCGAGCTTTAAGACGATCGCCGTCAAACCCGCCGAAAGTATCGAGCGCATGTTGTAGTCGGGAACTATTTGTACCGGTAGGTAATTCTGCCGCGCGATAAATCATATGGCGACATTTCAACACTCACCCGATCACCGACGAGGATGCGAATGCGATGCTTGCGCATCTTGCCCGAAATGGCGGCCAAGACCACGTGCTCTGAGCCTTCGAGCTGGACCTTAAAAAATGCGTTGGGCTGTTTGTCAATAATCGTGCCCTCGGCTGGAATTAGATCGTCTTTAGCCAAATAGTTTCTCCTTTAACGCAGTCATGAGTGATGGGTGAAAAGCGCAAGCGGTGAGCATGAAGCAGGGACGAATTCCGCGCCGCAATGCTCACCACTTACTCTTGTTAGGCAAAGTGATTACCACCGGGGCTCGCGATTGCCGCCGCCACCACCGCCGCCGTAGCCGCCGCCACCGCCGCGATTGCCGCCGTAGCCACCACCCCCGCCGCGATTGCCGCCGCCACCAAAGCCACGTCCGCCGCCGCCTGAGCGGGGCTCACGTGGTTTTGCTTCGTTAACGTTCAACGCCCGACCGTTGACTTCCTTGCCGTTAAACTGAGCGATGGCAGCCTCGCCCTCTTCCTTGCTGGACATTTCGACGAAGCCAAAGCCGCGCGATCGGCCGGTGTCGCGGTCTTCCACGACGCTCGCTGATTCAACCGTTCCGGCCGCTGCAAAAAGTTCTTGCAGGTCCTGACTGGAGGTAGAGAACGCGAGGTTGCCGACATAAAGTTTCATAGACATAGAGATATTCCTTTCCCACATTGGGGATAAAAGAAGCTGCGAATCGATTGGCCTCGAGTAACGGTAGTCAGCAAGGAACCGGGTTCGGAATGCTCTAAGGAGCGGCTTCTGAAGTTGAAAAATCAGCCCGCTCTCGAACTATCCAAACGCCAGCGCTAACTCGTCTTATGCGCGGGGCGCATCACCGTTGATGCGCGAGAGTAGGGTTAACTGCGACCACTATGTACTATTTAGGGGAAACTAGCAAGGCGGTGGTATTGGTTCAGAACCTGCTTTTTGGTAAAGCAAACTGTTAGTTTGCGGTCGTGGCAACCGATGATGTTTAAGAAATCTGGCTTCGCGCCAACGCAAGCTAACAGTTTGCTTTACAATGACTGACCATGGTTTCAACTGAAAAACAACCTGATAAATCAGCCCGGCTCTTTGCGCGCGCCGTGGAATTAATACCCGGTGGGGTCAATTCACCAGTGCGGGCCTTTCGCGGCGTAGGCGGGACGCCGTTGTTCGTCAAGAGTGCGCAGGGACCGTTCATCACCGACGTCGATGGCCGCCGCTATATCGACTACGTCGGTTCATGGGGGCCGATGATTCTGGGTCATGCTGACCCGGAAATAGTGGCCGGGCTGCAAGCTGCGGCCGCAAACGGGACCAGCTTTGGCGCGCCAAACGAATTGGAAGTTGAACTCGCTGAAGAAATTGCTGAAGCCGTGCCGTCGATCGAGATGGTGCGGATGGTCAACAGCGGCACCGAAGCGACAATGTCCGCCATTCGCCTCGCGCGCGGCGTCACCGATCGCGACAAGCTCGTAAAGTTCGAAGGCTGTTATCACGGCCACGCCGACAGTTTGCTGGTTAAGGCGGGCTCTGGTGTCGCTACGCTTGGCTTGCCTGACAGTCCGGGTGTTCCGGCAGCGCTGGCTCAGCACACCCTCACAGTGCCTTTCAACGACACGGACGCGGTGGAAAATGTTTTCAAACAACACAACGACATCGCGGCCGTGATTGTAGAACCCGTCGTGGGCAACATGGGCTGCGTGCCACCACGCGACGGCTTTCTGCAAAGTCTGCGCGAGTTAACAACAAGCAACGGCGCGCTGCTAATCTGCGACGAAGTGATGACCGGCTTTCGCCTGGCTCGCGGCGGCGCCCAAGCGCTGTATGGCATCAAACCGGATATCACTTGCCTCGGCAAGATTATCGGCGGCGGTTTGCCTGTTGGAGCTTACGGCGGTAGCCGCGATCTAATCCGTAACATTGCTCCGACCGGACCTATTTATCAGGCGGGAACTTTGTCCGGGAATCCTTTAGCAATGACAGCCGGGCTACTGACGTTGCGTCGTTTGAAGGACAGAAAAATTTACGAAGAACTGGAACGAAGGTCAGCCCAACTCGGCGACGGACTAGCGAGCGTGGCTGCCGAAGCAGAAATTACAACTACCACCAACCGGGTGGGTTCGATGTGGACCACTTTCTTTTCTGAAGGCCCAATCGTCGATTGGACCACGGCGAACCAAAGCGACCGCGAAATTTACGGTAGGTTTTTCCATGCGATGCTAAATGAAGGAGTCTATCTTGCGCCTTCGCAATTTGAGGCGGGATTTGTCAGCATCACGCACACAGAAGAAATCATTGAACAAACAATCAACGCCGCGCGGAATGCCCTTCAAGGATTAAGGAAAACAAGCTCATAGTAGTCTCTGGGTTGGGAAGGGCGGCTTGCCCCCGCTCAGGATGGTGGCATTCAACGGGCGGGGGCAAGCCACCCTTCCCATCCTGCGAATTACCAACCAGGTGTGGTCCACTGGCAATGCTACTGGAATATTCTGAACAGCTAAAGCGGCAGGTCGATGATAAATTTGGTGCCTTCGCCGACTTTACTCTCCACGCTTATCTCACCGTCGTGCTGTTCGACAATCTGCTTAACAATAGCCAGTCCCAAGCCCGTACCTCTTTTCTTCGTTGAAAAGAACGGTTCAAAAATACGCTCGCGCGTGATCTGGTCCATGCCACTCCCCTGATCGGTGAGCGACGCGCGGGCAAATCGTTTCGCTGGAGTCGGGCTAATCTCGCTTGTCGAAATGACGAGTGAGGCACCTTTTGGACTGGCATCGATTGCATTGGCGATCAGGTTGACGAAAACCTGACTCATCTGATCAAAATCCCAGTTGCCGGTGGGACTCACAGGCGCATAACGTTTTTCGATGTGCGCCGCTTTCTCATTTATCTTGTCGGCGGCCAATTCCAGGCTGTGATCGATTAATTCATGAAGATCAACTTCTGATCGTTCGAGCGCTTTACGCCGAGAAAACTGCGCCACGTCGACAACCAGCTTATTCAAATGTTTTATTCCCCGCTCGACGAGATCGATCGTGTTCAGCCCTTCCGCATCAGTAACATTGTCGCGTAGCATCGCTACGCCGAGTCGAATGCTGCCCAGCGGATTTCTAATTTCATGGGCCACCTGCGCGGTCGCCTGGCCGACAGCCGCCAGCGATTCCTGTCGCCGCATGCCGCGCTCAGCCTCAGCCGCTTCGGTCACGTCCACGAGGGTTAGAATTTGTCCGCGATTGCCATCGATTGCCAGGGGCGACGAGTAAACGTCAAACGCTTGTTCCTGATCACAATCCTCGCCCGGAGGACAAACCCAGCGGCCGCGGTAGGTTGCGCGATCGACACGCGATGACGAGGCAGCTTCCAACATCCTCAAGGCTGCATCGGAAGCAAACCTCTCGTGGATAGAGGCGCCAACACTCGCTCCCGGAAAAATGCGAAAGAAGGCGGAGTTGGCGCTGCGAATGCGATCGTGCTCATCGATTGCGGCAACCGCGCTGACCATTCCCTCAAGGAATTGATTCGCAAAGGCTCGTTCCCGTCGAGCTTCTTCAATGCTCCGCGTTGCCGCTCCAAAGCGACGTTGAACCTCCCAGATCGTACCGGCCGCAACCAGTGCGCCCACGATCAAAACGGCGAGGTTCCACAGTCTTATCGAGCGGGCCGCTTCCTGCTCAATGGCTTCGCTGCGCTGGAAAACTTCATTCTGTTCCTGGCCCGACTGTTCCAACATCGTGTTGAGTTCCGTATCAACCACTCTGAATTTATCGAAACCTTCCAGCGAATAACGACGCAGATCATCAGTCACCTCCACATAAATTTGCAGAACGCTACGAAAATGCCGCCAGGTTTCATCATTCGCAAGCGGAGGCCGTTCAAGCTGTTGCAACAGTTGATGCACTTCTTTCCTGGCGTTGATTAGAGGCACGTCAAATGGGGGTTTCAGTCCGCCGCGGGCATCTGCCTCTGCCCGCGCCCGCGCTTCGTTATTGAGTTTAGTAAGTGCAAGACGGAGCTTCAACAACAAACTAAACTTAGCCGCGTGTCGCTGCTCCAAGCCGAGAACAGCGCCACCGACCTCATCCATGCGCCGGGCACTGACAATGCCCAGAATGGAAATCAATATGAGTAGAATGAGGAACCCAATGATTAACGGCATGATTGCCGGCGCGATTTGTCGAGACCAGACACTGATACCCTTTGTAGCGGCATCAAGCGGTTCGCTTGCATCGGTCGGCTCCTGACGACGATAGACCACACGCGTCGGCTCACTCGTTTGGTCTACGATGGATTGAGGCTGCTTCTCAACCACTTCAACCAGCCGGTCGGATGCACGGGAATTCTCATCGCCGGTGGAACTTAGGTCGGCGGTCGCATCCTGGGTCTTCCCTTTTGGTTCTTCGTCCATCAAAGTAAATTTGAAACTATGGTTTTGCATCCATCCAGTTATCGGCAATTCCGACATCCACAATCAGCGGCACATCGAGGCTCACTGCTGATTCCATTTCGCGCTTTAGGACCTCTGCCACGTGTTCAGCGTCGCCGGCCGCAACCTCGACCAAAAGCTCATCATGGACCTGCATCAGAAGTCGCGCGTCCAACTGTTCCCGTTTAAACTCTTCATCCACTCTCAGCATAGCAATTTTTACAATGTCGCTGGCCGTTCCCTGAATGGGCATGTTGATGGCCTCCCGCTCCGCGGCCTTGCGAATGTTGGCATTGCGATCGTTGATGCCCTGAAGGGGACGAATGCGACCATAGATGGAACGAACGTAACCATGCTCGCGCGCCCGCAAAGGCACCTCTTCCATATAACGGCGCACGCCTTTGTAGGTGTTGTAATAATCCTCGATAACTTTCTTTGCTTCCTGCCGCGAAATACCGACGCGCTGCGATAAACCCCAGGGCTCGATCGCGTAAGCAATCGCAAAGTTAACTATCTTTGCAAAACGCCGCGCCTCCTTAAGTTCTTCATCGGTCTTCGCGCCAAAAACCAGTCGCGCAGTCCGTGCGTGAATGTCTTCGCCATGCTGGAACGCCTCCAGCATCACCGCGTCCTGGGTGATGTGGGCAAGCAGCCGTAACTCGAGCTGCGAATAATCCGCGGAGATTATTTTATAACCCTTCTCCGCAACGAACGCGCGCCGGATGCGCCGGCCCAGTTCAGTGCGAATGGGAATGTTTTGCAGGTTTGGTTCACTTGAAGAAAGACGACCGGTAGCCGCCACGGTTTGATTCAACAAACAATGAATTCGTCCGTCGGCCGCGATCTGATTTGGCAAAGCGTCTGTGTAGACGCTTTTTAATTTATCCAGCTCGCGATAGTCGATGATCAACTTCGGCAGCTCAAAAGTTTGCGCCAGCTCCTCCAGCACCGCTTTGCTGGTCGAGATGCGACCGGTGGAAGTCTTTCGGCCCGAAGTCATCTCCAACTCAGAGAGCACTTCGCCCACCTGTTTGGGCGAACCGATATTGAATTCCCTTCCGGCCAGCTCGTAAATCTTGATCGTCAGCTTTTTCAACTCCACGCCGAGAAAGTTTGAAAGATCAGATAGTGTCGCGCGGTCAACTTTCAACCCTGACTTTTCCATGCGAAATAGCAGCGGCGCCAGCGGCAGTTCCATCTCCGTGTAAATGGTTTCCAGCTTCTTCTCGAGTATGCGTTGATGCAGCACACGCGCCGTTTGCACGGTCAGGTCGGCTGCCACCGCAGTCTCCCACTGCGCAGCGGTCCAGCCGTTCGCCGGCTGCTCGGCTTTCTCAACCTCGGCCGCATCGCGTGCAAGATCGTTGAGCTCATACTTACTGCGGCTCGGATCCAGTAAATAAGCGGCGAGAAAGGTGTCGTCCTTAACGCCTTCGAGCGTTATATCAAGACCGACCAGCAGGCCGATCGCGCGCTTCAGGTCATGAACCGACTTTTCGATGAGCCCGTTTGACAACACTTCTCGAAGCGAAGCAATTGCCGCGTCGCGCCCTTCTGTGAATCTTTCAAGGTCAATAACGGCGGCGCTGCCGGGGGCAGTTGAGAAGGCCAGGACTGAAGCGGCATCGTAATCAAATGCACATTGTTGTTCGCCGGTCCCCGGGGGTGTTGAATCCGCGACTGCGACGCCGACGCTTTCAGCATCCCAGAATGTCTCGAGCAGGCGATCCAGACCTGCGCGCGTGTTGATGATTTCGTAGTTTAGCGTTCCGCTTTCAGCGGCGGGCTTGCTTGCGCCGTCGGCAAATTCGCGCGTCAGCGCTGAAAACTCCAACTCCTTGAACAGTTCGTAGGCGGCGGCACGATCCGGAGGCCGGGCTTTAATCTCTTCCAGGTCCAACTCGACGTCGAGATCGAGACGAATGCGCGCCAGCTCACGCGACTGGCGGATCAAATCCGGATTGTTATGCAACGATTCGCGATAGGTTTTGTGCTTTACTTCTTCCCAATGCTCAAGTGCGTTATCAATCGAGCCAAACTGCGTAATGATTTGGACCGCACCCTTAGCGCCAATGCCGGGTGCCCCGGGAATGTTGTCGATCGAGTCGCCCATCAGACCGAGCAGATCGACAACTTTGCTGGCGGGCACGCCAAATTTTTTCTCCACCCACGCCTCATCGCACCACTCGATTGGCGGCACGTATTCCTTGCGCTTAACCACCTGGGAGTTTGTGCGCATGCAGACCACATAAGGATCGGCAACGAGCTGGCACATGTCTTTATCGTTGGAAATAATCACTGCCTGCAGATTTTGGTCAGCGACTTTTTTTGCGAGCGTGCCAATGACGTCGTCAGCCTCATAACCCGGGGCATTAATCACCGGAATGTTGAAGGCTTCGCACAGGCGAATTATGTAAGGAAGTTGCGAGGCCAGATCTTCCGGCATTGCCAACCGGTTTGCTTTGTAATCGGCAAATGTCTCATGCCGAAAAGTCTTCTCGCCTGATTCAAAAATTGCCGCGATGTAGTTTGGCTTCTCATCCTGCAACAGCTTGCGCAGCATGTTTGTGAAGATATAAACGGCTTGGGTTACCTGTCCTTTTGAATTTGCAAGCGGCGCAGCACGATTTGCCATCGGCGCAAAGAATGCGCGAAAGATATGCGACATTGAATCGATCAGAAAAACCCGTTCGACTGGTTTGTCACCAGTGGGCGCTTGCTTTGTTGGCATGTGTTTCGATGATAGAGAGGCGTTTTAGGAGTGTCAATTAAGCGTGTTCGAAAGCATTAATTATGCAGTGTGAGCTCAGATGCAAGGATTATTGTCGATTCACTCGAGCGCCTTAGTGGCGTGAGGTCAGTACCACCTCGCGGTAGCGGGTGGGTCTTAGATTCGGTCTTCGCCAACGAGGGAACCCCACCCGCTACCGCGAGGTGGTACTGACCTCACGCCACTGCAATCAGTGAGATTTTACAGTGTGGCATTGGCTCCTTTGATTCTGGATAGTTGTAGCACATCCGCTACACGTTGGCATGGGGCAGTGTCAATTACTCAAGACTAGATATCGGCACGATCATTGCTCATTAGTTGCGCTCGCTTTTTTGAATCGATAGGGACGATAATTCTTGATCAAGCAAACCACTCTAGGTTCATCAGTTGAAACCGCCGGCGTCGGGCTACATACCGCGGTTCCTGTAAAAGTGCGGCTGACTTCAGCGCCGCCTGATACCGGCTATGTGTTTCGTCGCACCGATCTGGGCGGCTTTGAGATTCCCGCAACGGTCGAGTCGGTTGCGCATTGCGGGTACGCGACCACTTTGATGCGCACCGGCGTAATGCTCTCGACGGTGGAGCACTTGCTATCGGCGCTGCGCGGTCTGGGCCTCGACAACGTTTATATCGATGTGGACAATCTTGAGATTCCCATCCTCGACGGTTCCGCTGAAGTCTTTGCAGAAATGATCGAGCAGGCCGGTATCGTCCAGCAGCCGTTGGCGCGTCGCGCGCTGCTCGTTCGTGAAAAGGTTTCGTTCCAACAGGGAGATCGGCGCATCAGCGTCGAGCCCGGCGATCATTACGAGATTGATTGCTTAATCGACTTCCCTCACCCGCTGATCGGTGTGCAAAAGTTTTCGCTGCACTTGAACGACGGCGCCTTCAGTCGTGAAATAGCTGCGGCCCGCACCTTTGGTTTTACCGATGAGATTGAAGCGTTGCGGCGCGCGAATTTGATTCGCGGCGGTTCGCTGGAAAACGCCATCGTGTTGACGCCAACCGGCATGCTAAATGAAACCGGGTTGCGCTTTCGCGATGAGTTTGTGCGTCACAAGATCCTGGACATCATCGGCGATCTTGCGTTGTTGGGAATGCCGATAGTGGGAAAGGTCGTCGCGGAACGCAGCGGTCACATCATGCACGCCGGCCTCATGTCGAAACTGCTGCGGATACGCTCTGCCTGGGACATCGTGGATATGCCGGAAATGCCGGTCCGAAGTCCAACGTCCGACGTCCAACGTGTTGTTTCCGCAACTTGAGTTATCCTATGTCGCAGATCTTTGGTCTTTGGTCTTGGACTTTGGACTCTTAAAGTCCACTACGAACAATGTCGTGAAGTCTGATCAATCCCACACAAACTCGATCCTCGTCCACCACCGGCAGCACTGAGATCTGGGAACTGCGTTCCTCCATTAACCGCAAAGCGTCATACGCCAGCAGCGTGGCGTCAGCGACAACCGGATCCTTCGTCATGATCTGTTCACACTTCAGGCTTTCAAGTGGGCCATGGTCCAAACGTTGAATCGTTCGCCGCAAATCGCCGTCGGTGATCACTCCGGCTAGACGGCCAGCATCATCGACCACATTCACCGCACCCAGGCCACCGTGGCTGATTGCTTTCACGATTTGTAGCCATCCAGCACCCAAACCAATGGTCGGGTTTTTGCCACCGCTGTGCATTAGATCCGCAACAGTCAAGGTGAGACGTTTGCCCAACCTGCCCGCCGGATGATTGACCGCGAAATCGTCGGGCGTGAGTCCTTTCACCTGCATTAAGGTGAGTGCCAGCGCGTCTCCAATCGCCAGCGCCACGCTGGTGCTGGTGGTTGGTGCCAGATTCAGCGGGCACGCTTCGGCATTAACTGAGGCGTCGATAATCGCGTCAGCGCGGCGGGCGAGCGTAGAGTTTGGATTGCCAACCACCGCGATGATGGAAACTCCGCGCCGCTTGAGGTACGGCAGCAACTGGACGAGCTCGTCTGTTTCGCCGCTGTTGCTCAAAATCATCACTACATCGTCAGGGTTGATGATTCCAATTCCGCCATGAAGCGCGTCCGACGGATGCAGGTTGATTGCGGCCGAGCCGGTGCTGGTCATAGTCGCCGCAATCTTCTGCGCGATAATGCCGGACTTTCCAACACCGAGAATTACGATCTTCCCCTGACAAGCGACAAGCAAACTGACCACCCGCTCAACTTCCGTTGCATTTAGCCGGGCCGCTGTGTCTGCAATTGCCTGCGACTCCAGACGAAGTACATCAACGACCTGTGAAAAGTGGCTCTTGGTATCCATTTCGCGACAACTTGATATACGACTGTGCTGAACTTTTGCAAGTGACTGTAATCAGATGAACCGAGGGACCGTAGTGAGGACGGTGGTTTTTCTCTGTTTTGGTTGTGGCAATCCATGCTCAATTCATAAAACCGAGTCGGTTTCGAAATTAACGTGGCGGTCACTCTCGCTGCAAAATGTCCGATAAACTTTAGGAAGCTCCGATCAAGTGGGCAGTATAAGGTCGGTATTAGTCTTTCGACGCGTAGCGTCTGTATGAATTTAGCCCGGCCTTTGAAGGCCGGGAACCCTCACGGAATTAATCGCGTCGCGTAGCGACGCTTGAATCCATTCCCGATTCAATCGTCCTACGCGACGAGGGCAAGCAAAAACTTGATCCCGGCGTTGAAACGCCGGGCTAAACTCGCACGGATGCTACGCGTCGAGGACATTTGATTAGAGCTTCCTTTAGTTTGTCGCAGCGTTACGACAAGCTAAAAAAGATCGGACATCCCCCATCCCAAGCCCTCAATAGCGAGCCGGCGCACCGCTGTGCTATCTTTTCGTGCTCCCAATTTTGCCCGCGTAGCTCAGTGGATTAGAGCGCTCGCCTCCGGAGCGAGAGGTCGCAGGTTCGACCCCTGCCGCGGGTACCAGCAAACTCGTTTTTCGAACACTTCCAATCACGACACGTTTCGATACCTTTTCCATCACCGGCTAATTTGATTCAGTTATTGTGATCGTGTGATCATCATCCTTCTGGGCGTATCTTTTACCAGCGGTTGCCCACCACAGAGGCACAGAGAACACAAAAGACGCACAGAGGAAGCAAGCCCGGATTTTCGTAGCTCCGTTAGCGTGTTGTTTAGAAGGAAAGCCGACTCCATGACGGGTTCTACTAGGCAATGAGGTCAGTACCACCACGCGGTAGCGGGTGGGTTTCGATGGGGCGACTAATAACATCGAGAGGATCTGGTGTTTGCCCAGCGATCCTGTTAGGGAGCGCACCCACCCGCTACCGCGTGGTGGTACTGACCTCATTGCCTTCAAACCGTCGCTTTTTTTCAACACACTAACGGAGCACTACCCGGATTTTGGTTCGCTTTCGCCAAACATGTTAGGCTTGCATCGTTAAGCAATCCCCCCGTGAAACGATTTCATTCGAATTCGAACTAATACCAATGCCGGAACAGTCTGAAAACTCCAAAAACGATAAGCGAACAATTCTGGTTGTCGATGACTTCGACGATACCCGGCTTCTCTTACGAACCTGGCTGCGTAAAAAAGGATATCGCGTGGTGGAAGCTGAAAACGGCAATGAGGCTATAGCGAAAGCACTGGACATCGAACCCGATTTGGTAATCATGGACGTCGAAATGCCAGAGCTGGATGGCCTGTCAGCGACGCGTCAGATTCGCAAACTAAAAGATTCGACACAGCTTCCTATCGTGGCGGTCTCAGCGTACGGCGCAGACCTGTTTCGCCAGCAAGCACTTGATGCCGGCTGCAACGAGTATATGTCCACCCCTTTCGAGCCCGACGAACTCGAAAGACTTATCCACTCGCTGCTCAAATGATGCCCATGAAGATCGGTGACGAAATCAAAGTGGGCTAACCGTTCTATGCGCGTTTCTTTCTCAGCTAATGATTCGAAATCCTTACTGCTAACCGTAGTCTTGATGCTTTCGTTACCGGTTTGTATCCCGCTCTCCCCACCGGGAGAGGGGTTAAGCGAGAGGGCTGTACGCGCGGCTACGCCGCCACCCCGACCCTCCCGCAAAGGGAGAGGGAGTCAGGCGCAAACTACCCAATGTTCGCTTACGTCATCGCAACTTCCCGCGACTCTCGAATTGTTCGGCTTCCAGCTCAGAATGACTCGCGAACAAGTGAAAGCTCGCGTTCCGCAAATCGATTTCGGTCGTACCGATGACCTCGGAGTATCCAGGACGACTATTAATCCGGATTTTTTTCTTCGTAAGGACCCGACGCGCTTCGTTGGCCTGAGGACAATTTCTTTCGACTTCCTTGATGACCGAGTCAGTTCGTTGTGGTTTGGCTACGAGAGCTCGTTCAAATGGCGAACGGTACCTGACTTTGTTGCCGGTATTTCGCAATCACTGCGGTTGCCCGACGCCTGGGAACCCTGGAAGACGCGCGGCAGTCGAATCCGCTGTGCTGATTTCCAAATCACAGTATCCACACTTGCGGGCGGTGCGAGCTTTCATTTGATTGACGACACGGCGGAGCAAACAATAGCGGCACGCCGCCTGGCGAAAGATCAGGAAGCGATGGCAGCCCAGGCCGAAGCGGAGAGTGAAATCATAGCCGACAAGCGACGCAGGGTTTATTATTCCGGCGGCTGCCTACCCGCGAATGAACTTAAAGAAACTGATCGCGTCGTCTTTAAGACAAAAGAAGAGGCTGAGAAGGCAGGATACACGGCAGCAAAGAATTGCCAATAGGTTTTGACTTTAGTGGAACCGACTTTAGGCTGTGGCTCTTACGAAGCACAGACTAAAGTCTATGCCACTCTAACTTTGGAAGGAGCCCCAGGATGATAAAGGAATTTCGTGAGTTCATGGCGCGTGGTAACGTGATCGATTTGGCGGTGGCAGTAGTTATTGGCGCGGCCTTCGGCAAGATTATCACTTCGCTGGTGGAAGGAATCATCATGCCGCCCATCGGTCTACTGCTTGGTGGCGTAGATTTCGCAAATCTTTTTCTCGATATCTCGGGGAAAAACCCGGCGTCGCTTGCTGACGCACAAGTCAGAGGCCTGCCGGTAATCGCTTATGGCGTTTTCCTCAACGATGTCATCAGTTTCTTAATCATCGCGTTCGTGATCTTCTTGATTATTAGGGCCCTCAACAAGCGCAAGCAAGAAGAAGTAATTGAACTAACGAAGGAGTGTCCTTACTGCTTCTCTTCGATTCACATCGAAGCGACAAGGTGCTCGGCGTGCACTTCTCAAGTGCCGGCCGCTTAAGGGATCACCCTAGCGAATCAGGAAGCTTAGGTCGGTTCCCCCTCTAGATGCGCGAATGTCCAAAATGTGAAAGTTGCTTCGAAGACGACGTAGAGGTTTGCCCGTCTGACGAGGTGAAGACCAAGCAAACCTTGCCGGGTTCACGTTTGCTGTCGTCTCGTTATCTTCTGGAAAAACGTTTGGGGCGCGGCGCCATGGGCCAGGTTTACTTGGCTCGCGATCAAAATCTCGTAACCCGTCGCGTAGCAGTGAAGACGGTCCGGCCTGACATACTCAACGACGAAGACTTGCAGGAGGGCGAAGCCATTGCGCGCTTTGAACGCGAGGCACGCGCGGCTGCTTCAATTCGTCACCCCAACGTTGTTGACGTTACCGACTTTGGCAAGAGCGCCGACGGCGTCTTCTTTTTGGTGATGGAGTACGTCGAAGGCGAAAGCCTTTATCAACTCCTGCGCCGCGAGGGCACTCTCGATCTGCAACGAACCGTCACTATACTCGGTCAGGCGGTAGCCGGCGTAGAAGCCGCACACGACGAAGGAATCCTGCATCGCGATCTCAAACCCGCGAATATTTTCCTGATGCATAAGCGCAAACCGGCAGGCGGCAGCATGGCGGACGGCTTTGTTAAGGTGGGCGACTTCGGCTTGGCCAAGATTGTCAGTGTAGACCGCTCGGAAGAAGCTTCAGAAACTGGACCGCAGTCACGCGGCCTAATCGGCACGCCGGAATACATGGCGCCGGAGCAGATGCAAACCGGCGTTAAGCTCGATACTCGCGCCGATATTTACGCTTTGGGAGCCATTGCCTACCACATGCTGGGCGGACGTCCCCCGTTTATCGGCGATCTGACGCAGCTTGTTGCGCAAAAGCTGATGCAAGCGCCGCCGCCGTTGTCGACGCTGCGGTCAGACATCTCGGCGGAAGTTGAAAAGGCGATTATGCACGCGCTCGAGCGGGAGCCGCAGGCGCGTCCGCAAAATGCCGCCGAGTGGTTTGAGGAAATGAGTGCAGCCGGTAAAAAGCTGCCGGAGACGCCGCAAACCAGCAACTCTCCTCTGGTCGTTATGGCGCCACAGGGCTCTGAAGTTTATGTCGATGACGAACGTCACGGCAGCGTGGGCCGCTCCGGACGCGTGGTGTTGCGTTCAATCGTTCCGGGCCAACACGTACTTCGCGTTGCGCGCGCGGGTGAAGTTGACGACGAAAGAATAATCGAAGTCAGGGCCGACGGCATCGAACAAATTATCCAGGCTCAGTTTAAGACCGCGGCGGGAAGCGAGCATCTTTCGCCATCGCGTGGCGGCAGTTTGGATAGCCGAACCGGAAGCGCCGTCAGCGCACCGCACGTGGTGGCGTGCACGCAATGTGGTGCGCGCTTCGCGGAAGGAATAAAGTTCTGCGGACGCTGCGGGAATCGCTCCTTTGAACGAGTGGGAACTAATGAGCTGATCAAAGATGCAGCCGGCACTCGACCAACTCCCCCGACCCTCACCGTAGCTTGTCCACGTTGCCAAAATCAATATCCTGCCGGCATACGGTTTTGCGGCAAGTGTGGCATTCCGATTGGCTCAGCAGCGCTTGATTGGCGCCCGCCGCGTTCAGTTGAGGTTGTTTGCAAGTCTTGTGGCAGCTCGTACGCGCCCGGAACGAAATTCTGTGGCCGCTGCGGCAAGGCTTTGACGTAGCGGAACGCTAACTTGCCGGCGGGTCGACGACCCACAATGCTACCTTCACCCTCCCAGCCTTTGAGCCTCTCCTTGCTTTCCCTATAATGCTTGCGCACTTTTCATAGTCACCAATCTATGGTTCGTTTTCGCCGAACGCCTTCAATAGATGAAACGTTGCCCTAGTTGTGATCGCACTTACACCGATGCGTCACTGAATTTCTGCCTTGAAGACGGCACACCGCTCGTTAGTGACTCAGGACCGAAAGCGGATCCCAACGCGACCGTTAGGTACGATAACCGCGACACCAATCCGCCTAAGACCGAGATCTATCCTTCGTTTCCACCGGCAAGTAGTCCTCCAGCGCCCGCATCGCCACGACCTGCATCAACCGCGCGACCAGCTGCTCCGCCATCGCCACGGCAACAGTGGGCGCCGCTGCCCGCATCGCTTCCGGGTGTGGCCCCGCGGAAGAAATCAAGTGCAATCTGGTGGATTGTGGGGGGCATAGCGGTCGTGGGGGTCATTGCTGTCGGTCTCGCAATCATGTTGATAGCGCTGGCCAGCATGGGTTCGAATACCAACAACAGCAACAACACAAATACAAATGCACGTGTTACTAACCGCAATACGAATATCAATGCGAATTTCAACAGGAACGCTGCAAATATAAACGCCACTGCCAATCTGCCGCCGCTGGTCAGGGACGATTTCTCGGAAGCGAAATGGCACACCGGCAACTACGATTTTGGCGAAATCTGGTATGAGAACGACGAGTACCACATGCGCTCGAAGGAGAAGACCTACCTGGTGATGTACGCCCCGTCGAGTGAATACGACACCGGCAACGCTGACGTTAAGGTGACTGCGCGCAGCGTTGATGGCACTCCGTCTTCTACCGGCTACGGACTAATTGTGCATGGTGAAAGATCAAAAGCCCGTGAGTTGGAAGACTATGCGCTGTTGATCTACAACGGGACTGATCCGCAGTACGAAATTATTAAACACAAAGACGGTCAGCAGACGACCGTTGTACCGTGGACAAAATCGAGCGCCATTCGCAGCGGCAGCAGCCCGAATCTACTTGAGGTGCGCGCACGCGGATCAGAACTGTCGTTCTACATCAACGGGCAATATGTCGATAAGATTACTGATACGGAAAACTTCAAGCGTGGTCTGGCGGGTTTGTACACCAGCGACACAACGGAAGTGGCCTTTGACGACCTCGAGGTAAAAAGATAGTCCAAAGTCGAAAGTCCAAGGTCCAAAGTCGCGCGCTCAGCTCAAGTAGTTCAGAGTACAAGCTTCAGCTTGCGACGCACCAAAAAACAACCTGAAGGTTGGACTCTGAACTGCTTTGCCCTTAATAAAGCAAACTGTTAGTTTGCGATGGCTGGTTAGCACTCAACTCGAAGGCCGGGCAACCGACGCAAACTAACAGTTTGCTTTACTAATGCAAGTCAACTTAAAAGTATTAGCCGGCCCTTACAAAGACCGCGTCTTTTGCTTCACTCAACCTGACACTTTTCTCATCGGCCGGACCAGCGACTCGCACCTTTATCTTCCCGACGATCGTTTTTTTTCTCGTCATCATTGCCTGCTCGAAATTTCGCCACCCCACTGTTTGCTGCGCGACCTGGGATCGACCAACGGAACGTTCGTGAATGGCCGCAAAGTTTCGGAAGCCGCGTTGGAGAATGGTGATCAAATTCAGGGGGGTGAAACGGTATTGCTGGTTGAAGTTGTTTCGGGTGGAGTCGCGGAAGACTGCCAACCGGACGCCGTCGCCGCAAAACCAGTGCTCGTCGCTGTACAGTGCCTGAACTGCGGCCGCAGCGAACAGGCGCAGGTTGCTACTGCGGATGAGCACTTAACTTTTCTATGTGAAGACTGCCGCGCCGAATTAAGAAACACCCCGCAGCCGATTCCGGGTTACGAGATGATTCGCGTTCTGGGTCGCGGCGGAATGGGATGCGTCACTCTGGCGCGTGATCAAAAAAACGGCCGGGCCGTCGCTATCAAGACACTATTGCCGGAATTTGCTGTCAGCGACAAGGCAATGCGACGTTTCATGCGTGAGGTCGACGTGGCTGCGGTGCTCAAACATCCCAACATCGTCGAGTTTATTGATCGCGGCGTGCACAACGGCGTGGTCTACCTCGTGACAGAATTCGTCGACGGGGCAGATGCGGCAAAACTTGCCGATTCACGTGGCGGTAGCTTAAGCACCAGTGACACCATTTCGATCATTACGCAGGCGCTCGATGCGCTGGCCCATGCGCATGATCACGGCTACATCCACCGTGACATTAAGGATCAAAACATTCTGGTGCGGAGTGTGGGTTCGAATCTGTCTGCGAAATTAACCGACTTTGGTCTCGCAAAGAGCTTCAAGCAATCGGGCATGAGCGGCGTAACGATGGCCGGCGAGATGGCGGGCACCCTCGCTTACATGCCGCCGGAACAACTGAAGAACTTTCGCGACGTAAAACCCCAATCCGATATTTATGCCATTGGCATGACGGCATACAGCTTATTCAGTGGCAAACTTGCCTTGAATATTGGGCGGAAGGCCAGCATGTCGGAAACGATTAAAGCAATTTTCGAACAGCCGGCAATTCCCTTGCGCGAGCGCGCGCCTGAGCTGTCGCCGGCAATTTGCGAGATCGTGGATCGCGCCCTGGTCAAAGAGCCAACCGACCGCTGGCAATCCGCCAAAGCCATGCGCAATGCGCTAATGCACGCCGTGTGAAACTTGATCGGGTCTGCTTGTGCGGGACTCGACGAAATCACTAATCGCGCTAGGAAGCCGCAAAAAAGCGTTACGTCTGCAAGATTATTAGTATAATCCGACCAACGTCTGAACGAGTCAGCAACGGAGAGGAGTCTTGAGCATGTCTACAGATCGCTTTCATGTAATTAAGAGTACAAGCGGCGAATGGCGGGTAAAGCGCACCGGCGATTCTAGAGCTATCAGCAAACACGCGAATAAAGATGACGCAATAGACAAAGCGCGGAAATTAGCTAAGCAATCAACTGGAGAGGTAATTGTGCATGGAATAGATGGCACTATCAAAGATGTCCGCAGCTACAAAAGAGACCGTAAGATCTAACTATGGCTACCAGAGCTTCAGACAGTTTTGGTAAGAACGTATTCATCAACTGCCCTTTCGATCCAGCCTATTTATCGTTATTAAGACCGCTGCTATTCACCATTATCTATCTAGGGTTTAATCCGAGAATTGCATCGGAAAGCTCGGATTCGCTTGAACAGCGAATTGAAAAGATCCTGAGGCTAATTAAAGAATGCCAATATAGCATCCATGATTTATCTCGTATTAAATCAGAAAAAGAGAAAGAATTTTACAGATTGAATATGCCCTTTGAGCTGGGAATGGATTACGGATGCAGGCGCATATCCAGTAATAGACTAAGATTAAAGAGGAGTCTCATTCTTGAAAGTAAGCCTCGTGACATCAAACATGGTCTCTCCGACTTGGCGGGTGTGGATGTTAAGAGTCACAGTAACAATCCGGTGAGAATTCCTCAGGTGGTGCAACATTGGTTTATTGAAACGGTTGGTGTCGTGGATGCCGACAGTCCGTCCCGAATCTGTGATAGATTTAATGTCTTCACTTTTGACTTTTACGCAAGACGAAAGGCGCAAGGGTATTCAAAAGGTGAGTTAAAGATAATGCCGATTCCGCAATACACGCGCTCCATTCGCAACTGGATAACTGGTAATCCTTAACCGGGAAAACCAGATTTTTCCTGGTATTTCACTTAATTCTTTACATCCCTGGCCCAGCGACCGCATAATACGGGCCCACACCGGCCGAGAGCCGGTGAGCGTGTCTTAGGCCTAGCAAAGTTTCAAGTTTCTAGTTCCAAGTTACTGTGAACAAACTTGAGACTTGGAACCTGAAACTTGAAACCGTTCCTGGAGATACCCGCATGAGATCCATCTGGAAAGGCCACATTCGTTTCCTGCTCGTCGCTATTCCCGTCCGCATCTATAACGCGATCGAGACCGCCGAAAAAATTCAGTTTAATCAACTGCACCGTGAAGACTATGGCCCGATTGGGTACGACAAGCGCTGCAAGAAGTGTCAGCAGGTCATCTCGAACGATCAGATTACCAAGGGCTATCAGTACGAGCCGGACCGCTATGCGATCATCGAGCCCGAAGACATCGCCAAGGTAAAGATCAAAACCACCAAAGCGGTTGACATCATCGGCTTCGTCGACAGCGATGAGATTCCGCGGACTTTTTATGACTCACCTTACTACGCCGGCCCGGATGGACCAGTATCAGAAAAACCTTATGCTTTGCTCCGCGAAGTGATGAAGCAGACCGGCAAAGTCGCTATTGGCAAAGTCGTGCTGCGCGACCGCGAAGATCTGGTCGCTGTGTTTCCCCAGGAAAACGGTTTGGTCTTGCAAAAGCTTCACTATCCCCACGAGTTGCGAAGCATGAAGGATGTGCCCGAAATTGAAGGCGCCAAGAAGCTCGACAAGAACGAACTTAAGCTGGCGACCACGCTGGTCGAACAGATGGTCACAACCTTGTCGGAGATCGACACGGCCGATCAGTATCACGAAGCACTCAAAAAACTTATCGAGTCGAAAATCAAGGGCAAGAAAGTTGTGGAATTTGAGGTTGAAGAACTACCCAGACTTGATATTATGAGCGCGCTGAAGAAGAGCCTTCAGGCATCGAGCCGCAAGCCGATGGTCAAGGCTGCACCGGCGGCTGCCAGCAAGAAGAAATTAACGCTGGTCAAAGGAAAAACGGCGATTGCGGTTAAGAAGAGAAAAGCATCGTAAGGTTGTCTGACAAAGTTGAGTTCGTCGAAGCAACGACAAGCTAAAGCTTATCGGACACAGCGTTATTAATGAACGAAAACAGCAAGAAGGTTTTATCGTTTCCCTCACGTGTTCCCGCGAAAGCGGACTATCAACGCGTCAAGGCCAGCTACTCCGTCCGCGAAATCAAACAACTCTTCGGGCTTAGCGAGCGCACGATCCGGCGCTGGACTGATCAAGGCATCATCCAGGGCACCGCTGGTGCGAACAATGAACTTAGCTATGACTTTCAGGCCCTGACCCAGTTCAGGCGCGTGCGCGAGTTGCGCGCGCAGGGCCAAAGCATTCGCCAGATCGAGGCTGAGCTTCAGGGGCAGTTGCACCTTTTTCGAGGAGCCGAGCGCGGCCGTGTGTCGCGCCTGCTGACGCCGTTCGAGGAAGCCCTGTTGCTGCATGAACAGGGTGATGCAACCGCGGCAGAATCGTATCAGGAAGCAATCAACGACGGCGACAACGTGGCCGAGGCGTATTGCAATCTTGGCATCATCAATCTTGATCTGGGCCAGCTTGGCAAAGCTCTCGACAATTTTACCCTCGCGCTAAAACATGAGCCGCGCCATTTGGAAGCGCATTACAACCTCGGCAATCTTTATTACGATGCCGGTGAACTTTCTCTCGCCCGCCTTCACTACGAAGCGGCTGCGCAGATCGAATCGGGCTTCTCTCTCGTCTATTTTAATCTCGCCCTGGTTTATCACCGCATGGGGGATGTCGCGTCGGCAATGGCAGCACTTGAAAAATACAAGCAGCTTTCCCCGGACGACGAAGAGATTGAAGCAGTTGACCAGTTGCTCAAAGTTATGCAGGAAGCCCGCTTGAATCGTTAAGAGCTAGCAGAGTGCGATAAACCCGCCGCCGCGAAGTCCCAAAAAAAAAACGGCTTTGCATAAACCTCGTAAACGCGATATCTAATTGCACTGTGGGCCGGCGAATACAGAACCGGGAGCCGTAGCGACCGGGTCTGTGGAACGTTGAGTTCAACGTTATTGTCAGCTAGCTTCTCGGCCATCTCAGATGTTGTTTTTTATCGCAAGGTCCAATCCAGTCGCTACGGCTCCCGGTTGTGTATTCGTCGACCCACAACAAGTAAAGTTCCGCTATCTCGCGGTTGCAGATGGTTTTGTGCAAAGCTGAAAACAGTGGACTAAACCACTCTCCGCTCCCAAGTCACTCCCTATTTACGATTTACCATTTACCATTTGCCGTTTTTATCGCTGGCCCAACACGGCCCATTAGTTTACAATTCGGCCCTCTCCCGATGTACGTTAAGATTTGAACAGGCCGGAGGTTCCCCTAATGTCCCAAATAAAGTGTCGCGTTCTCTGCATTGACGACCATGAAGATACATCCGAGATGATGCAGCTGATCCTGTCTCAGGAAGACTACGAGGTGGTTACGGCAGTCAGCGTTCAGGAGGCTATGCAACTAGCGACAAGTTCTGAGTTTGATCTATACGTGCTGGATAAGCATCTGCCCGACGGTAGTGGGCTTGAGCTGTGCCAGAAGTTAGGCCAGGTAACGCCGGGTGTGGCGTGCATATTTTATAGTGGCGACGCTTATGACATTCACCGCTCGGAAGCAATGGCTGCCGGGGCGCACGCCTACGTCGCGAAACCCGATATTGATGGCTTGATTGAAAGCGTTCGTCAATTGCTGGCGGGAAAAGCCTGTGCGGCTACAACCTGAACTGTCAGCAGTCAAAACGGTTTCACTCTCCGCGCCCATCGCAGCGCAAGAAGAGGCAGCTCACTACAGCCTGCCTCTTTTTCATAGTCAAAGTGCTCAATGGCTTTGCACAAAAGTCGTAAAGCGTCGTGGACTCGACGAATACAGAACCGGAAGCGGTAGCGACCGGGTCCGCGTAGCATTGGGTTCAAGAGCATTGAAAGCGAAGAGTTTACGTGGATTGCATCTGTCCTGCAGATGATGTGCGTCGCAAGAGCGACCCGGGCGCTACCGCTTCCGGTTCTGTATTCGTCGACCCCCGATAAGTACTTCCACCACACTAACGCATTTCGTCTTGCGGCATTAGTTTTTGTGCAAAGCTCACTCGATTAGTTCGTGGCCAGTCGTTTATAAATTTTGGTTCCCCTCTCCCGCTGGGAGAGGGGTTAGGGGAGAGGCCTAGAGCACCCAAAACCTCCACCCTCCCCTCTCCCCAAATGGGGACGGAGTAAAAAAGCATAACGAAAGGAGTTTCTCATGAATGAAAAAACGCTGTCGTTAAAGGGACGACCTGCTAGCCGCCGCTTTGTTATTTTTTGCGGTGATCTCAGTTGCTATCGGGAAAGCCGGCGAGCAGGATGGAGAAAAAGCGACCGATAAAGCTGCGGTCGAACAGTGGGAGTACCTGGCAGTCGCCGGCCCAAGCACCAGCAACCTGACGCCGACTGGTAATCCGCGGATGCGGAAAGAGCCGTCGGTACCATTTGCACGTGAGGCATTTGTGCTGGAACAGCATCTTGACAAGCTTGGTGCGAACGGTTGGGAGTTAGTGTCAGTTGCCGGACCTGCTACTGATCCTGCGTTCTACTTGAAGCGTCGGAAATAGTAGAGCTCGTTTGATGTCCGATAAGCTTTAGCTTGTCGTAACGCAGCGACAAGCTAAAGAAGCGTCTGAACATGTTGTTGAAACGTGCGTGGTTTCTTCCCCTCCCTTTGGGAGGGGTTAGGGGAGGGTGCGAAGCTTGACGCGCACAAGCCCTCTCCCCAACCCTCTCCCAAAGGGAGAGGGAGAAAGACTTCAAGAAAGTTTATCGGACACTTGCAGCGAAACTGACCGACTACGATTACAGCACATAGCTTGACTTGCGAGTTTACCAACGTATAATTTTCTTCCGCTTGATGGGCCGATAGCTCAGTTGGTAGAGCAGCTGACTCTTAATCAGCGGGTCGCAGGTTCGAGCCCTGCTCGGCTCACCATAATTACTACTTAACTATCAAATAGTTACGGGCAGCCATTGAGTAGCTGCCCGTTGTTGCGTCTGGAGTTTGTGTGCCAGTGGTGTGCCAAACTATCCGGCGAGTGCCTTTTCCAGATCTTCAGATGCGATCTGTTGCATCGATGGAATGGTGTGTGAATACACGTCCAGAGTGAAGCTGACGGAGCCGTGTCCTAACTTCTCTGAAACGATTTTCGGGTTAGTGCCGGCGGCTAATAGCAGCGATGCGCACGTGTGCCGCAGGTCATACCATCGTGTGTTTGCGGGCAGTCCTGCCTTGAGTAGTATCGGCTTGAAGTGACGCCCCAGGACGTTGCGAGGTTGCAGCGGAGTGCCAATGGTTGTTGTGAATATCAGATCGCTGGCAGAGTAAGCGATCCCGAGTGCTAGGCGCTCTTCATGCTGACGAATGCGATGCTTGCTTAGCGCTTCGGACTACTACATCACGGATATGAACCGGCACGCGCTGTTGGCGAGCGACGTGGGATCAATCGTGCGGGTGGATTGCAAGCGGAGTAAAAAGGTCGGCACTTATTCGGCTAATGAGGGGGACTCGATTCCCGCCTACGGGTCAACGTGTGAGGTCATCATCATAGATAACACCATGCCGGCCGTGATAGCGAAGAAAACCTTCGCGAACGAGGTCATGGCCGACGTTCAATTAGTAGATGCGGACAAGAGTGGCAAGGTGAACTTCAAAGAGTACGTACTACCCAAACCCATCGGCGAGATAAAGGACTTCATTAAAGCCCTGCCCATCAATTAACTCGGACAAACCACGCTAAGACGAGCCCAATACCGCAGACCGGAAGTAGCAACCAGTATCGATACCTCGCGAGCAGGAATCCGCCCACGCCGATGACAAGGGACTCAGTCCAAATTTGGACGAGCGATGGCTCTTTCACTTCAAGGAGTATCGCAGGTGCGTTCATAAGAGAAAGCAACATAACGTCAGAGTTCAGGTGGCCGCGCGAATGGCGACAACCTGAGAAGATAAAGACTTGATGAAGGACACACAATCTCGGCTCACCTGCAACGAGTTGTTGAACTAAGCGCTACGCGCAGATAGAAGCAAGCCTCTCAATAACCCCGATCATTCTCTCTCGCGAGTCCTCTCCGACTACACTTCCATAAAACAGTCCAGAGATTCTTAGCAGGAAACTGGGC